>NZ_JBEOSZ010000052.1:0-54443 GCF_040303285.1 Streptomyces sp. NPDC096046 | reverse complement strand
CCACCTACCTCACCCACCTCCCCCACCTCCCCCAACTCCCCAACGGCAAGACCGACCACCACCAACTCCCCACCCCCACACACGACGTGACCGAGCGAGTGTCCGTAGCTCCGCGCACCGCCGAGGAGCTGGTCATCGCCGAGCTGTGGTCCGAGGTACTCGGGGTGCGGGACATCGGCGTCCAGGACGACTTCTACGACGTGGGCGGTGACTCACTGCGCGCGGTGCAGATGTTCCAGCTCCTCTCGGACGCCGGCTCACCGGTCCCCTTGGCCGTCCTGCTCGGCAACCACACCATCGAGCAGCTCGCCGCCGGGCTCGGCGGCGACTCGGAGCCGAGCCCGGCGTCAAGCGGGGAGGCGAGCGCCGAGCCGAGCGCGGACGCCCTCGCCGTCTGAAGACCACTCCCCCGTACCCGTACCGCCCCCTCGACACCGCCCGTCGTTCTCGGGCTGCCGAATGGAGAACCCCGTATGGCCACCGCACCCCTGCTCGTCGCCGAGGACCGCACCACGGCGACCGACGTCACAGGATCCGAGCTCTTCCGCGAAGGCTTCACCGTCCTTCGCGCGGCGCGCTCGCCCGAGCGTTTCCCACCGGCCGAACTGGCCTCCTTCCAGGCACTCTGGGACGACCTGGTGCTGGACGAGAACCTGGCCGACGGCAGCACGTACCGTTACCGCCGCTACGGCCGGGTCCGGGCCGAGACCGGTGCGGACGGCACGCGGTTCACGCCGCTGCCGCACGCCAGGTTCCAGCAGTCCGCCCAGCACATCCCGATCCACATGGGCAGGGCCCGGCACTTCGAGCCGGTCGGCCGGGCCGACCTCTCGCACCCGGTCCTGCTGAACCTGCTCGCCGAAGGGCTGCGGCTGATCGGCGCCGGAGACAGTCGCCGGCGGTGGGAGATCGGACTGCACCTGGTGCGCACGGTGGCGGGCGAGACCCCCGGCCTGCCGACCCCCGAGGGCCGGCACCGCGACGGGCACGACTACATCGGCATGCACCTCCTGGGCCGCCGCAACTGCTCCGGCGGCGAGTCGATCGTCTACCGCGACGGACTGCCCGACACCCGGCTGACGCTGACCGACCCGCTGGACGGGATGGTCGTGATCGACTCGGCGATCATGCACGAGGTCACGCCGATCACCGCGCGCACGGGCGACGGCGCGGGCCAGGGCGTACGGGACATGCTGCTCTGCGACTACAACGCGATCGGCGCCGACAGCCGGGAGTCCCGGCCGTGAGCCGTCCCAGCTCCTCCACGGTGAACTCCGTGCCCGACCCCGTACCCCTCCTGCTCGACCTGGTGTCGACGCCTTCCGTCTCGGGACACGAGGACAGCGCCGCACACCTCTTCGTCCAGCGGCTCGGCGCCATGGGCTTCACGGCGTACGTCGACGAGGCGGGCAACGCCGTCGGCGAGACCGGCGCCGTGGACGGCCCGGTCATCATGCTCCTCGGGCACATCGACACGGTCCCCGGCGTCCTTCCCGTCGCTCGTCGCGGTGAGCTGCTGCACGGCCGCGGCACCGTCGACGCGAAGGGCCCGCTCGCCGCGATGGCCTGGGGCGCCGCGCGTGCCGCCGCCGCCGGAGTGCGGGCGCGGATCGTCGTGGTCGGGGCCGTGGAGGAGGAGCGGGAATCGCGCGGTGCGCTGCATCTGATCGACCGGCACGCCCCGGACGCGCTGGTGATCGGCGAGCCGAGCGGCGTCGACGGGGTGGTGCTGGGCTACAAGGGCATCCTGCGGCTGCGCTACGAGGTCGAGCGGCCGGCCGCGCACACCAGCAGCCCCGAGGAGAAGGCCACCGAGGTCGCCACCGGTTTCTGGACCCGGCTGCGGGACCGGCTGGCCCGATTCCACCCGGACGCCCCGTTCTTCGAGCAGGCGCTGCCGGCCCTGGTGGGAATGTCCGGCGACATCGAGCGGGCTTCGCTCGACATCTCGTGCCGGATGCCGCCCGGTTTCGACACCGACGGCCTCCTCGAATGGCTCGGCGAGCGGGCCGCGGGCGGCCGCATCACGGTCGTCGAGCGCACCGAGGCGGTCCGCTCGCCCCGTACCGACCCGGTGGTGCGGGCGCTGACCGCCGCGATCAGGGGCCGCGGCCTGCGGCCCGTTCCCAAGGTGAAGCTCGGCTCGTCCGACATGAACGTGGTGGTGCCGCACTGGGGTTGTCCCGTCGCCGCCTACGGTCCGGGCGACGCGCGCCTGGACCACACCGATCACGAGCACATCGACCTGCGCGACTACCGGCTCTCTGTCGACGTACTGACCGACGCCCTCGGACTCCTCGCCGATTCGCTCGGCGGGGTTGCGGTGGGTGCCGGCGAGAAAGCGGGGGCATTGCGATGACCGAATCCACCACACCCACCCTGTCCGCCGTCCACGGCGACCCGGACGCCCCGATCGCCGTGGTCCACTCGCGGATCCGGGTCGAGGAGCGCCGGCTGCTGGAGGAGTTCGACCGCAGGAAGGTGGCGTACGAGCTCCTCGACTCCCGGGCCGCGGTGTTCCGCCCGGACGGGCTGCGGCTGCCCTACCGGGGTGCGCTGAGCCGGGAGATCTCGCACACCCGCAACGTATACGCGACCCGCCTCCTGGAACACGCGGGACTGACGGTGGTGAACAGCCACGACATCATCACGACCTGCGGCGACAAACTGCTCACGACGCTGCGGCTCCTGGAGTCGGGCATCCCCACCCCGCGTGTTCTGGTCGGCCTCACGCCCGACGCGGCACTCGACGCCCTGGACGAGTTCGGCTACCCGGCGGTCACCAAGCCGCTGACCGGCTCCTGGGGCCGGCTCGGTGCCCGGCTGAAGGACCACGAGACGGCGGAGGCGATCCTCGAGTACAAGGCCGCGCTGACCGGCACCCAGCACCAGATCACATACGTCCAGGAGTACGTCGACAAGCCGGGGCGTGACATCCGGGCCTACGTCTTCGGCCGCGAGGTGGTCGGCGCGATCTACAAGTACTCGGACCACTGGCGTACCAACACGGCGCGCGGCGGGCGCCCCCAGGTCTGCCCAGTCACCCCCGACCTGGAGAAGCTCCTGGTCGCAACCGCCGAGGCGATCGGCGAGGGCGTGCTCGCCGTGGACCTCCTGGAGGGCCCGGACGGCGAGGTGTTCGTCAACGAGGTCAACCACACACCCGAGTTCCACGGCGCGATCGACGTCCTCGGCACCGGCATGGTCGGCCGCTACGCCGACTACGTCCTCGGCCGCCTGGACCCCCGGTGACGACGCTTCCCGACCGCCCTGCGGCCCACAACGCCCTGGAGATGATCCCGATGAGTACGCAGACGAGCCCCACCCGTGTCACCACGATCCCGCTGGCCGCTCCCCTGGCCTGCGACGGCAGCCTGCTGCCCGTGCCGGCCGGCCACTACGACTGGATCCGCCTGCTGGTCTCGCTCGACGACGACGCCGAGCTGGACGAGGAGGTGTGGCTGCACTACCGCGAGGGCGCCGACCCCGAGTGGCTGCGCGCCACCGGCACCACCGACGACGGCCGCCGCACCGCCCGCGTCCCGGTGCCCCGCCGCGAGGAACTGCTCGCGCTGCGACTGCCGAACCGTGCCGGGATGGCCGTGCACACCGCCGACTGCGTCGGCCGCGCTCCCGCGGCCGACGGCCTCTCGATCGGAGTCTGATCGTCATGTCCAAGCTCGCCATGTTCGGCGGCACCCGCACGGTGACCCCCCAGGACGCGGACCCGGCGCTGATCGGCTGGCCGGTGGTCACCGACGCCGAGCGCGCCTCGGCCCTACGGATCTTCGACAGCGGACAGTTCACCTCCAACAACAGCGACGGCGAGGTGCAGCTCCTGGAGCGGGAGTGGGCCGGCTATGTCGGCACAGCGCACTGCGCCGCCGTCTCCAACGGCACCGCCGCCATCGCCCTGGCCCTCGCCGCCGGCGGAATCGAGCCGGGCGCCGAGGTCCTCGTACCGGCCCTCACCTTCGTCGCCAGCGCCATCGGCCCCGTACAGCGGCAGCTGCGACCGGTCTTCGTGGACATCGACCCGGTCACTTTCTGCATGGACCCCGTCGCCGCCGAGGCCGCGATCACGCCCCGCACCAGGGCCATCGTGGTGGTCCATCTGCACGGCCTGCCCGCCGACATGGCCGCGTTCCGGGCGCTCGCCGACCGGTACGGGCTGCTGCTCGTCGAGGACGCGGCCCAGTCCCACGCGGCGACCTACCGGGGCGCCCGCACCGGCTCGCTCGGTGACATCGCCACCTTCAGCCTCAACGTGGTCAAGAACCTGCCCACGTGCGGTGAAGGCGGACTGGTCACCACCGACTCGGCCGGTCTGCACCGCCAGGTGGAGCTGCGCCGCCAGTTCGGCGAGCAGCTCCAGGGCGCCAAGGAGCGCGACTACCGCTCCCGCCTCCTGGCCGGCAACGAGAAACTGAGCGCCGTCCAGGCCGCGTTCGCCCGGGCCCAGCTCGCCCGGCTCGACGAGTACCACGCGGCCCGCACCCGCAACGTCGAGGCGTTCCTGGACCGGATCCGGCACCTGCCCGGCCTCGTGGTGCCGCACACCCCGGCCGATCGCACCCACGCCTGGCACATCCTGCGGCTGCGCTTCGACCCGGCCGCGATGGGCCACGGCGGGGTGGCGCCGGGTGCCATGCGCTCGATCCTGCACCGCGCACTGCGCGCCGAGGGGATACCGGTGCAGCCGTACCAGGTGCTGCCGCTGCCCGGCCAGCCCGCCTTTCGCGAACTCGGTCACCGGGCCGAGGACTTCCCGGTCACCTGTGAGGTCATCGAGGACTCGCTGACACTGCAGCGCTGGCACCTCAACCCCTCCTCGGGCCCGGTCCTGCAGCGCATCGCGGACGGCTTCGAGAAGGTCTGGACCCATCTGGACATGCTCGGCACCGCGGCCGCCGGCATCGACCCCCGTCCCGCCTGGCGCGCCACCGAGAAGGCGGGGGTCTGAGCGATGACCACCGTTTCCGAAGCAGCCGACACGTTCTGCGCGCTTCCCACCTCCGAACTCGCCCACCTGGTCCGGGAACGCGTCCTGGAGATGGGCACCAGCGCGGACGGCACCCACATCGGCGGCAGCCTGTCGGCGACCGACGTGATGGCAGTCCTCTACAACGAGGTACTGCGACTTCGCCCCGATGAGCCCGAGTGGGCCGACCGCGACCGCTTCATCCTCAGCAAGGGGCACGCGAGCGCCGCCCTGTACGCCGTGCTCGCCTCCCGGGGCTTCCTGCCCGCCGGGGAACTCGCCTCGTACGGCGTGACCGGCGGGCGGCTCGCCGGGCACCCGCTGCGCAGGCTGCCCGGCGTGGAGTTCCCCTCGGGCTCGCTGGGCCACGGCCTCTCGCTCGGGGTGGGCAGCGCCATCGCCGCCCGGCGCCAGGGCCGCACCAGCAGGGTCTTCGTGCTGATGGGCGACGGCGAGATCCAGGAGGGCTCGGTGTGGGAGGCCGCGATGTCCGCGGCTCATCTCAGGCTCGGCAACCTGACCGCGGTCGTGGACCGCAACCGGCTCCAGATCACCGGGCACACCGAGGAACGGCTGGGCCTGGAGCCGCTGGCGGACAAGTGGCGCAGCTTCGGCTGGGAGACCGTCGAGGTCGACGGCCATGATCTGGACGCCCTGCGCGCGGTGTTCACCGCGCCGCCCGCCGCCGGCGACCGGCCCAGGATGGTGATCGCCGAAACGGTCAAGGGCAAGGGCGTCCCATTGTTCGAGGACAAGAAGAAGTCCCATTCGGTGAAACTCGGCCCGACTCTGCACCGGCGCGCGCTCGGCGGTCTGCGGGCCCGTTCGAGGAGGCAGCCGTGACCGTCATCGAGGGCATCGAGGGCATCGAGGAAACAGCTGTCGCGGACCTCTGGCAGGAGACGTACGCGCGGGCGTCCCGCGACGTCTACCGGGCGGTCCTGCTCGACCTCGCCGCGTCCGATCCGCGGATCTTCGCCGTGGACACGGACATGGGCGGTCTCGAGGACACCTTCGAAGCCGCGCTTCCGGGCCAGTACGTCAACGTGGGCATCGCCGAGGCGAATCTGATGGGCGTCTCGGCCGGGCTCGCCGCGGACGGCCTGGTGCCGTTCGCCAACACCATCGCCTCGTTCGCCGCCACCCGCGCCTGTGAGCAGGTGAAGGTCGACATCGCGGGCAACAACCTGCCGGTGCGCATCGTGGGCACGCACGGCGGTTTCTCCGCCGCGCACTACGGTCCCACCCATCACGCGCTCGAGGACGTGGCGATCCTGCGCACGCTGCCGAACCTGACCGTGGTGGTGCCGGCCGACGCGGCGGAGACCGAGTACGTCATCCGGGCGATCGCCGACACCACCGCCTTCCCCGGCCCGGTCTACGTGCGGCTCGGACGCAAGGCCACCCCGTTGGTGCACGACGGTCCGTACGAGTTCCGGATCGGCAGGGCGGACCTGCTGCGTGCCGGCCACGACGTGACGATCGTGGCGACCGGGCCGCTGCCGGTCTGCGAGGCGCTGGCCGCGGCCGACCTGCTGGCCGGCCGCGGCATCGCCGCCCGGGTCCTCAACATGCACACCGTCAAACCACTCGACGAGGAAGCCGTGCTCACCGCGGTCCGGGAGACCGCCGGCCTGGTGACGGTCGAGGACCATGTGCTGGTCGGCGGCCTCGGTTCGGCGGTCACCGAGCTGACCGCCGAGCGGTCGCCGTGCCGGGTGCGCCGGATCGGCGTACCGGACGGCTTCCACGACGAGGTCGGCAGCGAGCGCGAACTGCTCGCGCTGGCCGGCGTGAGCGCCGAGCGGATAGCCGAGGCCGCCGAGGAGGTCGTCCGGCATGCCGCCCAGGGGACGTTCGAGCGGTAGGGCGGGGAGTTCTCAGACCCGCTCCGGCGGGCGGGGCGCCGGCTCCCTCGCGCTGATGCGGCACAGCGCGAGGACGGGGTCGGCGACCGTACGGGGCATCAGGAAGGGCGCGACGCCGGCCGGGCCACGGCCGAAGGTCAGCAGGTCCCCGCTCCCCGGGTCCGCGTCGACGCTGTCGGCGTGGACGGCCAGCACCTCGCGCCACCGCGCGCGCACATCGGCCGGACCCGCCCACGCGTCAGTGCCGATGTGCCGGACCGGTCCGGTCCCGCCGACCCGCGCACCGTGCGCGGCGACGCCCGCGAACTCGTCCTGTCCCCGATGCGTCCCCAGGACGGCGGCGGTCCTGCCGTCCTGGGTGACGAACCAGTCCAGCAGCGCGGCCCCCTCGGGCAGCGTCCCAGTCGGCTGCGGATGACGGACGGGCTCGGGGGGGCCGGCGAGCGCGCGCTCCATCGTGACCTCGCTGAGCGGCTTGTCGGGGTTGGGGAGGTAGCGGACGGTCCGGTAGCCGAGTCGCGCGTACACCGCTGGATTGCCGCGCTCCACGACGGCGTCGAGGACGACCAGGTCCGCGCCGTCCGCGACCGCGTCGGCCTCCAGCGCGCGCACCAGGCGCCGGGCGAGACCCGTACCGAGGGCCTTGGGGGCCACGCCGAGCCGGCGCACCTCCCAGGTCCCGGGGCCCTTGGGCATCGCACGGATGCTGCCCAGGAGTTCCCCGTCCGCGTCCCTGGCGAGCCACAGGCCGGCGCCCGCCGCGAGATCGGCGGTCACCACCTCGGCGGACTCCACGGCACCGTCCGGCCGCGGCAGTCCCGGCAGCGGGTCCGAATCGGCGAATGAGGCCCGCGTGACCGCCGCGACCTGACCCGCCAGTTCGGCGGTGACTGACGGACCGGCACCGAATCCCATGAATGCAATGTCTATCGCACTGTCAAGGAGGTTCATATGGCGAACCTAGTGGATGCCGATCGACCGAGGGTGGGAGAAGAAGAGTTCATCCCGGTCTCCCTGGACGGCCTATTCAATGGAAAAGGCGTTTCCGCGCCGAGGCGTTGGCCCACCACCGGTGGTTTCAATGTGTGGGGCAATACGTTTCCCGCGGAAGGCCTGCCCGGTGAGGACGGCGAGGCGGTCGTGGAGGGCACTCCCTTCCGGCTGCCCGACCAGGGCCCCGTCGCGGCCGGCAGCACCCTGGACAACCTGCGCTGCCGGGGCCAGCTGCTGAGGCTCCCGGCTGCCGACGTCCAGTGGATCCATGTGCTGGCCGCCGCCGAACGCCGTACCGAGGACGAGTTGACGCTGCACTACGCGGACGGTGCGACGCGCCGCCAGTGGCTGCGGATCTCGGACTTCTGGCCGGAGACCGACCAGCGCTTCGGCGAACTGCTGGCCTTCCGCACGCGCTACCTCATGTATCCCCGGCACTCCCAGCACAACATGCTGCCGTCCGTCTGGTCCCAGCGGGTGCCGGTCACCGTGCCCGGTGCTGTGACGGCCGTGGAACTGCCCGACAACCCGGCCATGCACCTGTTCGCCATGACCCTGGAGACCCGAAGGACGGTAGAGGCATGAGGGTGGAGCTGCCCGACATCACCCACTGGCGCCACGACCTGGGGCACTGCCTGCACACCACCATGGGGGTACTGCTCCGGCACCACGGCCTGGACCCGCTCCAGGTTCTGGGCGCCCACTGGGGCTTCTTCCACCGGCCCGGGGACATCCGCCGTGAGGAGTACTTCTTCCCGCTGCACCGCGAGGGCCTGCTGGAGAGCATGGCCCCGCACCACCCGGTGTGGTCCCGCTGGCACTGGCCGAAGGACGCCGCGTCGGGCTGGCAGGAGGTGCGGGCCGCGGTGCTGGCCGGCGCTCCGGTCGCGGCCGCGGCGGACAACTTCCACCTGCCGTTCCGGCCGGCCTACCGGGATGTGCACACCAACCACCTGCTCACCGTGTACGGCTTCGACGACGAGCGCGAGCTGGTCCTGATCGCCGACCCGGTGCCGCCGCGCTTCCAAGGGGCCATTCCGATCGGCCAGTTCACCGACGCGCGCGACTCGGCGAACCCGGTGCTGCACGACCGCGACCTGTTCTTCACCGACAACCCGGTGGCCAACCGCTGGCTGGAGGTCGGCGTCGGCGGTGAGGTGCCCACGCACGACCGGGACTTCGTCCGAAGTGTCCTCGAAACCAACGAGCGGGGCTTCGCGGCCTCCCACGCCGGCCCGGAGCTCGCGGGCCTCGCGGGCCAGCAGCGGTTCCTGGACGAACTGGGCGACCGGCTGGCGGCCGGTGACGAGTCGGTGATCGACGAGACGTTCATCGTCACCGGCGCGGTCCTCGCCATGACCGGTGTGCACGGCGACTACCTGGCCGCGACGGCTCGCGCGTTCGACTCCCCGGCGCTCCTCGAGGCGGCCCGCACCGTGGACCGGGTGGCGCACCACTGGAGCGCCCTGCGCATCGGTGTGGCGATGGCCCGCGACGAGCCCGCCGTGGCCGAGGCCTCCGTACGCAACCGGGCCAAGCACCTGCTGTCCGACCAGGAGCTGGCCCTGGACCGGCTGCGCGCCGTGGCCCGCGCCCTGTGAGCGGGCAGCTCGGGGCCGCCCCACCGGCGGCGCCCGCCGCCCGGACGCACCCTGGCCCGGCCGGCCCGGACCAACCCACCCCCACGACCCTCACCCGAGAGGCCACCATGCCCGAGATCCAGGTCCACAGCGTCCCCCAGCACCTGCGAGAGGCGTTCACCGAGGCGGTGTCCGAGCGGGTCGCGGCCGGCGCCCACGGCGACTCGGTGCTCGGCCGCCCCGAGTGGCAGCTGCCCGAGCCGCTCGCCGGGGCGCTGCGCGACTGGCTCGGCTCCCCGGACCCGGCCGACGGATTCCGGGTGGTCCGCGGCCTGTTCGACGGCTTCGCCGAGCCGGGGCCGACTCCCTCGCACTGGTCCACCACCGACCCGGACGACTCCGCGGCGCACGACGTGGCCCTGGCGCTCACCGCCCGGCTGCTCGGCAGGGTCTTCGGCTGGACCGATCAGCAGGACGGCCGGGTCGTGCACAACATCCTGCCCAGCCCCGGCTACGAGGAGATGCAGGTCGGCGCGAGCAGCACCGTGCCGCTCGCCTGGCACACCGAGGACGGCTTCCACCCGTCGCGGGCCGATCTGCTGATGCTCGCCTGCATCCGCAACCCCGACGACATCGGGACCCGGCTGGCGGGCATCCGCCGGGCCCCGCTCCCCGCGGCCGCCGTCGAGCAGCTGCGCCGGCCGGCGCTGGTCATCGAGCCCGACGACAGCTACGAGGACCAGGACGCCGCTCACGAGGAGCGGATCGGCATGGCCACCGTGTGGGACGGGGACGAGGGCCTGTGCGTGCGCTACGACCCGTCCTACAGCCGGGCGCTGACCGACGACCCGGCGTTCGCCGAGGCGTATCGCCAGCTGGGCGAGGCGTTCGAGGAGTGCGGGTTCATCGTGCCGCTGCGGCCGGGGGACCTGCTGATCGTCGACAACGACGCCGTGGTGCACGGCCGGGTGGCCTTCCGGGCCCGCTACGACGGCTCGGACCGCTGGCTCAAGCGGGTCCTGGTCCGCGCCCCGCGGGTACGGCCGCACCGGGAGCTGCTGGAGCACGGCTACCACCAGGTACGGGTCGACCCGGAGAACCGGCTGGTGACGGTGAACGCCTGAAGGCCCGGCCCCGGCGCCGCGGGCGGGGGCCGACGTGGCGGCGACGGGGAGGGCCCGTCGATCCTCGTCCGCTCCGGGCGGGATGTAAAAGAACCGTCATGGACTTTGTCAGATCCCCGCCAAATATCCCGTGCAATTGACAAGGATCGCTTACCGGATTGGCCCGGGGCGTCCCGCTCTCCCTATCTTTCGACTCAATAGCAGGAATCCGAACGCCCAGCGGAATGGGGGACCTGTGACCATGCCCTCACCCGGACGATGGGCCGAGGCCGAGAGTACGAGGATGACGGCCGATCCCCTGAGACAACTCGCCGCGGAAGGCGTGTCCCTGTGGCTCGAGGGCGCCGGCCGCCGGCAGTCCGTCGACGGGGAACTGGCGCACTCCCTGGCCACCTACGGCATCACCGGCGTCGGGTGCCTGTCCGACGGACTGGGCGCGCAGCTCGACCGCGGCGAACTGCTCACCCAGCTGGGCGAGTTGAACGCGTACGGTGCGGGCGCGGCGGAGACCGCCCGCGCGCTGTCCGGCCGTGAGGCCAGGGCCGTGTGTGATGCCCTGCTTCCGCTGTGGCGGCGGAGCCGGGGCGCCGAGGGGCAGGTCTGCGCCCCCATCGGCCACACGCTGGACGCGGACGCCGCGCTCGCCGAGGCCCGCTCGCTGCACTGGGCCGTGGACAGGCCGAACCTGCTGGTGCGACTGCCCGCCGACGCGGTGGGGCTGACCGCGATGGGCGACTGTCTCGCCGAGGGGATCGGTATCGCCGTGGGCCCCGTCTACGGCGAAGAGCAGTACGAGGACGTCCTGGACGCCTGGATGCTCGGCCTGGAGCGGGCTCGCGACGCGGGGCTGGCGCCCGGAGGGATCCCGGCCGCCGTACATGTTCCGGTGAGCGAGATCGAGTCGGCGGTACGGGGGGCGCTGGCCGCGCACACGGGCCGCACCGCGGAGGCCCTGCGCCGACGCGTCGGCATCGCGGTGGCCCGGCTGGTCTTCACCGCGTACGAACGCAGGCTGGACGCCCCGCGCTGGCGGGAACTGGTCCGGGCCGGAGCCCGGCCGCACCGTCTGGTGTGGTCGGTGGACGGGGAGTCGACGGAACGTCTCGCGGGCGGGCTGGTGGCCGAGGGAACCGTCCAGTCGCTCACCGCGGAGGGGTTGCGCCTGCTGTCCGGCACGGTCGTCCCCATGGAGGGTGACACCCTGTCGGGCCGGGTCCCCAGCGCCCGAGAGGACCTGAAACTCCTGGCCGACCTGGGTGTGGACTGGCCCGGCCGGGTCCGCGAGCTGAGCCGGGCCGCACCCCGCCGCCAGCACGAGGCCTGGCACGAGCTGGTCAGCGCGGTGGGCCGGGCACTGGAGCGGGTGGGCCGGTGAAGCGGAGTGCCCCCGACCGGCAAGGCGCCCCGGACGCACGACACGACCACGGTCACGGTTACTGTCACGGTTACCGGCACACACAACGCGACGCGCACGAACGCGTCACGCGGGCGGGCAGCCGGGCGGCAGCCGCAAGAAACGCCGCCTGCGCGGCCACGTGCCCCGCGCGAGCGGCAGGTGCCTCGCACGCGTCGCGCCCCGTACGGGTCCGTGGACCGGTGAGGGTCCGCGGACCCGCGCGGGGCGGCGGGGGCACGGTCGGCGGGCTGGTCGCGGCAGGTGCGGGTCAGCCGGCCGCTGGGGCCAGGCCCCGCTTGCGCTCCTGCGCGGCGGCCGTGTCGCGGCCCGGGAAGCCCGTGTCGGTGAGGTCCAGCAGCGGGGCCGCCTTGACCGCGGTCTCCTCGAACTCCTCCGCCGGGTCGGAGAGCGCGACGATGGCCCCGCCGATCCCGTAGCCGACCCGTCCCGGGGTCATCACGATCGTACGGATGACGATGCTCAGGTCGGTCGCGCCGGAGAGCGAGAAGTAGCCGATGGCGCCCGCGTAGACGCCGCGCGGTCCCGCTTCGAGGCGGTCGATGAGCTGCATGGTGCGCAGTTTGGGTGCCCCGGTCATGGAGCCGCCGGGGAAGGCGGCGCGCACACAGTCGACGGCCGACAGCTCCGCGCACAGTTCGGCCCGTACGGTGCTGACCAGCTGGTGGACGGTCGCGTACGTCTCGACGCGGAAGATGTCGTCCGCCTCGACGGTGCCGGTGCGCGCGCACCGACCCAGGTCGTTGCGGACCAGGTCGACGATCATCAGGTTCTCGGAGCGGTCCTTCTCGTGCCCGGCCAGCTCCCGGCGGATCTCCGCGTCCTCGGCGCGGGTCGCCCCACGCGGCCGGGTCCCCTTGATGGGCCGGGATTCGGCGACGTGGTCGGAGCCGACGCGCACGAACCGCTCGGGGGAGGTGCTGAGCACCGAGAGGTCACCGAACCGCAGCAGCGCGCCGAACGGCGCCGGGTGCGAGCGGCGCAGCGTCCGGTAGGTCTCCCAGGGGTCGGGCGACCCGTCGGCCTCGGCCATGTTGGTCAGGCACACCTCGTACGTCTCACCCGCCGCGATCTCCTGACGGCACTCCTCGATGAGCGCGAGGTAGCGGTCCCGGTCGTGGCGCAGCCGCAGCCCGGTCAGGGGCGGTTGCGGCAAGGGGTCGGCTAGCCGGCGGTCGGCCAGGGCGCGGAGCCGGTCGGCGGTGTCCCGCAGCCGGCCGCGGGCCCTCTCCTCGTCGCCCGACTCGGCGAGCGCGAGCAGATAGGTGGTGCCGGTGTGGTGGTCGAGGACGACCGCCCGGTCGGCGAACACCATGACGGCGTCGGGCTGTTCGGCCCGATGGCCCAGGTCTCCGCCGCACTGCGCCTTGAGTTCGTATCCGAGGTAGCCGACCCAGCCGAGCGCGAAGTCGAAGGGCAGGTCGGGGACGTGGACGTCCTGGGAACGCAGGTCCCGGTCGATCCAGTCGAGGAAGTGCTCGGCGACGAGCTGCTCGGTGACGCCGTCGGCATCGGACACGGTGACCGTGCCACTGGCGACGTCGGCGCTCGCCACCCGGGCGAGCGGTCCGCCGGCGTCCCCGAGGAAGGAGAACCGGCCGGCGCTGTCGGTACGGCTGCTGTCCAGCCAGAACGCGTGCGGCCCGTCCCGGAACAGCTCGTCGAACACCACTTCGTCGTCCCAGCGGGTGGTGAGGAAGTCGGCGATCACCCGCAGCTTGCGGCGCTCGGCGGGCACCGGCGCCGGGACCTGCTCCCGCACCGCGGGCAGTCCTTCGCGAGTGGCGTATCGGCGGGTGGCGGTGAACCGCTTGCCATGGTGCTCGCCGACCAGCCGCTGGAAGTTCCGGATCAGCTCGTGTCCGTGCGTCGTGCAGATCGACTCGGGATGGAACTGCACTCCCCAGCGCGGGAGTTCGAGGTGTCTTAGACCCATGACCACCCCGTCGTCGCTCCACGCGGTCACTTCCAGTTCCGCCGGCAGGTCGGTGACCGCCAGCGAGTGGTAACGCACCACCTCGAACGGCGAGGGCAGCCCGGAGAACAGGCCCGTCCCGTCGTGCAGCACCGGCGAGGTACGGCCGTGCCGGGGTTCGGCCGCCCGCACCACCCGCCCACCGTGTGCCTGGGCGAGGCCCTGGTGGCCGAGGCAGATCCCGAGCAGCGGCAGGTCCGCCTGCTCCAGGATGTCCCGGCAGATACCGAAGTCCGCCGCGCGCTCGGGGCTGCCCGGACCCGGCGAGAGCACGACCGCGTCGAAGCCGTCCAGCAACTCCGGCCGCCACGCCGTCTCGTCGTTGCGCAGCACCACCGGATCCCGGCCGGTGACCTCGGCGATCTGGTGGAAGAGGTTGTAGGTGAAGGAGTCGTAGTTGTCGACCAGAAGAGTGCGCACGGGGACCTCGCTTCGAAGGTGTGGGGGGGTGGGGGTGCGGGGTCTTCGCTCAGCCGGCCGGGACGATCTCGAGCAGCAGGTGCTCGACCGGGTACTCGCCCTCCTGCACGACGGCGGAGCGCAGGGTGCGCAGTTCACGTCCGGTGCCGGCGGCGAGCGCGTGCAGCGCGCGCAGGTCGCCGCGCGAGCTGAAGTGCAGCAGCGCGGAGCCGCCCGGGGCCAGCCGGTCCTCGGCCTCGGCGAGGAACCGCCGGTGCGCCGCGTACCCGGGGTCGACGTAGGCGGCGTCGTGCACCGAGCCGTATCTGTGGCCCTCGGGCGCCAGCACGTAGTTGGAGCTCCAGAAGATCAGGTCGAAGCGCTCGGCGGGGTCGAGCCCGTCGAAGAGGTCGCTGTGCACGGCCTCGACCCGGTCACCCACCTGGTGCCGGGCGGCGTTGAGCGCGGCGTTGGCGACGGCCCGCGGGTTGATGTCGGAGGCGACCACCCGTTCGCAGCCGGCCAGCGCTCCGGTCACCGCGATCATTCCGGTGCCGCAGCCGATCTCCAGCATGGAGCCGGTCCGGGGCGCCGACACCGTCCCGGTCCAGCCGAGGAAGTCGAGCGCGATTCCCGTGCTGGGCGAGTAGATGGGGGCGAACACCTCGTCGAGCAGGTCCCAGGTGCGGCCGCGCATGTCGAACTGGTCGGGGCGGTCCGCCCGGGTGCGGGACATCGCGCTGCGGGCCAGTGAGCGCTCGTAGTCGCGGACCTGGGAGTCCTGCTGCGCCGACTCGTCCAGAAGTTGGTTCTGCCTCATGACTGTGTCCCCCTGATGCGTTTCCGCCTTGGGCTCCGGCGAGCCCCGATGCCTCAGAGTCTGGGTCGGCGGACACCGGGGGCGGAAGGTGAGCTGTCAACACACCCGAGGGCTCCGAGTGGTGCTGGGGCCACTACCCCCACCACAAAAACAATCAAGCAGTCACAAAGAAACTCCCAATACGGAGTTACCCGATCCGCTAATGAATACGGACAGTTATCAATTGACCATGATCCGACACCTCACCTACACTCCATGGGCACCGCTGTTCAACGCGAACATTCCTGACCCGGAGGACGAGCCTTGACACTGGACGCCCTCCCCACCCATGTCGGCGCTCTCTCAGTGCTCGAACTCCTTGCCCGGGAAGCGCCCGCGGCCGCCTATGACGAGCTGGTCACCACCGCCCGTCGCGCAGGCGCTGGCGAGGAGGAAATCGACTCTCTCAAAGAGGCATTGGCCCTCGCCCTCACCGTGCGCACCCAGCTGGGCCGTCGCCAGCAGCGCGAGGCCGGGCTCTCCGCCCTCGTCGACACCGCCCGCGACCTGACGCTGCCGTACGACCTCGACGCCCTGCTCAAGGTCATCACCCGGCGCGCCCGTCTGCTACTCAACCTCGACATGGCGTACATCAGCTTCTACGACGAGGAAGCCGGCGACAGTTACGTACGCACGGCGGACGGCCACGCCACCGCCCTGACCGTCGGCTTCCGGGTGCCTGGACAGGCCGGTCTCGGCCGCGCCGCGCGGGACGGGGCCGCCCCCTTCTGGACCGCCGACTACATGGCCGACGAACGCATCACCCACCATCCGGTGATCGACGAGGTCGTCAACGCCGAAGGCATCCACGCCCTCCTCGCGGTACCCCTGCGCCACCGCGACGCCGCCTTCGGGGTGCTCTACTCGGCCGACCGCAACATCCGGCACTTCACCCCCGACGAGATAGCGCTGATGTCCTCGCTCGGCGACCTCGCCACCGTGGCCATCGAGAAGGCGCGGGTGCTCAGCCAGGCGCGCACGGACATAGCCACTCTGGAGCAGTACGGCTCCAGGGCCAAGTCCGACCTCACGGCCGCCCACCGCGTCAACGAAGTCCACCGCCGCATGATCGACCTGCTCCTCGACGGGTCCGGCCTCACCGCGCTGACCGCGCTGACCGCCGAGGCCCTCGACGGCGCGGTCGCCGTCCTCGACCTCGGCAACCGCACCCTCGCCGCCACCGGCGATCTCCCCGAGGACGGCCTCGCGCCGGTCGCCGAGGCAATGCTGGAGGCCCAGGTGGCGGGCGAACCCATCCAGTTGACGGACACCGGCTGGCTCGCCCCGGTGACGGCCGGTGCCGAGCGGCTCGGCTGCCTCCTGCTGCACGCCACCGAGCCGCTGGCCGAGAACGAGCTCCGCCTCCTGCGGCTCGCCGCCGGAACCACGGGAGTTCTGCTGCTGATGCAGCGCAACACCGCGGTCGCCGAGAGCCAGGTGCGCGACGAGTTCTTCGAGGCCCTGCTCAGCACTCCGCAACGGCCGCTGCCCCAGCTGCGCGACCGCGCCCGCAGCCTCGGCATCGACCTGGAAAGCCCGCACGCCGTCGTGGTCATCCGTCCCGAAGGCGGCTCCCAGGGCCGCGCCGTGGTCTGGGCCGCCTCCTACGCGCTGCGTTGCGGCGGCCTGTCCAGCGTGCGCAGCGGCTGCCTCGTTCTGCTGCTGCCGTCCGAGGACCCCGGCGCCACCGCCCGCCGGATCTCCCAGGAACTGTCCCCGCTGCTCGGCCACCCGGTGACCGTCGGCGCCGCCGGCCCCACCGGGCGCATCGAGGACGTCGAACCGACCTACTCCGAGGCGCTCCGCTGCCTCAGCGCTCTGAGCGCACTCGGCGGCAGCGGCTCCACGGCCTCTGCCAGGGAACTCGGCTTCCTGGGCCTGCTGCTCGGCGACCACCGCAACGTGACGGAGTACATCGCCCACACCATCGGCCCGGTCATCGACTACGACGCCCATCGCTTCACCAACCTCGTCCAGACGCTCGAGTCGTACTTCGAGTCGGGCAACAGCCCCACGTACGCGGCGGAGTCCTTGCACGTCCATCCGAACACCGTCTCGCGCCGCCTGGAGCGCATCACCGCCCTGCTCGGCGAGGACTGGCAGGAACCGGCCCGCGCCCTCGAAGTCCAGCTGGCCCTGCGGCTGCACCGCACCAGGGACACCCTCGTCACGGAGGACTCGGCGGCACAGCAGCCGTAGCCACGGGCCCACTTCACCGCCCGCGCACCTCGTCCGGGGCGCCCGCCCTCCCCAGGGCCGGCCCGGTCATGCCGAGCGCCTGCGCTCCGCGTGGGCGCCGTCACCGCCGAAGGGCGCCGCCCCGGCGAGGACACCGCCTGCGCCGATCCCCGCGAAGTCGACGGCCCGGTCGAAGCCGCCCTCGAACCCCGGGCGCATGGCGTGTCCCCTTCCCTGCCCGGCACCGCCCCACTCGGTGGCCTGAGCCGTCGTCGCCAGGGCGGCCTGCGCGGCGGACGCGAGGGTGACATGCCGGTGCCAGCCCTGGAAGGAGCGCCCCTCGAAGTCCCGCATACCGACCCGGTCCGCCGTGTTGACGGCGCCTCGCTCGATCCGGCGCGACAACTCGGCGAGTCGCATCAGCAGCGCGGGCGGGGCAGTCGTCAGATCGGTCAGCCAGTAGCGATCGGGCCGGCGCCCGGCCTCCGCCCACTCCCCGATGAGCAGCAGCGGCCGACGGGGCGCGGTACGGCGACCGGCCGTCCGCGGACCGGCCTGATCCGGGAGCTCCGCCTGGAGAGAGGCGACAAAGCTGATCCCCACGGAGCGGTTCGCCCGGTCCTCGTACCGGACCGGCCTGCGCAGCGGACCCGCCGCCTCCATCACCCGCCCGGCCGTCACCAATGCCCCGTGTGCTCCCGGCAGTCGGGGGTCCGTCACATACAGCGGGGTGGCGGCGGCGACCTCCATCATGAACGGCACACCGGCCGCCCCCAGCCGGTCCGGCAGCAGCTCCGGTCCGCCGTCGACCGCGTCCACCACCACGGGCAGCCGGCGCAGCGAGCGTGCCTCGGCGATGTCGAGCGCCGCACGGGCCGCACAGCCCGCCAGCGTGGTCTCCTCCGGCAGGTGCAGCGCCCAGCTCACCGGCACGCTCGCCCCCTCGGAGACAGCCCAGGCGCCGAACGCCTGCTGCCCGTTGACCATGTGCCCCGACTCCGCGTCGAACCTGCGCTCCACGCCCACCGAGTGGGCCCCCGACTTGGGGATCACCATGGGCTTGACCACCCAGGCCCGGAGGTTGAGCAGCCCGTCCAGCTGCGCGGCGAGCGCTTCGCGGACCGGCCGCCAGTCCCAGGTGGAACAGGAGATGAAGTGATGCAGGCTCTGCTCACCGGCCGGCATCCCGGCGTGCGCGGCGATGTTGCGCATCGTCTTGCGCCCGCCCGCCGTCAGCAGCCCCCGCACATACAGCTCGGCTTTGCGGCGCTGGTCGGCCCGCGGCAGCGAGTCGAAGAGCCCCTGGCACAGGCGGCCCACCGCGTCCGGGCCGGCCGGGCCGCTGTGTGAGCGCTTGAACTGCACGAGTTGCGGGCCCATGAGACCTCGCCCTCCCCCTCGGTCGGTGACTACACGCAGAGCCTCTCCCAGCGGCCCCCGCTCCCACGAGGGCTGTCCGGCACACACCCGACCCCCCGGGGTGGTGGTGGGGCCACCACCCCCACCCCGATTCCGCGCTGCGGGCGGCCGGTCGGCCCCCCGCAGGGTGTGGCCCGAGCACACGAGCGCGCGGCCCGGGGACCGACGGCCTCCCTCACCCGAAGAGGGCGGGTGGAGCGCTGCCGACTACGCCGCTGAGGTCCCACCGCCGCGCCACGGCCGTCCCCGCCCGCAGCGCGGCCACCGGGTCGGCGGCCTCGTCCAGTTCGATGAGTACGGTGCCGGCGCCGGGCGTGCGGGACATCGCGTCGGCCCAGCCCTTCCAGTCCACGATGCCGGTGCCCAGGGCGGTCATGTAGGGCTGCTGCTGGGCGAAGACCGTTTCGTCGACGGTGAGTTCGGCGTCGATCGGCCCGACCGCGTCCTTCCAGTGCGCCAGCGCGATGCGCGGGGTGTGGCGGCGGGCGAGGGCGACGGGGTCTCCTCCGCCGAGGGCGATGTGGCAGGAGTCGGGGCACAGCCACACGTAGCGGGGGTCGGTGAGGGCCATGAACAGGTCGACGTCGCGCTCGTACCAGAGGGTGCTGTTGGACTCGGTGTGGAAGGCGAGCCGCACGCCGTGCCGGGCCACCGCCTCGCCGACCGCGTGCGCGATGTCGGCCACGAAGGCAAGCGGCGCGATCAGAGGTCGCCAGCGGCAAGAGCTGCGACCCGGGGACCGACGTCGTTGTCAATCCCCTCGGACTGTGGAGTCCTTCCTATGCAGCCAGTCTCATGGTGAGGCTGGCCCGGTACTCGTTCATCTGCCCGGCCGAATGTTGCGGTTGACCCGGAAGAGGTTGTCCCGGTCGTACTCTGCCTTGATCTGACGGAGGCGCTCATAGGTGCCGCGGTATGCGTCTGCGGTTCTGGTGGCTTCGTCCGAGGCCAGTTGGAAGTTGACGTAGTTCCCGCCGGTCGAGAACGGATGTATGTTCTCCCATCCCTTGCGGACAGCGGCCACGACCCCATCGTCGTCGGTGTGCGGAGGCCATACTCCGGAGAAGCCGCTGATGAATTCGGCTTCCCGGTTGCCGACCGATCCGCCGTCGCCGTGGGGGTCGTTCAGCGCACCCGCGAGGTGGAAGATGACGGAGAAGGACAGAGGGGAAGCGACCTCCAGCGCGGCGTCCCGGAAGGTGGGGAGGTACTCGCCCGGCAGATCGGGGAGGAACTCTGCCTTCCAGTACTGGTTCAACCCCTTGGGCTCCATCGCGTCGAGCATTGACTGCTGGGCCACGTACGGCTTCGCACCGATCAGGTTGAAGATCGGTTCTCCAAGGGCGCGCAGCGGGGCGAGGTCGGCCTCGGCGTTCGTGCCGCTGTGGCAGACGAGCAGTGCGGCGACGGGTTTGAGGTGCCACTCTGCCGGGACGAACGGCGCGGGCGGAGCGAGCCGGATGATCGCCACCGTCGTCAGCTCGCGGGGAGCGGTCGCGGTGAGGTGCCGGTACGTCGCGAGCACGTCGTCCACCCGGTCGATGCTCCAGGCGGCCAGGCCGCCGGTGATGACGGGACCGACCTCGTGCAGCCGGAAGGTGAAGCGGGTGACGACACCGAAGTTGCCGCCACCGCCACGGATCGCCCAGAACAGATCCGGGTTCTCCGCCCGGTCGGCGGTCCGGATCCTTCCGTCCGCCATGACGATCTCCACCTGCTCCAGGTTGTCGGCCGCCCAGCCGAACCGGCGCGTCAGATAACCGAATCCGCCCCCGAGGGTCAGCCCGGCAACTCCCGTCTCGGACACGAACCCGAGCACCGTCGCGAGGCCGTACTGCTGGGTGGCCCGGTCGACGTCCCGCAGGAGGCATCCCGGGCCGACGTGCGCGAGGCGGGCGGCCGGATCCACGGTCACCTCACGCATGCGGGACATGTCCAGGGTCAGCCCGCCGTCGGCGAGTGCGGTTCCGGCGATGTTGTGGCCCCCGCCCTTGATACTCAGCAGCAGGCCGTGGTCCGCGGCGAATCGGATGGCCGTGGCCACGTCCTGCGCCGAGGTTGGCTGAATGACCAGGGACGGTTTCGCTGTCGCCATGGCGTTCCAGACCAGGACGGCCTCCTCCCAGCCCTCGTCGCCGGCCGTGAGCAGGGGCCCTTCGAGCCGGGTGCCGAGTTGCTCGATCCGGGAAGAGGTCAGGCCGACATGCCCTCCGCCGAGCCCGGCGACCTCGAACATTTTCGTGTTCATGCCGGTTCCGCCTTCCGCGATGACCCCAGCGCGGTGCGGAGCGCGTCGAGGAAGTCCTCCGGCCGCTCCACTGCCGGGTCGTCCCGGCAGTCTTCGATCACGTGCAACGGCCATCCGTACCGGCCGCTCGCAGCCTCCGCGGCACGCAGCGGCACCTGGAGGGCGTGACGGCCGTGGATCAAGTCAGTGGGGACGTCGATGCGCTTGAGATCGCCGGAGGGGATCGCAGGAATGGCGATCCTGGGGACGATACGGCGGAGCGCCGCCTGCACGCTGGGTGTGCGGGCGCGGTCCAGGGCGTAGTCCAGCAGCGGCTGCCACTGCTGGCCTGTCTGCTCGCCCACTCGGTCCATGTCGAGGAAGCACCGGTTGAACAGGCGGTCCCTGCTTTTGGGGGTGGGGTGGGCGATGAAGCCCATCATGGGCGCGGCGAAGCTGGGCGCCGGCCGGAACACGGCGAGCCCCAGCGTGTCGACCAGGATCAGATGGGCCAGGCGGTCGCCGTGGTGCACCGCGTACCGCGCGGCGATCGCGCCGCCGAGCAGGTGGCCGACCACCACAGGCGGCCTGCCTCGACAGGTCTGGTCGATGAGCTCGTCGAGCCAGTTCAGGACCACTTCGGTGTCGATTCGGTTGTCGCGTACGGACGATGCGCCGTGGCCTGGCAGGTCGGGCGCGATGACCCGATGGGTTCTGACCAGGTCGGGGATCACCCTGATCCACAATGCGGCGAACTCACCCTGGCCGTGCAGCAGCACGACGGGCGGGCCGTCACCGCCCTCGAGAACGGCGGTGGATATGGTTGCGAGCTGAAGCTGTCGCTCCTTCAGCGGCATCGCGACGAGGAGCTGGTCGCGCGTCTGCTGGCCGGCGGACCGCTCCGGGCGTGTTGTGCTCTCCGGGGTGCTCATCACGGCCTCCTTTCCCGGTGGCCTGCCAGGGCCACGAGAGCCGTGGGGCCTACGAGGAAAGAATCCGCGTCCGAGAGCGGTGGCCGCATCGGTCACACTGACCAACTCGGTCGCCGCGCGCCGTGTGGGTATTTCTGTGCAGAGGGCGCCGGGCCCTACACGAGGTCGTGCTCGTAGGCGTACGCGGTGGCCGCGGCCCGTGAGGAGACACCCAGCTTGGTGAACATGTTGCTCACGTGCCGGGCGACCGTCTTCTCGCTGATGACAAGACCGTCCGCGATGTCCCGGTTGGTCGCGCCGGTCGCCACCAGGCGGAGCACCTCGACCTCGCGAGGGGTCAGACCTCCAGGGCTCGGATACGAGGTTCGGCCCATGAGCTGCCGTGCCTCCTCCAGCGCCGGTACGGCGCCCAGCTGCTCGAAGACCCGGTGGGCGGTGTCCAGCTCCATCTCGGCCGTGTCGTGGTCGCCGATCCGGCGGCACGCGCGCGCCATCCGCAGCCGCACCCGTGCCGCTTCGAACGGAGCGTCGATCTCATGCCAGGCCGTCCATGCGCGGCGCAGGGCGACACAGGCGGCCTCGGGCTCACCCGCGGCCAGCAGGACGGACCCGTGCGCGTACGCGACCACCGCCCGCAGATACGGCGAGTCGAAGCCGGAGGCGATCTTGCCGAGCTCGTCCACCGCGGCCTGAGCCGCCTCCACGTCACCGGCGGCGAGCTCGATCTCCACGGAGCCGGCCAGCACCCCGGGCCGCTCCTGTGCCGCCCCCTCGGTCTCGGCGAGCGTCCGGCGGATCGCGGCGGCGGCGTCATCGATGCGGCCCTGTGCCAGCCGGAGCAGAGCCAGGCCGGGCTGCGCCGAGTGCCCCCAGTCGTTGGCCTCGCGGTAGCAGCTTTCGGCCCGGGAGAAATCGCCGCGCAGACGGAAGAGTTCAGCACGCTGGTACAGCGCCATGCCCATCGCCGGGCCACCGGGCGGGGCGGCCAGATGCTCGCACGCCAGCCGCGCCTCGTCCATCGCATCGCCCCACTCGCCGCGCAGTTGCATGATCTCCGAGCGGTGCACCAGGCACTGGCCCCGGTAGGGCTTGAGGCTCTGCTGCACGGCGCACCAGTGGCTCAGCGCCGCTGTCCACTCCTGCACGCGACCAAGGTCGAAGATTCCGCGGCAGGCGATGATCACGGCGCAGTAGATGATCCCGGCGGCCACAGGTGAGACCTCTCCCGTGGTCACCGCCACCATCGCCTCGTCCAGCAGGACGACGCCCTGGACCGCCCGCCCTCGCGCAAGAAGCGCCTGGCCCTGCCCCAGCATCCCGAACGCCCGAAGGTCGGCGTCGTCGAACCGATCGGCGATCTCGGTGATCTCCACGAACGAACGGCGCGCCGACTCGGGATCGCCGCCGTCCAGAGCCCGCAGCGCCCCGGGGATGCGCAGGTATCCCTGCTCGGTGCAGTCCAGGATGGCGTCATCGAGGAGATGTCCCGCCCGCGCGAGCCATCCGCCGCCGCGGGCCTGCTCACCGTGCAGGACTAGGATGATGCCGATCCAGAACGCACACCGTACGGCCGGCGCCACGTCCCCCCGGCCCAGGAACGCGTGATGGGCCCGCTCCCAGCTCTCGACCGCCGCGTCGAGGGCTCCGATCAGGTACGCCGACCGCGCCATCCGGTCAAGGTCATCGGGCTCCAGCAGACCCTCCCGGTCGGCGGCCCGCAGCTGCTCATACGCGTCCCGCCACGCCAGCCGCCCGTACGACTCACGCCCCTGCGTACGAGGATCGACGGTGGCCATGAGCACTCCCGCGCGAGATGAGTCCCTGGGAGCAGCGTACGTGGTGCCCGCTGGCTGCGCCCGAGTCCGACGGTGAACAGCCCGAACGCGTCGAGGCGACGCAGAAGAGGCACGACGGTCGAGGTCCTCGGGCAGCGGCTCTCGGTCGACGGGCAGGCACCCGCGACGCCGGAGGTGGACGTGCTGGTGCGGCCCGAAGCGCTCCACGTCGCGGGGCACGAGCACGGCGACGCCCGCGTGGTCGCCACGGCCTACCTCGGCGCGGCCACCCGCCTCACGGTACGGCTCGCGGACGGCACCGAGGTCAAGGCCGACCTGCCCACGCACCAAGCCGCCACGCTCGGTGCCGGGACCGCCGTACAAGTGTCGCTGCCCGATCGGCCGGTGCTGGTGGCCGAACACGCGCGCCGACCCCACCATCCCCCACCTGCAAGACGACAGCCCTCCCCCACGTGAAAGAGACAACCGTGACTCGACTCCCCCTCCAGGCCGTCCTGTTCGACATGGACGGCACGCTCGTCGACACCGAGCGGCTGTGGTGGGAGGCCGTGGAAAAGGTCTCCGGGCGCTCCCTGACCGAGGCGGACCAGCCGAAGGTACTCGGCCGGCCGGTCGAGCACACCGCCGCCTGGCTGGCCGCGGTCACCGGAGCACCGGCCGCAGACCTCGCCGGCACGCTCCACCGGGAGTTCGCGGACCGCGTCCGCGCCGGCATCGTGCCGCGCCCCGGCGCGCTCAACCTGCTCGACGCCCTAGCCCGCGAGGGTGTGCCCACCGCCCTGGTGACCGCGTCCCCCAGGGCGGTCGCCGACACCGTCCTGGAAGTGCTCGGCCCCAGCCGCTTCGCCGTCACCGTCACCGCTGACGACACCGAGCACATCAAACCCGCCCCCGACCCCTACCTCGCCGCCTGCCGCGCCCTCGGTGCCGACCCCGCCCGCTGCGTCGCCGTCGAGGACACCCCAACCGGCGTCAACTCCGCCGAGGCCGCCGGCTGCGCGGTGCTCGCGGTGCCGCCCCTGGCCCCGATCGCCACGGCGCCTCGGCGGACGGTCCTGGACAGCCTCGAAGGGGTCACTCCGGAGCGGCTGTGCGCGATGCTGCCCCGCGAGCTGCGCGTGCTGAGCTGGAACCTCTGGCACGGCGGGACGAAGGTGGACGACCACCGGGCCAAGCAGCTCAAGGTCATCCTGGACACCGAGGCCGATATCGTGGGCCTGCAGGAAACAGGCGGCACGGCGGCCCGGGAACTCGCCGAGGCCCTCGCCTGCACCACCACACAGCGGGCCGGAACCTCGGCGTCATCAGCCGCCACCCGATCGTCGCCCGCCTCGGCGACCCCGACGTCGGCTTCTACGGCGCGGCCGGTGCCCGCATCCGCATCGAGGAGGCGTATGAGGTCGATGTCTGGACCGCCCACCTGCACTACACACCGTACGGGCCCTACGAGGCCGCCTTCGACGGCCTCCCCGCAGCCGAGCTGATCGCCCACGAAGAGGTACGGCTCGCACAGATGCGGGACACCCCGCGGTGGATCGCCCAAGCGGCCGACGCCACCACGCCAGTGGTTCTCACCGGGGACTTCAACTCCCCCTCCCACCTGGACTGGCCGGACGTCGAATGGCCCGTGACGAAAGCCGCCGAGGAAGCCGGCCTGCGCGACTCCTACCGCGAGGCCCACCCCGACCCGGCCGCCGGACCCCGGCCACACCTGGTCCCCCATCCACCCCGAACACGAGGACGGCAGCAGCCGCCCCGAACCCCAGGACCGCATCGACTACGTCCTCCACAACGGACAGGACCTGAAAGTCCTCGACTCCCACACCATCGTCAGCGGCACCCCACGCGCTCGGCCCGACGTCGCCGGCAACGACTGGCCATCGGACCACGCCGCGGTACTCACCACCTTCGCCCTGCACCGCGCGGAGTGACCAGCGGCCTGCGTCGTCACGCCTCGGGTGGAGCTGCCTTCGGACCGCGCGAGCAGCGAAGGTCGCGCACGAGCGCGACGACGGCAGCCAGAAGGATCACAGCCCCCAGCCCCGCCCAGAGAGCCGACGCCCCGGCCCGGTACTCCCGAACGACGCCGACGAGCAGCATCACACCGGCGAGGACGCCGGCAACGGAGATCGCTGTGCTGATGCGGTTGGCCACCGATACATCATGAACGGTGCCGGCACTCGCCGGGAGCCATCCGCCGCAGACGAACGAGCGCCCCACGCGCTGTAGGGATACTCAGCCCCACAGCGCGTCCGCGAAGGCCGCCCCGACGAAGGCCGCCCCCAGCCCCGCCACCACACTGGCGATCACATTGGCGGCGGCGTAGAACCGGTAGCGGCACCTCGGCGCGAGGGGTGATCGCCGTGTCCATGCATCCAGTATCGCTGCTGGGAAGCAGCGGCACGGCGGATACGGGGCTCCCCCCGACGGTGCCCACTCGCGCGCGTCGGCGAAGCGGCGGCGCATCCTGCTTCGGCGGTGGTCGACCGTCTCCGACCAGGAGGGCCTTCGGCAGGCCCTGGCAGCAGAACCCGCTGACGGCGGGTGGTCCGGACCCAGCGCGCCCCGGACCCGCAGTAGCGGTCTTGCGAGGGCGGCTGCCTCCCGCGGAACCCTTCGGGTGCCCGGCCCACCGAGACGACCTCCCGACGCGATCGGTCCGCTCGCCTGGTGGCCGGTTCCACCACTCGATTTCATTCCGAACACTTTGTTGGTACGTCCTGACAAACCTGTTGACATCCCTGCAGAGCGGCTCCATAGTCTCTCCAACTAGAGCGCGCTACTAAAGCGCTCCAGTCGCAAACCTGGTGGTCACACCCCTACGACTGCCGCAGAAGAACCGCCGCGCACGGCACATGCAAACCACAGCGCACCGCGTCGCCCCTCGGTGATCCGCCATCGGCCGATGACGTCGGACGCGCTTACGCCCACCCAAGATTCCACTCCGACAAGCACAGCGAGGTACAAGGGACATGCACAGAAACCACCGAGTCGCCGTTCTCACGGCCACCGTCCTCGCCGGCACCCTGTTCGCCGCCGGCTGTTCCAGCAGCTCGGGCGGGAAGAAGTCCGAGGAAGGGGGTGCGGCGGCCTCGGCGGGCAAGGCCACCACCCCGCGGATGACCGTGGCCATGGTCACCCACGCCTCACCCGGCGACACCTTCTGGGACCTGGTCCGCAAGGGCGCCCAGGCCGCCGCCGCCAAGGACAACATCAAGCTCGTGTACTCCAGCGACCCCAGCGCCGGAAACCAGGCCAACCTCGTGCAGAACGCGATCGACCAGAAGGTCGACGGCATCGCCCTCACCGCCGCCAAGCCGGACGCCATGAAGAACGTCGTGGCCAAGGCGAAGGCGGCAGGCATCCCGGTCGTCGGCTTCAACTCCGGTGTGGACGACTGGAAGAAGCTCGGCATGCTCGAGTACTTCGGCCAGGACGAGAACATCGCCGGTCAGGCCTTCGGCGAGCGGCTCAACCAGCTCGGCGCCAAGCACGCCCTGTGCGTGATCCAGGAGCAGGGGCAGGTCGCCCTGGAGGCACGCTGCGCCGGCCTGAAGAAGGGCTTCAGCGGCAAGACGGACACTCTCTACGTCAACGGCACCGACATGCCGTCAGTGAAGTCGACGATCACCGCCAAGCTCAAGCAGGACTCGTCCATCGACCAGGTCGTCACCCTCGGTGCGCCGATCGCGCTGACCGCGGTGCAGTCCCTGTCCGACGCGGGCAGCAAGGCAAAGCTCGCCACCTTCGACCTCAACAAGGAATTGGTGAAGGCCGTCCAGGACGGCAAGGTCGAGTTCGCCGTCGACCAGCAGCCCTACCTCCAGGGCTACCTCTCCGTCGACTCGCTCTGGCTCTACAAGACCAACGGCAACGTCAGCGGCGGCGGCACGGCGCCCGTCCTCACCGGACCGGCCTTCATCGACAAGACCAATGTCGACGCCGTCTCCGAGTTCGCCGCGAAGGGCACCCGGTGATGAGTATGGCCCAGCAGGCTGAGCCGGCGGTGAGCACACCGCCGGCCTCCGGCCCGAAGCAGACCGACGGCCGGACTGCCCAGCGCCCGATGGCGCTACGGCTGCTGGCCCGCCCCGAGGTGGGTGTCTTCCTCGGCGCCCTGGCGGTGTTCGCCTTCTTCCTGATCGCGGCGCCCTCGCTCCGTCAGGGCAGCTCGATGGCGACGGTCCTGTACCAGTCATCGACGATCGGGATCATGGCACTCCCGGTGGCGCTGCTGATGATCGGCGGTGAGTTCGACCTGTCGTCCGGCGTCGCGGTCATCACCTCGGCGCTCACCGCGAGCATGCTGACCTACCAGCTCACGATGAACGTGTGGGTGGGCGTGATCGTCGCGCTCCTGGTCTCTGTGGGAGTCGGCTTCTTCAACGGCTGGATGGTGGTGCGCACCGGTTTGCCCAGCTTCCTGGTCACCCTCGGCACCTTCCTGATCCTGCAGGGTGTGAACCTGGCCGTGACCAAGCTGGTCACCGGTAACGTCGCCACCGACGACATCAGCGACATGGACGGCTTCGACCAGGCCAGGAAGGTCTTCGCCTCGTCGTTCGGCGTCGGCGGCATTCAGGTGAAGATCACGGTCGTGTGGTGGCTGGTCTTCGCCGCCATCGCCACCTGGGTGCTGCTGCGCACCAAGTACGGCAACTGGATCTTCGCGGTGGGCGGCAACAAGCAGTCTGCCCGGGCGGTGGGCGTGCCGGTGACCTTCACCAAGATCTCGCTGTTCATGCTGGTCGGCTTCGGCGCCTGGTTCGTCGGCATGCACCAGCTGTTCTCCTTCAACACGGTGCAATCCGGCGAGGGCGTGGGCCAGGAGCTCATCTTCATCGCCGCGGCGGTGATCGGCGGCTGTCTGCTGACCGGCGGCTACGGCTCCGCGATCGGGCCGCTCTTCGGCGCGTTCATGTTCGGCATGGTGCAGCAGGGCATCGTCTACGCCGGCTGGAACCCCGACTGGTTCAAGGCGTTCCTGGGCGTGATGCTCCTCGGCGCCGTCCTGATCAATCTGTGGGTCCAGCGAACGGCCACCCGGAGGTGACCACCCCCATGACAACCACCCACCACATCACGCCCGACGATGCCCGGCCCCAGGACGCGAATGCCCAGGACGGCTCCCCCGTCGTCGAGCTGAAGTCCACCGGCAAGTCCTACGGCAATATCCGCGCCCTGCACGGCGTCAGCCTCGCCGTCCAGCCCGGCAAGGTGACCTGCGTCCTCGGTGACAACGGCGCCGGCAAGTCCACCCTCATCAAAATCATCTCCGGGCTGCACCAGCACACCGAGGGCGAGTTCCTCGTCGACGGCGCCCCCGTCCGCTTCAGCACACCGCGCGAGGCACTCGACCGCGGCATCGCCACCGTCTACCAGGACCTCGCCACCGTCCCGCTGATGCCGGTGTGGCGCAACTTCTTCCTCGGCTCCGAGCTGACCAAGGGCCCCTGGCCCGTACGCCGTCTCGACATCGAGGCGATGAAGAAGACCGCCGATCACGAACTGCGCGAGATGGGCATCGTCCTGGACGACCTGGAGCAGCCCATCGGCACGCTCTCCGGCGGCCAGCGCCAGTGCGTCGCCATCGCCCGCGCCGTCTACTTCGGCGCCCGCGTCCTCATCCTGGACGAGCCGACCGCCGCCCTCGGCGTCAAGCAGTCCGGTGTGGTGCTCAAGTACATCGCCGCCGCCCGCGACAAGGGCCTCGGCGTCATCTTCATCACCCACAACCCCCACCACGCCTACATGGTCGGCGACCACTTCAGCGTGCTGCGCCTCGGCACCATGGAACTGTCCGCCTCCCGCGACCAGGTCAGCCTCGAAGAGCTGACGGACCACATGGCCGGCGGCGCCGAACTCGCGTCCCTCAAACACGAACTGGCCCAAGTCAGCGGCGTCGACGTCGAAGAGCTCCCCGAAGAGAGGGGTCTGACGGCTCTGTAGCGACCCATCGAAAGGCCATTGACCCCAACCTGCTGGGGGACAGCCGCCGAGGCCGCCGCGCTCTACGCGGCCGCCTCCCTCCGCCCTCGGTCGCCATGTCTCAGGGGGACGTCTCTGGGGGCGTGTCACTGGTGCCGCGTACCACCAGCTTCGGGTCCAGTACGGCCTCCCGAGACTCCAGCACCGGATTCTCCAGCCGCTCCACGGCGAACCGCACGGCGTGCTCCGCCATGAGAGTCGCGTCCTGGCGGACGGTGGTCAGGCCGACGGGCATCAGATGGGAGAGGTGGCTGTCGTCGTACCCGATGACGGACATATCGCGCGGGATGTCGACTCCTGCCCGCGTCAAGGCCATCAGCAGGCCCCACGCACACCGGTCGTTGCCCGCGAGGACCGCCGTCGGCAGGCGTTGCCCCTGCTCGCGCTCCGCCAGGAGCAGGCGGCCCGCCGCGATACCCGACTCCTCCGTGTGCTCCCCGGGGATCACCCGCACCTCGGGCTCCAGCCCGTGCCGGCGCATCGCGGCCCGGTAGGCGAGCCGCCGCTCCGCCGATCCGGGCCCCCGGCCGCCGTCGATGTGAATGATCCGGCGGTGCCCCAGTTCGACGAGATGCTCCATGGCCTGCTGTACACCCTTGCTCTCGGCACTGTGCACGAAGTCCACGCGGGCGCGGGGCACCCGGCGGCTGACCGAGACGGTCACCGCCCTGTGTCCGAGTTCGTCGAGATACGCGGCCTCGGCCTCGGGGCCGAGCAGGATCAACGCCTCGCAGCGGTGGCTGAGCAGCGCCTCGGCCGCCTTCGCCTCGCTACGGCCATGGGTCGCCGCAGACAGCAGGACGTCGTAGCCGAGACGTTCGGCCTCGGGGTAGATCCCCTGGATGAGGTCCGCGTGGAAGGTCTGGTGCACGGTGAACAACACGCCGAGCGTGCGGCTGCGGCCGCGTGCCAGCAACCGGGCCGCGCTGTCGGGGCGGTAACCGATCTCGTCGGCGACCCGCAGCACGCGCTCCCGGGTCTCTTCGCTCGCCCCCGGCTGACCGCGGAAGATGATCGAGACAAGCGCCCGGGACACCCCCGCTTTCGCGGCGACGTCCGCCATCGTGGGCCGCTGCTTTCCCGACGCATCCACCTGTGAGCCCCACCCTTCGACGCGGCCCACCCTAGGGGCCTCTCGAAAATCTCCCAGCAACAAGCTATTGACATGACATTTGGACAGGGGTCATCGTACAGGGACTAGAGCGCGCTAGTAGAGCGCGATAGCGGATCTTTGCGAGTCCCGTCTCCAGCACGAAGGGGAAACCAGCGTGATGCCGTTCGAAGTGCTGACCATGGGCCGCGTGGGGGTGGACGTGTATCCGCTCCAGACAGGCGTGGGGCTGGCGGAAGTCACGTCGTTCGGCAAGTACCTGGGCGGCAGCCCGACCAATGTCGCCGTCGCCGCCGCTCGGTACGGGCACTCCTCGGCCGTGATCACCAAGGCCGGCCGGGACCCGTTCGGGGACTTCGTCCGCGCGGCCCTGGAGGGTTACGGCGTCGACAGCCGGTTCGTCGGTACGTCGGACATCGCCCCGACGCCGGTGACGTTCTGCGAGATCTTTCCTCCGGACGACTTCCCGCTGTACTTCTACCGGCTGCCCAAGGCACCGGACCTCGACATCAGTGCGGATGAACTGGACCTGGGGGCGGTACGGGAAGCCGCGGTCTTCTGGGTGACCGGGACGGGACTGAGTGAGGAGCCGAGCCGTTCGGCGACGCTGGACGCCCTCGCTCACCGGGCGAAGACAGGGCCGACGGTCTTCGACCTCGACTGGCGGCCGATGTTCTGGGCCGACCCGTCCGAGGCGCGTGCGTACTACAGGCAGGCCCTGCGTCACACCACCGTGGCCGTCGGCAACCTCGACGAGTGCGAGGTGGCCACCGGTGAGCGCCGGCCGTACGCCGCCGCAGAGGCGCTGCTCGCCGCCGGAGTCGAACTGGCGGTGGTGAAGCAGGGCCCCAAGGGCGTCCTGGCGATGGACAGGGGCGGTTCGGTGGCCGAGCTCCCGCCGGTGCCGGTGGACGTGGTCAACGGTCTCGGCGCCGGTGACGCCTTCGGTGGGGCGCTGTGCCATGGGTTGCTCTCCGGCTGGGACACCCGCCGCACGGTCGCCTTCGCCAATGCCGCCGGCGCGATCGTGGCGGGCCGGCTGGCCTGTTCCGACGCGATGCCGACCGAGGCCGAGGTCGACACCAAGCTCCGCGAGGCATCCCTCGCCCCCTCCGCAGGAAAGGCGTGATGACGTGCTGTCCGAGAACGTGAGCCGGATCGTGTCCGCCCGGGTCGTCGACCCCGGCGCCATCGCGGCCGCCGCCGCCCGCCGCGTGAAGGCCACCTCGGTGCTCGGCGCGCACGGCAAGGCGATGATCATCGCGGCCGACCATCCCGCGCGCGGTGCCAACGCCGTCGGCGCGGACCCCACCGCCATGGCCGACCGCTTCGAACTGCTGGACCGGCTCTGCGTCGCCCTGGAGCGGCCGGGCGTTACGGGGGTGCTGGCCACCGCCGACATCCTGGAGGACCTGCTCCTGCTCGGCGCCCTGGACGGCAAGAGCGTCTTCGGCTCGATGAACCGGGCCGGCCTTGCGGGCTCGGTCTTCGAGATCGACGACCGCTTCACCGGGTACGACGCCGAGACCATCGCCGCGATGGGCTTCGACGGCGGCAAGATGCTCACCCGCATCGCTCTCGACGACCCGGCCACCCCGGCCGCCCTGTCCGAGACGGCGAGGGCCGTCAACGAGCTGAACGACCGTCAGCTCATTGCCCTGGTGGAGCCGTTTCTGTCGGGTTGGCAGGACGGCAGGATCCGCAACGATCTCTCGACGGACGCCGTGGTCAAGTCGGTCACCATCGCCTCGGGACTGGGCCGACGCACCGCCTACACGTGGCTGAAGCTCCCGGTCGTCGAGGACATGGAGCGGGTGCTCGCCTCCTCCACTCTTCCGGCGCTGCTGCTGGGCGGCGAGGTCAAGGACCCGGAAGCGGCGTTCGCCTCCTGGGGCAAGGCCCTCCAGCAGCCGACCGCGCAGGGCCTGGTCGTCGGCCGGTCCCTGCTCTACCCCGCGGGCGGCGACGTCGCCGGAGCGGTGGACAAGGCGGTGAGCCTGCTGTGAGCAGCGAGTACCACCTGCCCAACGGGACTGCGGCTGACGGCTCCTACGACCTCCTGGTCACCCCCGAGTCGGCTGGCTGGGGACACTCCGGCCTCAGGGTCCTGCCCCTGACGCCGGGTCAGGCGCACACCCTGTCCACCGGGGATGCAGAGTTCTTGGTCCTTCCCCTCAACGGTGGCTGCACCGTCACCATCGACGGTCGGACCTTCGAACTCGCGGGCCGGTCCGGAGTGTTCGCCTCGGCCACCGACTTCGCATACCTGCCTCCCGCGTCGGAGGCCCTGATCAGCAGCGCGCAGGGAGGTCTGTTCGCGCTGCCCTCCGCCCGTACCGAGCGGAGCTCACTCTCCGCTCGGTACGGGCGCAAGGAGGACGTGCCGGTGGAACTGCGCGGCGCGGGAGCCTGCTCACGGCAGGTCAACAACTACTGCCTGCCGGGCACGTTCGACGCCGAGCAACTGCTGGTGTGCGAGGTCCTCACCCCGGGCGGCAACTGGTCCTCGTACCCGCCGCACAAGCACGACGAAGCCCGGCCGGGAGCCGAGTCCGAACTGGAGGAGATCTACTACTTCCAGGTCTCGGGCGAGAACGGCTTCGGCTACCAGCGGGTCTACGGCACCGATGAGCGGCCGATCGACGTACTCGCCGAGGTCCGCTCCGGGGACGCGGTGCTGATTCCACACGGCTGGCACGGACCGTCGATCGCCGCACCAGGCTACGACCTCTACTACCTCAACGTCATGGCCGGTCCGGGGCAGGAGAGGGCCTGGCTGATCTGCGACGACCCCGCCCATGGCTGGGTCCGTGCCACCTGGGACTCCCAGGACATCGACGACCGGCTCCCCTTCGAAGGACCAACCGAGCAATGAACACCGTCCGACTCACCACCGCGCAGGCCCTGGTGCGTTTCCTGGCGAACCAGTACAGCGAGCGCGACGGCCAGGAGCAGCGGCTGATCCCCGCCGTCTGGGGCATCTTCGGGCACGGCAACGTCGCCGGGATCGGGCAGGCGCTGTTGCAGGCCGCCACCACCGGCGAGGCCGACCTGCCCTACTACCTGGCCCGCAACGAGCAGGGCATGGTCCACGCTTCGGTGGCCTACGCCAAAATGCGCGACCGGCTGGCGACGTTCGCCTGCACGGCGTCGACCGGACCGGGCTCCACCAACATGATCACCGGCGCGGCGCTGGCCACCACCAACCGGCTGCCGGTGCTCCTGCTGCCCTCCGACATGTTCGCCACCCGCGCCGCCGACCCCGTGCTCCAGCAACTCGAGGACAGCCGGGGCGGGGATGTCACCGTCAACGACGCCTTCCGCGCCGTGTCCAAGTACTTCGACCGCGTCTCGCGTCCCGAGCAGCTCATCCCGGCCGCGCTCGCGGCGATGCGGGTGCTGACCGACCCCGTCGAGACCGGGGCCGTCACGCTCGCGCTGCCGCAGGACGTCCAGGCGGAGGCGTTCGACTGGCCGGTGGCGTTCTTCCGGCGCAGGGTGTGGCATGTGGGCCGCCCGGTGCCCGAGCCCGCCGCGGTCGAGCGGGCGGCACGTCTGCTGCGGGGCGCGAAGAAGCCGCTGATCGTGGCGGGCGGCGGGGTCGTGTACTCGGGTGCGGAGACCGCGCTGCGGGCCTTCGCCGAGGGCACCGGGATCCCGGTCGCGGACACTCACGCCGGCAAGGGCGCCGTTGCCTGGGACCACCCCTGCGCGGTCGGCGGCATCGGGTCGACCGGGTCGTACGCGGCAAACGAGCTGGCGCGCGAGGCGGACGTCGTCCTTGGTATCGGCACCCGCTACTCCGACTTCACCACCGCCAGCCACACCGTCTTCGGCAACCCCGACGTCACCTTCGTCAACCTCAATGTGGCCCGTCTCGACGCCGTCAAGCACTCCGCCGAGCCGCTGGTCGCCGACGCACGGCTCGGCGTCCAGGCGCTCGCCGGTGCGCTGGCGGACTGGGAAACAGCACCGGAATATCGCGCACACACCCGGCAGCTCATCGCCCGGACACGGGAGATCGAGGACGGCTGCTTCACCGTCGGCCATGGTCCGCTGCCCGCCCAGACGGAGATCCTCGGGGTGCTCAACAACGTCCTCGACGACCGGGCCGTCGTCATCAACGCTGCCGGATCGATGCCGGGTGACCTGCAGCAGCTGTGGCGGGCCCGGGACCCGAAGGCTTACCACGTCGAGTACGCCTACTCCTGCATGGGCTACGAGGTCGCCGCCGGTGTCGGCGCCAAGATGGCCGACCCCTCGCGCGAGGTCGTCGTCCTCGTCGGTGACGGCTCGTACCTGATGATGGCGCAGGAGATCGTGACCATGGTCTCCGAGGGCCTGAAGGTCATCATCGTCCTCGTCCAGAACCACGGCTTCGCCTCCATCGGCGCGCTGTCCGAGTCGCTCGGCTCGCAACGGTTCGGCACCAAGTACCGCTTCCGTGACGGCGATTCCGGCCTCCTCGACGGCGACGTGCTCCCCGTCGACCTCGCCGCCAACGCCTCCTCCCTCGGAGCCGACGTCCTGCACGCCACCACCGTCGACGCATTCCGTAGCGCGATGGAGAAGGCCAAGGCCGCGCACCGCACCACCGTCGTGCACGTCGAGACCGACCTCTACGGGCCCAACCCGCCCGGACACGGCTGGTGGGACGTCCCCGTCAGCCAGACCTCCGCCCTCGACTCCACCCGCACCGCATACGAGACATACGCCGCCCGCAAGCACGCCCAGCGGCACTACCTGTAAGTCCCGTCCCCCGTAAGGAAACCCTCACCGTGAAGACCATCCAGCACTGGATCAACGGCTCGCCGGTGGCCGGCACGGACACCGCCCCGGTGTTCAACCCGGCCACCGGCCAGGGACAGGCCCGGGTCCTCCTGGGCTCGGCCACGGACGTGGACGCGGCCGTCACGGCCGCCGCGCATGCCTTCGAGACCTGGTCGGAGTCCTCCCTCACCCAGCGCACCCAAGTCATGTTCGCCTTCCGCCAGCTCCTCGTCGAACACGAGGAGGAACTCGGCCGGATCATCTCCGCCGAGCACGGCAAGACCGTCGACGACGCACGGGGCGAGATCACCCGTGGCCGGGAGGTCGTGGAGTTCGCCTGCGGCCTCGGAGACGTCCTCAAGGGCTCCTTCTCCGACCAGGTCTCCCGCGGCGTGGACGTGCACGACTTCCGCCAGCCCCTCGGCGTCGTCGCGGGCATCACCCCGTTCAACTTCCCTGCCATGGTGCCCCTGTGGATGCACCCGATCGCCATCGCGACCGGCAACACCTTCATCCTCAAGCCCAGCGAGCGCGACCCCTCCGCCGCCGTCTTCGTCGCCGAGCTGTACAAGAAGGCCGGGCTGCCCGACGGCGTCTTCAACGTCGTCCACGGCGGCAAGCCCGCTGTCGACGCCATCCTCACCCACGCCGGCATCGAAGCCGTCTCCTTCGTCGGCTCCACCCCCATCGCCAAGTACGTCCACGAGCAGGCCACCTCGCACGGCAAGCGCGTCCAGGCCCTCGGTGGTGCGAAGAACCACGCCGTCGTCCTGCCCGACGCCGACATGGAGTTCGCCGCCAACCACATCACCGCCGGCGCCTACGGTTCCGCGGGCGAACGCTGCATGGCCGTCTCCGTGGCCGTCGCGGTCGGCGACGCCGCCGACGCTCTGGTCGAGGTGCTGGAGCGCAAGACCCGTGAGGTGAAGGTCGGCCCCGGCGACGCCCCCGGCACCGAGATGGGCCCTCTGGTCACCAAGGCCGCCCAGGAGCGCGTCGAGAACGCCGTCGGCGTCGCCGCCGCACAGGGCGCCACCATCGTCGTCGACGGGCGCGGGCTGAAGGTCGACGATCACCCCGAATGCGCTGACGGCTTCTTCACCGGCCCCTCCCTCCTCGACCACGTCACCACGGAGATGGACGCGTACAAGGAGGAACTCTTCGGCCCGGTCCTCGCCGTCCTCCGGGTCGACACCCTGGACGAGGCGATCGCGCTGATCAACGCCAATCCCTACGGCAACGGCACCGCCCTCTTCACTGCCTCCGGCGAAGCCGCCCGCCGCTTCCAGCGCACCATCAAGGTCGGCATGATCGGCATCAACGTCCCCGTCCCGGTCCCGATGTCCTACTACTCCTTCGGCGGCTGGAAGGACTCCCTCATCGGCGACTCCCCCATCCACGGTGCCGAGGGCATCCGCTTCTACACCCGCCCCAAGGTCGTCACCAGCCGCTGGCCGCAGCCGGCGCAGCAGCACGCCGCCGCCGGTTTCAACTTCCCCACCTCCAGCTGACACCAGGGCGTCCCGTCCCGTCCCCATCCCGCAAAGGACTCTCCATGGCAACGGTGCCATCCGCACTCCGTACCGTCGCGGGCAACCTCTGCCTCGGCTCCGCCCCTGACTCCTGGGGCGTCTGGTTCCCCGAAGACGAGCACCAGGTGTCCTACACCCGCTTCCTCGACGAACTGGCCACAGCCGGATACAAGTGGCTGGAGCTCGGGCCGTACGGCTACCTCCCCACCGACCCACAGCGGCTGAAGGAGGAGCTGGACGCCCGCGGGCTCCAGGTCTCCGGCGGTACCGCGTTCGGTGCGCTGCACCGGCCGGAGGCGTGGGACGACATGCTCACCCACGTCCGCCAGGTCGCCACCCTGACCGCCGCCGCGGGAGCCCATCATCTCGTCCTGATCCCGCCGATGTACCGGGACGAGAAGACCGGCGCGTTCACGGAGTCGCCCGAGCTGACCGCCGAGCAGTGGGCAGGCTTCGGCAAGGCCGCCGACCGGCTCGGCAAGCTGCTGCTCGACGAGTACGACGTACGGCTCGTGATCCATCCGCACGCCGACAGCCACATCCAGACCCAGCCGGAGATCGAGCGGCTGCTGAGCGAGTCGGACTCCCGCTACACCAACCTCTGTCTGGACACCGGACACGTGGCCTACGGGGGCGGCGACAACCTCGACCTGATCCGGCGCTTCGGTGAGCGCGTCGGCTACGTGCACATCAAGCAGATGGATCCCGAGGTGCTGGCCCAGGTGACGGCCGAGGACCTGTCCTTCGGCGAAGCCGTCAAGCGCGGGGTGTGCGTGTCCCCTCCGGCCGGGGTGCCGAATCCGGCGGACGTGGTGACCGAGCTGGCCGCGCTGGACGCCGAGTTGTTCGTGATCGTCGAGCAGGACCTGTACCCCTGCGCTCCCGAGGTCCCGCTGCCCATCGCGGTCAGCACCCGTGAGTACCTGGTCGGCCGCGGGCTGGCGGGTACCCGCCGCCCGAACCTCGACCGGTAGGAGGCGGACATGGACGTCAGGGACGACGCGCCCAAGATCCCCACCCCCACGAGCGACGCCTCACCCGCCGTCGCCCGGAGACTGCGCGTCATCACGCTGATCGCCACCTTCGGCGGACTCCTCTTCGGCTACGACACCGGCGTCATCAACGGCGCCCTGCCCTACATGGCCGAGGACCTCGGTCTGACGCCCTTCACCGAGGGCATGGTCACCAGCTCGCTCCTCCTCGGTGCTGCCCTGGGCGCGATCACCGGTGGCAGGATGTCGGACGCGCGCGGCCGGCGGCGCACGATCCTCCTCCTCGCCGGGGTGTTCTTCGTCGGCGCGCTCGGCTGCACGCTCGCGCCGAACACGGCGGTCATGGTCGTCGCCCGGTTCGTGCTGGGTCTGGCGGTCGGCGGGGCGTCGGTTACCGTGCCCGTCTACCTCGCGGAGATCTCCCCCGCCGAGCGGCGCGGCGCGCTGGTCACCCGCAACGAACTCATGATCGTCAGCGGGCAGTTGCTGGCCTTCACTTCCAACGCGGCCATCGCCCGGGTCGGCGGCGAGTCCGGCGGCGTCTGGCGCTGGATGCTCGTCCTCGCCACGATCCCGGCCGTCGTGCTCTGGTTCGGCATGCTGGTGATGCCGGAAAGCCCACGCTGGCTGGCCTCCCGGACCCGCTTCGGCGAGGCCCTGGAGGTCCTCAAGCAGGTACGGTCCCGGCAGCGGGCCGAGGCCGAACTCGCCGAGGTGTCCGCGTTCGCCGTCAAGGAGGAGCGGGAAAGGCTCGGCGGCTGGCAGGACATGAAGTCCACGCCGTGGCTGCGCAGGCTGATGTTCGTCGGCTTCGGCATCGCGATCGTGCAGCAGATCACCGGCGTCAACACGATCATGTACTACGGCACCCAGATCCTCACCGACGCCGGTTTCGCCTCCGACAGCGCGCTGACCGCCAACATCGCCAACGGCGTCATATCGGTGCTCGCCACCTTCGTCGGCATCTGGCTGCTGGGCCGCGTCAAGCGCCGCCCGATGTTGATGACCGGTCAGATCGGCACCACGGCAGCCCTGTTGTTGATCGGCGTCTTCTCCCTGGCGCTGCCCTCGGGCGACGGGCGGGCGTACGCGGTGCTCGCCATGACCGTCACCTTCCTGGCCTTCCAGCAGGGCGCCATCTCACCGGTGACCTGGCTGATGCTCTCGGAGATCTTCCCGATGCGGATGCGCGGCTTCGGCATGGGCGTCGCGGCCGTGGTGCTGTGGCTGACGAACTTCGCGATCGGCCTGGTCTTCCCCTCCCTGGTCGCCGGGATCGGAGTCTCCAACACGTTCTTCCTCTTCGTGGCGGCGGGCCTCTTGTCGTTCACCTTCGTGAAGCTCTACGTCCCCGAGACCAAGGGCCGCACCCTCGAAAATCTCGAAGCCGAACTCCGGGCGCGCTTCTCCTGACCCCTCTCCTTTCACCTTCTCAAGGAATCGACATGACCGTACGCGTAGGCGTCATCGGCGCCGGAATGATCGGCCAGGACCACATACGCCGCCTCACCGAGGTCGTCACCGGGGCGGCCGTGACCGCGGTGACCGACATCGCCCCGGAGCGGGCCGCCGAAGTGGCCGCCCGGGTGGGCGCGGTGGCACTGCCCACCGGCACCGACCTCATCGCCTCCCCGGACGTGGACGCCGTACTCGTCACCTCGTGGGGTCCCACCCATGCCGAGCACGTCCTGGGCGCCGTCGCCGCCGGCAAGCCGGTCTTCTGCGAGAAGCCCCTCGCCACCACGGCGGAGGACTGCCTGCGCATCGTCGACGCCGAACGCGCCCACGGCCGCCGCCTCGTCCAGGTCGGTTTCATGCGCCGCTTCGACCCGGGATACCGGCAGATGAAGGAGGTCATCGCCTCCGGTGCCCTCGGCACTCCGCTGATCGTGCACTGCGCCCACCGCAACCCGACCGTGCCGGAGTCGTACCACTCCGCCATGGCCGCCCAGGACACGGCGGTGCACGAGATCGACGTGCTGCGCTGGCTGCTGGACGACGAGATCGTCTCCGCCCAGGTGGTCACCCCACGGGCCACGGGCAAGCGGTTCGCGCACCTCAAGGACCCGCAGATCATGTACTTCGAGACGGCGAACGGTGTCCGCATCGATCTGGAAGTCTTCGTCAACTGCCAGTACGGCTACGACATCCAGTGCGAGACCGTCGGCGAGGAGGGCCTGGTCCGGCTGCCCGACCCCGCGGCCGTCGGCGTCCGCACCGCCGGGCGGCACGGCACCGCCGTCCTGCAGGACTGGAAGGGCCGCTTCGCGGACGCCTTCGACACCGAGTTCCGCGAATGGGTCGACACGCTCGCCGCCGGCGCCGAGCCCACCGGCCCATCCGCCTGGGACGGCTATGCCGCCACCGTCATCACCGACGCCGCCGTCCGCTCCCTGGAGTCCCACGGCCCCGTCGTCACCGTCGACATGAAGCCCCGCCCGGCCTTCTACGGAGGCACCGCATGAAGATCGCCCTCGACCCCTACATGTTCCGCGCCCTGCCGATCGACGACATGGTGCGCACGGTCGCCGAACTCGGCTACGAATACATCGAGTTGTCGCCCCGCGACGACTTCATGCCGTTCTTCCTGCACCCGCGCGCCGACGACGAGCGGATCACCGAGCTGAAGAACTCCCTGCGCACGCACGGCGTCCAGCTCTCCTCCGTCCTCCCCCTCTACAGGTGGTCCTCGCCGGACGAGGCGGAGCGACAGGCGGCCGTCCGTTACTGGAAGCGGATGATCGAGATCACCGCCGACCTCAAATGCCCCCTCATGAACTCGGAGTTCAACGGCCGCCCCGAGCGCGCCGCCGAGAGCGAAGCCGCCTTCTGGCGCTCGCTGGAGGAGCTGCTCCCGCTGTTCGAGCGCGAGGGAATAGCACTCAATCTTGAGGCCCACCCCGACGACTTCTGCGAGGAGAACACGCCCGCCGTCGACCTCGTCCGCGCGATCAACAAACCTTGGGTCAACTACCTCTACTGCGCCCCGCACTCCTTCCACCTCTCCGGCGCGGATCCGACGACCGACATCGCGGCGATGATGCGCTACGCCGGCGACAAGCTTCAGCACCTGCACATCGCCGACTCCTTCAACCACAAGGGCTCCTCCGGCCTGCGCTACATCCTCAACCCACCGGGCACCACCGCCCGCATCCACCAGCACCTCGACATCGGCCAGGGCGAGGTCGACTGGAACGCCTTCTTCGGCACCCTGCGCGAACTGGACTTCGACGGCGTCGCCACCGCCTGCGTCTTCGCCTGGGAGGAACGCGCCAAGGAATCCTCCGCGTTCATGCTGGACCGCATCACCAAGGAACTCGCGGGGTAGTCCATCCGTCGGCGTCCGGCAGCTCCGGCGCTCGTCTCCGGACGCCGAGGCAGCGGCAGTCCACTCCAGTCCAGTGGTGCGGCTCGGCACTGCAGCGGTCGATGTCGGCTATGGCGCAGCCGTAGATCGGCGTCCGTGAGAACTCTGGACGTGGGCGGACGCCTGCCGTCAGCGTACCGACCCGGTCCCCCGAATCAGGCCGCGACGAGCTCCTGCTCGCGGTCCGGCGTTTCGACCTTGGGCTTCTTGTTCGGCAGCGAGAGCCGGAAGACCTTGTGCCACGCGGAGAACACCTGCTTGGGCAGCGGCCCGGTGACGTATTCCAGCTCGTACTTTTCGAACAGCGCGCGCACCTTCACCGCGACCTCGGCGTACCGGTTGCTCGGCAGGTCCGGGAACAGGTGGTGCTCGATCTGGTGCGACAGGTTGCCGGTCATGAAGTGCATGGCCTTGCTGCCGCTGATGTTCGCCGAGCCCATCATCTGGCGCAGGTACCATTGGCCGCGCGTCTCGCCCTTGATCGACCGGCGCTCGAAGACCTGCACGCCCTCGGGGAAGTGCCCGCACATGATCACCGAGTGGGACCAGATGTTGCGGACCAGGTTCGCGGTGAACGTGGCGGCGAGCGTGGGGAGGAACGACGGGCCCGACAGCAGCGGGTGGATCACGTAGTCCTTGAGCACCTGCTTGCGGATCTTGCGGCCCACTGCCTTGGCCCGCGCGCGGAACTCCGGGTTCTTGCGGCGGCGCTTGTGCAGGTTCTTGCCGAGCTCCAGGTCGTACGCTGCGATGCCGTACTCGAAGAAGCAGGCGTTGATGAAGTTCCACAGCGGCTGGCCGAGGTGGAACGGGTGCCACTTCTGGTCCTCGTCGACGCGCATGATTCCGTAGCCGAGGTCGTTGTCCTTGCCGATCACGTTGGTGTACGTGTGGTGCAGCTCGTTGTGCGAGTGCTTCCACTGGTCGGCCGGCGAGACGTGATCCCATTCCCAGGTGGTGGAGTGGATCTTCGGGTCTCGCATCCAGTCCCACTGGCCGTGCAGGATGTTGTGGCCGATCTCCATGTTGTCCATGATCTTCGCCACGGACAGACCGGCGGTGCCGATCAGCCACGCGGGCGGGAAGAGCGAGAACAGCAGCACGCCCCTGCTGACCAGCTCGAGCTTGCGCTGCGCCGAGATGACCTTGCGGATGTAGGCGGCGTCTTTCTCGCCGCGGCCGGCGATCACCTCGTCGCGGATCGCGTCCAGCTCCCGGCCGAGCTCCTCGATCTGCTCCGCGGTCAGGTGGGCGGTGGGGTCAATGGCGGTCAAAGTGGTCCTACCGTTCGATGTCGCAGGGGCCCGCCGCGGCGGACACACAGGTCTGGATGAGGACGCCCGGCTCGGCCTCGGTGAGCTCGCCGGTGCGCAGGTCGCGGACGGCGCCCGCTTTGAGCGGAGTGACGCAGCCGAAACAGATGCCCATGCGGCACCCCGACGGCATGAGCACGCCGGCCTCTTCACCGACGTCCAGCAACGGCGTGGCGCCGTCCGCGTCGACAGTTTTGCCGGTGGTGCTGAAGGTGACCTGGCCGCCGTCGCCGGTGACGACGACTCTGGGGCGGAAGCGTTCGGTGTGCAGGCGCTCTGGGACGCCGTGTTCGCTCCAGTGCTTTTCGGCGGCGTCGAGCAGGCCCGCGGGTCCGCAGGCCCAAGTCTCGCGCTCGGCCCAGTCGGGCACGAGTTCGTCGAGACGGGCGATGTCGAGCATGCCGTCGATGTCGGTGTGCACCTCGGTGAGCCGCAGCTTCTTGTCCGCGACCAGGTCGTGCAGCTCGTTGCGGAAGATCACGTCTTGCGGCTGTGGCGCGCAGTGGACCATGACGGCGTCGTCGAACTCGGTGTCGCGCAGCATGCCCATCACGGGCGTGATGCCGCTGCCGGCCGTCAGGTAGAGCACCTTGGCGGGCTTGGCCTGCGGCAGTACGAAGTCACCGGTCGGCTGGTCGAGCTGGATCAGCGTGCCCGGTTTCGCCCTCCGGACCAGGTGGTTGCTGACCTTGCCGTCCGGGATCGCCTTCACAGTGATCGTGACGCGGCCGTCCTGACTGTTTGTCGGCGAGGTGATGGAGTAGGCACGCCACAGGCGCACCCCGTCGACGTCGACCCCGATCCGCACGTACTGACCGGCTGTGTGGCCGCGCCAGCCCCGTCCCGGCCTGATCACGATGGTCGCGGCGTCACCCGTCTCGGGGTGCACGGCTTCGATGCGCCCACGCAGGTCGGCGCCCGCACGCAGCGGGCTGACCAGGTCCAGGTAGTCCGACGGCAGCAGCGGCGTCGTGACCATCTCCAGCAGTTTCCACGCCCGGGTGCGCAGGGCTGTACTCGTCATGACTCCAGCTTGCTGCGCCTCAAGGCGTAAAGTCCTGACCGCAGGACGTAAATCTGATCAGCTGAATTGTTCGCGGGGAACAAAACGTGAGCCATGCCATCCAGAGGGCCAGCGAACTGGCCTTGGACGAGACGACGGTCACCGCACTTCGGGCCGAGCTGAAGACCACCGCCGACGAGGTCGTCCAGGCGATCATCGACGAGGTCCCTTCCTACGCCAACGCCCTTTCGGGCAGCATGGGCGGCACCATCCGCCGAGCCGTCCGCACTGCCCTGGGACACTACCTGGACCTCGCGAGCGGCAACGCCACGGGCGGCGACGGCGGTGACGCAGCCTACGAACTGGGCCGCGGCGAGGTACGCGACGGCCGTTCGATGGACGCCCTGCTCAGCGCCTACCGCGTCGGCGCCCGCGTAGCCTGGCGCTGCCTGGCCGCCGGCGCCGTGCCCGCAGGTCTGCCCGCTGCCGAGGTCGCCAAGTTCGCCGAGCTGACCTTCGCCTACATCGACGAGCTCTCCGCCGCGAGCGCCGCGGGCCACGCCGACGAACTGGCCGCCCAGGGCAGGGCCCACGAGCGCCACCTGGAACAGCTTGCCCGCGGCCTCCTCGCCGGCGCGAGCCCGGACGTACTGCTTGTCTCTGCTCAACGGGCCGGGTGGCAGCCCCCGGTTTCGCTGACCGCGGTCCTGCTGCCCGCCGCCCAGGCCCGGCCTGCCTACCGCGTGCTCGACCCGAGCACCCTCGTCCTCGACGATCTGCCGGACGCCACCGGTGTGCTGCTCGTCCCCGATGCCGACCGATCACATCTCTTGCGGCAGCTGACCGACCGCACCGCCGTGGTCGGCCCGGCCCGGCCATGGACTCGTGCGTCCGCCTCGTACGCACGAGCCGTACGCGCGCGCTCCCTCTCCTCTGATATTCGCGACACTGAGGACCACCTGCCCGAGCTGGTGCTGAGCGCCGACCCGGACGCGTTCGCAGACCTGCGTGCCCGAGCCCTCGCACCGCTGCGGGCCTTGCCTGTCGCGACCGCGGGGCGGCTGGAAAAGACGTTGCGGGCGTGGCTGCTGCACCAGGGCAGGCGGAACGAGGTGGCGGCGGCGTTGTTCGTCCATCCCCAGACCGTCCGGTACCGGATGTCGCAGCTGCGGGAGCTGTTTCCCGATCTCGCATCGCCGCACCGGGTCCTTGAACTGACGCTGGCGGTCGGTCTCCGGGTCAGCTGACGCGTTCTTCGACCGTCCACGACTGCGTCCGCGAGCGGTCCAGGAATCGTGCTTCGTTCTCGGTGCCCCCACGCTGTTACTACCTTCAAGATCCCCTGCCCCTCACAGCAACCGGGTCCAGTCGCTGGACCTGCGGCCGGGCGACCCGCTGATGATGCTGCCCGACGGCGTGCTGGAGCGCAGCACAGGCAGCCTCGATCCGTCCAGACCTGATCGTGCACACCCGCGTGCTGCGTCCCCGCGAGGCCGCTCGCACCCTCATCGCGGCGATCGTCGACGCCGACCACGGTCACCTGCAGGACGACGCGACGGTCACATACCTGGACCGGCAGGGCGTCGGCCACTCCCGGCGTGACGCCGACACCGGTGCCGACCTCAGCGACGCGTCCGCCTCGTCGCGGACGAGGCAGAGCATTCCTGGACCATGACTCGGACGTTCTCCGGTCCCCCGCTGCTGCGGGCCCTTGGGCGGACGACCCAGGGGTGCTTTGCCCGGGATGGCGGCGTCACCGGGGGAGGCGCCTTGGATGCGGCCCAGGCGCAGGCTGAGAGACGAAGACAGCGGTCAGGACCACCACACCGGTGACGAGCAGGTGGAACAGGCCCTTCGCCACCAATCCTCGGAGTGGTGGGGGAAGCGGAGGAAGCATCAACGGCGAGCGGCAATGCTCGTCGCCGCGCCCTCAGTAGGTGGTCAGGCTGTTCCGCCGGTGTGCGGGAAGTCGGGCAGGTAGCGCACCGGCACCCACCCCAGGGCCAGATAACACGGGTGTACAGCCAGCGCGGAGCTCCGACCCACAGGACCCGGAACACGATGCCGGCCACTGCCTTGGTCCATACGATCCGCAGCAGCATGGACTGTTCCGGCCGGAGGAGGAGCACGGCCAGGGGGGTGCAGGTGCCGGCGATGATCAGGAAGGTGTTGGCGTGGTCGAGTCGTCGTAGAAGGTCCTCGCGCCCCGACGCGACCGGCAGCTCCGCGGCTGTGTGAAGCACTGCCATGTCCACACGCTCAAGGTTCGTGCCCTGCCTATGAGGCTCCTGCGTCACCGCTGAACGCTGGCCTGTGCCCGGCTCCGCGCGGCGTCGCCACAGCCACTCGCGCCTCGCAGTCCCGGAACAGCGAATCGGAGCAGAGCAAACCTCATCGACCACCGCTCAACCGGGCCCATCCCTGAACGCAGAGACCCCCGCCGGAATCAGCCGGCAGGGGTCCACAGCGGTCACAGACGTGTCACCGACAGGGTCGACACAGCTGCGCCACAAGGACCTGATCAAACCGAACACTCCCAACCTGGACCCCGTGGACGCCAGAAGACGGTTCCGACTACCTGTGCCATGTGGTACCCAGGGAGGGCTCCAAGATCAGGACGGGAGCCTCTTCTGGCCCGTCAAAGCGGTGCTGCAGGGTGTTCGACGGTGTCTCACTCACGCCTCAGACGCTCTCACGTATCACGAAATCTCACACAGGCGGGGAAGCCCACGGCTCGATGCGGCAGCGGCGCCACCGCCACGTCGCCCCCGCCGAACCAGGACCGCCCCGGAAACCGAGACCGACGCCGAAACCGAATGGAGGACCGGTGCTGGACATCAGCGCACTCACCTGGGCCGTCACCATCGGCCTGATCCTCGCCCTGCTCGCGGTCGACCTGATCCTCGCCGCGACCCGCCCGCACCGGGTGGGCTTCGGCGAGGCCACCGCGTGGTCAGTGTTCTACATCGCCGTCGCGATTGGCTTCGGATTCTGGTTCGCCGCGCGGTACGGCGGTCAGTTCGGCACCGAGTACTTCGCCGGCTACATCGTCGAGAAGAGCCTGTCCGTCGACAATCTGTTCGTCTTCGTCATCATCATGGCCACCTTCGCCGTGCCGGCGGAACACCAGCACAAGGTGCTCACCTTCGGCATCGTGCTCGCCCTGGTCATGCGCGCGGTCTTCATCGCGCTCGGCGCCACCCTGCTGGCGCTGTTCTCGTTCATGTTCCTGCTGTTCGGTCTGCTGCTGATCTACACGGCCGTGCAGTTGTTCCGCCACCGCGACGAGGACCCCGACATCGAGGACAACGTCATGGTCAAGGCCACCCGCCGGTTCCTGCCGATCACCGACGACTACGTCGGCGGCAAACTCACCACCCGCGTCGACGGTCGCCGGATGGTCACCCCGCTGTTCGTGGTCCTGCTCGCCATCGGCAGCATCGACCTGCTCTTCGCGCTCGACTCCATCCCCGCGGTGTTCGGGATCACCCGGGAGCCCTACATCGTCTTCGTCGCCAACGCCTTCGCCCTGCTGGGTCTCCGTGCCCTGTTCTTCCTCGTCAAGGGGCTGCTGGACCGGCTGGTGTATCTGTCCGCAGGGCTGGCGCTGATCCTCGCGTTCATCGGCGTCAAGCTCATCCTGCACTGGGCGCATGTCGACGTGCACGAAGGCGTCCCCGAGATTCCCACCCCGCTCAGCCTCGCCGTGATCGCCGTCGTGCTCGCGGTCGTCACCGTGGCAAGTCTGATCAAGACCCGGCGCGACCCGACTGCCAAGGCCCACCCAGGATCCCTGCGCGCCCATCCCCCGAAGGACGGGGACTCCGATCAGGAAACCGGCGCCCGCTGAACCGCGCCTCTCAGGGAAGCAGACCCTCCCGGCTGCCGCCGCGTTCGCCGGCCGCGACGCGGGGCGGGTCTGCGCCGACGTGATGCGTACACGGAGTCCGTGCGGGCAGGTACTGGTAGCTGCCAGTGGTACTGCTTTACGGCACCGCGGGCAACGCGGTCTGCGACAGGCGCCTGTCTGACGCGGTCCCTGTCGGTCGCCGGTGTCGATGCGCGCAGACAGGTGGTCCAGCGTCGACCATGGGTGCTTGATGCGATCCATGCGACATGCGGTCACCCCGACCATGGCGGTAACCTCCGGCGGAGGTCAGCACCGCCCGCTCGCCGTGTCCGGGCCGGGGCCAAGGCCCGGTTCCGTGAACTCGAGGACCCGGGCGAGCGACTACGGCCCGAACGGTGGGCTCCAACCCGGGTCACGGCCACGGTGAGCGGCACGGTAACTCCGGCCGACCCTGTGCGGCGGCGCGGCTGTGCCTCTGGGCCACGGCCGCCGTACCCGCGGCCGGTCCCCGACGACGGGTTGCTCACCTGGCGCTCCGAGCGCTACGGCTTCGTATGCACCCCGCTCGGACCGTGCGGTTGGGAAGCCGGGGCGTCCTGGTGACACTCCAGGAGCTGTACATGACGCTGCTGGTCGCCGGCACGGTGCTGCTCGCCAGCATCGCCGCGGCCCGCGCCGCCCACCGCCTCGGTCTGCCCAGCCTGCTGCTGTTCCTCGCCGTCGGCGTGATCACCGGCGAGGACGTCATCGGCCTGCACTTCGATGACGCCCAGCTCGCCCAGGCGCTGGGCACCGCCGCGCTGGCGGTCATCCTCATCGAGGGCGGTCTGACCACCCAGTGGAGCGACATCCGGCGCCTGCTGGCGCCGGCCGGGATGCTCGCCGCCGTCGGAGTGGCCGTGTCGGTGGTCGTCACCGCGGCGGGGGTGCACTGGCTGCTGGGCATGGACTGGCACCTGGCGCTGCTGCTCGGAGCGATCGTGGCCTCCACCGACGCCGCGGCCGTCTTCGCCGTGCTGCGCTCGCTGCCGCTGCCGCAGAAGGTCTCCGGGCTGCTGGAGGCCGAGTCCGGCTTCAACGACGCGCCGGCCATCATCCTGGTGACGGTCTTCTCCACCGCCACCTCCGAGCTGCCCGGTGCGGGGTCCGTCGCCGGCACCGTCGTCTACCAACTGGCCGTGGGAGGGCTGCTCGGTGTGGTGATCGGGCGCTTGGGGGCGGTGGCGCTGCGGCGCATCGCGCTGCCCGCGACCGGCCTGTATCCGCTGGCCACGCTCGGCTTCGGCGTCATCGCCTTCGCCGCCGCCGGCGCCGCCAACGCCAGCGGCATCATCGCCGCCTACCTCGCCGGCCTGGTGCTGGGCAATGCCAAGCTGCCCCACCGCGCCGCCACCCGCTCCTTCGCCGAAGGCGCCGGCTGGCTGGCCCAGATCGGCCTGTTCGTCATGCTCGGCCTGCTCGTCACCCCCCGTCAGCTGCCCTCCGCGATCCTGCCCGCCATCATCACCGGGCTCGTGCTGCTGCTGGCCGCCCGCCCCGCCTGCGTCGCCGTCTGCCTGACCCCCTTCCGCGTGCCGTGGCGGGAGCAGGCGTTCATCTCCTGGGCCGGGCTGCGCGGTGCCGTCCCGATCGTGCTGGCCACCTTCCCCGTCGTCGCGGGCGTCGACGGCGCCCAGGACCTGCTCGACATCGTCTTCGTCCTGGTCGTCCTGTTCACCCTCATCCAGGGCCCGGCCCTGCCGGCCACGGCCCGCCGGCTGGGACTGACCCGCCCCGGCGCTCTGCGCGAGGTCCAGGTCGAGACCGCACCGCTGGACGTCCTCGACGCGGACCTGCTCACCGTCACCGTCCCGCCGGGCTCCCGCCTGCAGGGGGTGGCGGTCTTCGAACTCCGCCTGCCTGCGCCGACCGTGCTCACCCTCATCGTCCGCGACGGCGCTGCCCACGTTCCCGGCCCCGACACCGTGCTCCGCACCGGTGACGAACTGCTGCTGGTCACCACGCCGCAGACCCGGGAGGCCGCGGAGCGACGGCTGCGTGCCGTCGGGCGCCGCGGCAAACTCGCGCGCTGGTTCGGCGAACACGGCGACCAGGAACCACCCGCCGCCGCCCCAGCCTCCGAGGCCCCGCGGTAAGCGCTGCCGTGGTGGGAGCAATTCGGCGTTCGCCCGGCCACTCAACCGGCGGACAGTGTCCGACGGTCTCACTGGCGGTGCAGTAGCCATGGAAAGGCCAAGGAAAAGCAAGGGGGGACAAAACTCTCCCTGCCACGGGTGACGCCCGTGGTGCAAGACTCTCGGCGTGATCAGCCGACCCGTCGAGGCGAGCGGTCACCCGGTTTCCCGCGGTGGCGTCGATCTCGTGCCTGGTCTCCCGCCGGTGTACACGACTGATCCGTCCGCGACGAAAAGGCGAACGTATGTCCTCTGAACTCCCTGAAACTGCTGTTTCTCCGCCCACCGGAGCGGTGAGTCCACCTCGGGGCCCAGTCGGCGCACCGTCATCGCCACCGGTGTCGCGGTGAGCGGTGTCGCGGTTTGGTCGCCGCTCAGTCAAGCCGCGCCCCGGTCCGAAACGGACCGCACACCTCTGTCAGGGCGTCGACGTACCCGGCGGCGACCATCGATCACCGATGACCGGAACGCACACCGGGGTCTCACCGGGGTCTCCTCCCGTACGGAAGCCACCCTCCACCGAGCCGATCGTCCCACGTAGCCGGTCGACGCGCCCTGACCGTCATCGGTGCGACGGTGTTGCTCTTCATCCTTCGGGCGGTGCCGGCGGCCGATAGGGCCCGCTCGCGCCGATGCGGGGCGGGGGGCCCAGCTGCGGACCCACGGCGGGAGAGCGTGCATGATCCCCGCCGAATGAGGGCTGCGGCGGGTGTCAGTCGGCCGGCTTGCTCAAGAGGCGGCAGATCTCAGTCGTCGGGAGCTCTGTCGCAGGGCTCGTCAACGCGCCGTGGCCACAACCGGTTCCACCTGGCGCACGCGGAACCGTTTACGTCGCAGCAGGGGCCGCTCGATGAGGAGGTACGAAGCGAGAGCGGCCACAACCGTTGCCGCGACGCCGGCCGGGAGCAGCCGGGCGCCGCCCACACCGAGGTCGGAGAGCAACCTGAGGACGGGGTAGTGCCACAGGTACATCCCGTAGCTGAGGTTGCGCCCGATCCACGCCGGTGCGGGGAGCGACAGGAGGCGGGAGGGCCACACCCGCGGGCACAGGTCCATCGCGGCCACGACCACGGCCGACAGAACGGCGGCGGCCAGGAATCCCACGGTGTACCACACGGGGTTCCACCCGCTGGGTTCGGTGATCGGCACCTGCCAGGCGATCAGCCCCAGCAGCGTGAGCGCGGGCCAGCACAGCCGTCCCGCCCATCGGCGCAGCAGTGCCAGCCGTGGGTCCCCGGCGCGCAGTCGGGCCAGGACAAGGGCCAGCAGAGCCCCCACGAGGAGCTGGTCGGCGCGCGTGTCGGGGCCGTTGTAGATGCGGTGCGCCGCCGTGGAATCCCACAGCACCATGCGCCACAGCACCGGCAGGAGGCACAGGGCCGCGGCCCAGCCCAGCACCGTCCGCGCCGTCGCGTGCCGCAGCAGCACCAGCAACAGGAGCGGCCAGGCCAGGTAGAACTGCTCCTCCACTCCGAGGGACCATGTGTGACTCAGCGGCGCGGTGAGGTCGGAGTACGTCCCGGACTCCCCGGCCCGTACGAGATTGACCACCGAGGCCGCGGCCAGCGCCGCCGCTACCCAGGCCCCGTCGAACAGCGGTAGCGGGAGCGCCACGGCGAGCAGGGCGGTGACCGCGCACATCAGCAGCATGGCCGGCACCAGCCGGAGCCACCGCCGCCGGTAGAACGACCACAGGCCGATGCCACCGGTGCGGGCGTACTCGGCGACCAGCAGCCGGGTGATGACGAAGCCGCTGAGAGTGAAGAAGAAGTCCACCGCCACCGAGCCTCCGGGCACCCGGTCCGGCTCCGCGTGATAGACGATCACCAACGCCACCGCGACCGTCCGCAGTCCGTCCAGCCCCGCCACCCGCCCGCCACGCAGCGCCGACGAAAAGCCCCGCCCGCCCTCTCTTCCCCGTGGTGCCGACGACGGGGTGAGCGGCGCTGCGCGCAGGTTAGGGCTCTGCTCCGTGTCCTCGTCCGCCGTGCTCGGTCGCGAGATGCTCATATTGGCGGCGTCTGCCCGGTCGCTCGAAGATCACACAAGTCCGGACCGCCCGGGCCGAGATCTCGGCGTTCCCCGAGATCTTCTACACCGGAAACGTCCACGGAAGCATCGCCTCGGCGGGGACGTCGTGGTCGCCGAGCAGGTCGTGCTCACCGCAGGTGACGGCGGTCATGGCTGTGCGGGCCTTCTCTGGAGCAGCTTCGGGCGCGGGTGTACTGGACAATGCGACCGCCTCGGGGCGCGCGATCCTCGCGCATCTGCCGACGGCGGACGTCGACGAGGTGGTCAGGCGCGGCCTGGAACGCTTCAGCGATGCCACGCCGACCGATCCGGTTCAGTTGCGCGCCGAGCTGGAGCGGGTACGGGCCGGCGGATTCTCCGTCAACCTGAATCAGTACCGGCCGGGCGTCTGCGCGGTGGCTGCCGCCATCCTGGATGGGGATGGCGCGCCCCTTGCGACGATCACCGTCTCCATGCCCGAGTCGCGGTACGACGCCGCACGGCTACCGGAGCTGGGGCGTCTTGTCGCTGACACGGCGAAGGAGATCGCGGCGCGTCGCACGGGTGAGTGAGCGCGCAGCAGGGTGCAGCGCAAGGGCGATCCCGTGGTGTGACGGGCCGCTTTCCCAGCGCCTGTGGCTTGGAAACGGGCCCGGAGGGGCCCATCGCGAGGAACCGTGAGGTGAACTAGCTGGTGACGCCCCTCACGGGAGCGCGTCGGTATACGCCAGAATCCTGCCGCGAGGGTCAGCCTCCAACACCGTGGCCTTGGCAGGTGATCCGACAGTGCCACCGTGAGGACGGGGATTGTGACGGTTCCTCTGAGTCCTCGCCGTATTTCAGAGGGACCCGCGCTGTTCTGCCAGCGGCAGAACAGCGGCCGGACCGGGCTCGACGATCACTACGATCCAGTCTCATGACGACAATTACGACACGTACGGTCGAGTATCCGGCCGACGGTCTGACGATGATCGGGCACCTCGCGCTCCCGGCCGGCGTCGACCGCCGGCCCGCGGTGCTGCTCGGACCAGAGGGCATGGGCCTCAGCGACGTCGAGCGCCGCCGGGCCGATGCTCTCGCCGAGCTGGGATATGTAGCGCTGGCCTTCGACCTTCACGGCGGGCGCTATCTAGGTGACCCCGAGGAGATGCTGGCCCGTTGCATGCCACTGCTCGCTGATCCCGACCGGATGCGGGGCATCGGCCATGCGGCGCTCGACGTGTTGCGCACCGAACCGCGGACCGACCCCGACCGGATCGCCGCCGTCGGTTACGGCACCGGGGGCGCCATCGGGCTGGAACTCGGGCGTGATGGCGTCAGCCTGCGCGCGATCGGGACAGTGAACGCACTGACCACGGGCCGACCGGGCGAGGCGGCGCGCATCCGCTGCCCGGTGTGGGCCGGGGTCGGGTCGGAAGACCCGATCATGCCGCCCGCGCAACGGAACGCGTTCACCGCTGAGATGCAGGCCGCAGGCGTCGACTGGCGCCTCTCGGTCTACGGCGGCGCCTTGCACGCCTTCCACCACCCACCGGTCGACCACCCCGCAGTCCCCGGCGTCGGCTACCACCCACGGCACGCGCGGCGCGCCTGGCGCGACATCGTGGACCTGCTCGCCGAGAACTTGCCCGTGACGGAGGAGCTGGGGACATGCCCCAGGTAAGCATTCTGAACCCGCACCACCCGGCGCTGGGGGAGCGTGACACCGCCGACTGCTGGCACCGCCAGACCGACAATGTCCAGCCCCCGCCGCAACTCCCCGGCGTTCGACCACGCCGGTGCCTGGCACCCGGCAGACCACCGCATCACCAGCACCTCCACCACCCACTTCACGGGGATGCTGCGCCATCTCGCCACGCAGACCGTCCGCTCGCGGCCGGCCGGCGTCAGCAAGCTCATGGCCTACACCCCTACCGCGGTCACCGCCGGCTACCTTCGTGAACGGGAGGTGTTCGGGCGGCACTTACGGCCGTCGGGTGTCAGAGGCCCGCGTCACAAGGGCCCCAGCCCGCGTCCCCGGCTGCACGTCACCCGTTCCTCATGCACGACGCGCCGCCCGTGGCGCCGACCATCCGTGGCGGGGAATACCACGGATCCTCGCGCCGGCGACAGCCGTCATCGCCGGCCCGGAGCCGGCAGTCTCCCTCAACCGTCCCAGACCACAAGCCCGCCGCACCCCGCTGTGACCGCACGGATCCAGGCAACGTGCCTCCTACGGGCGACCGGAGGGCTCGTTTCGTCGAACCGGTTCGCGTCATGCTCGCACTGTGCGCAGCCAGTCGACAACACCCGCGTCACAACGGCTGCGGAGAAGGTCACCGACGGTTGCAGCTCCGCCCCAGGAAATGCTGCGCGGAGTATTGACAGCCGTCCGGGTCATTCCTACCTTCACTTCACGCGAACCGGTTCGATGACCGGATGCGGCCTCGTCGTCAGTCCCCAGTCCGACCCGGACCCGCGACCCCCGGCTCCTCTCGGAGCGGACCCGCGGTTCGAGCAAGGAGTTCTTCGTGAACATCGGTGAGATCGCCAAGCGTGCCGGTGTCTCGCGGAGCACCGTGTCCTACGCGCTGAGCGGCAAGCGCCCG
>NZ_JBEOSZ010000051.1:0-58458 GCF_040303285.1 Streptomyces sp. NPDC096046 | reverse complement strand
TCGGAGAAGTACCAGCTCAGGCACCGTGACTGGGAAGCGGCCGAACGTGAGGGCCGCACCATCACCGCGCTGCTGACCCGGCTCAACACCGTCCGCCGGGAACACCCGGCGCTGCACCGGCTCAGGAACCTCCGCTTCCACCACACCGACAACGACGCGCTCATCGCGTACAGCAAGCGCAGCGGATCCGACGTCGTCCTGGTGGTCGCCAACCTCGACCCGCACCACACCCAGGAGGCCACGGTCTCGTTGGACATGCCGCAACTCGGCCGGGCCTGGCACGAGTCGGTGCCGGTGCGCGACGAGCTCACCGGCGAGACCTACCACTGGGGGCGCGACAACTACGTGCGGTTGGAGCCGGGGCGGGCTCCCGCGCACGTCTTCCACGTCCAGTCCCCGCCCGCCGCGCATGCGAACGGAGGGACAGAGAAGCCATGACCGTGAACGAGCCCGTGCCGGACACCTTCGAGGACACTCCCGTCAGGGACCGTGACCCGGAGTGGTTCAAACGCGCTGTCTTCTACGAGGTGCTCGTCCGCTCGTTCCAGGACAGCAACGGCGACGGCGTCGGCGACCTCAAGGGCCTGACCGCCAAGCTCGACTACCTCCAGTGGCTCGGCGTCGACTGCCTGTGGCTGCCGCCGTTCTTCAAGTCCCCGCTGCGCGACGGCGGCTACGACGTCTCCGACTACACGGCCGTGCTGCCGGAGTTCGGCGACCTCGCCGACTTCGTGGAGTTCGTCGACGCCGCACACCAGCGCGGCATGCGCGTGATCATCGACTTCGTCATGAACCACACCAGCGACCAGCACCCGTGGTTCCAGGAGTCGAGGAAGGACCCCGACGGCCCCTACGGCGACTACTACGTGTGGGCCGACGACGACAAGGGCTACCCGGACGCGCGCATCATCTTCGTCGACACGGAGACATCGAACTGGACCTTCGACCCGGTGCGGGGCCAGTACTTCTTCCACCGCTTCTTCTCCCACCAGCCGGACCTCAACTACGAGAACCCCCGCGTCCAGGAGGAGATCCTGGCCGCGCTGAAGTTCTGGCTGGACCTGGGCATCGACGGGTTCCGGCTGGACGCGGTGCCGTACCTCTACGCGGCCGAGGACACCAACTGCGAGAACCTGCCCGCCACCCACGCGTTCCTCAAGCGCGTCCGCAGCGAGATCGACGCGCAGTACCCGGACACGGTGCTGCTGGCGGAGGCCAACCAGTGGCCCGAAGACGTCGTCGACTACTTCGGCGACTACACCAACGGTGGCGACGAGTGCCACATGGCGTTCCACTTCCCGGTCATGCCGCGCATCTTCATGGCCGTGCGCCGCGAGTCCCGCTACCCCGTCTCCGAGATCCTGGCCAAGACACCGGCCATTCCGTCGAACTGCCAGTGGGGCATGTTCCTGCGCAACCACGACGAGCTCACGCTGGAGATGGTCACCGACGAAGAGCGCGACTACATGTGGGCCGAGTACGCCAAGGACCCCCGCATGCGCGCCAACATCGGCATCCGCAGGCGGCTGGCCCCGCTGCTAGACAACGACCGGCACACGATCGAGCTGTTCACCGCCCTGTTGCTGGCCCTCCCCGGCTCACCGATCCTCTACTACGGCGACGAGATCGGCATGGGCGACAACATCTGGCTCGGCGACCGGGACGCCGTACGGACGCCGATGCAGTGGACCCCGGACCGCAACGCCGGGTTCTCCACCTGCGACCCGGGCCGCCTCTTCCTGCCGGCGATCATGGACCCGGTCTACGGCCACCAGGTGACCAACGTCGAGGCGTCGATGTCGTCGCCGTCTTCGCTGCTGCACTGGACCCGCCGCATGATCGAGATCCGCAAGCAGAACCCCGCCTTCGGACTCGGCTCCTACACCGAACTGCCCTCCTCCAACCCCGCGGTGCTGGCGTTCCTGCGGGAGTACGAGGACGACCTGGTGCTGTGTGTCAACAACTTCGCGCGGTTCGCCCAGCCCACCGAGCTCGACCTGCGCGAGTTCGCCGGGCGGCACCCGGTGGAGCTGTTCGGCGGGGTCCGCTTCCCCGCGATCGGCGAGCTGCCGTACCTGCTGACGCTCGGGGGCCACGGCTTCTACTGGTTCAGGCTCACTCGAGTCGCATCCCGCATCGGCCGGCGACTGTGAGCCTGCGCCGACGAAAGGAGGCGTGACCATGCCGAAGACCGCATCCCTCCGCCCGAGTCTCACCCGCCTGGCCGAGCCCATGGAGTGGCTCGGCGGGCTGCTGCGCGACTGGCTGCCCCGGCAGCGCTGGTTCGCCGGCAAGGACCGGCCCGTCACCGAGCTCGGCCTGCTGTCGATGACCGAGCTCTTCCCGGGCTGTCTGCACCTGCTGGTCCACGCCGGTCACGCCGGGCACACCGGCGTGCCCTCGCCCGGCGGGGCTCCCTCGGCCGGCGACTGCTACCAGCTGCTCCTCGGCGTGCGGGAGCAGCCCGCGCCGCGTCTGGGGCGGGCGCTCATCGGGCAGGTGCCGGACGGGCCGCTGGCCGGCATGACCGTCTACGACGCGCTGCAGGATCCCCGCGCGGCCCAGCTGCTGCTCGACCGGCTGCGGCACCCCGGCAGCGCGGGCCCGCTGCGCTTCGACTGCGCCCCGGATCAGCGGGTGCCCGCCGGCCTCGTGCCGCGGCTGCTGGACGCGGAGCAGTCCAACTCCTCACTGGTGTACGGCGACGAGTACATCCTGAAGGTCTTCCGGCGCATCCAGCCGGGCGTCAACCCGGACCTGGAGGTACCGGGCGCGCTGGCCCGTCAGGGCTGTCACCGCGTGCCCGCGCCCGTGGCCTGGTTCCAGACCGGGCACCCGTTCAAGGCCACCCTCGGGGTGCTCCAGCCGTACCTGCGGGACGCCTCCGACGGCTGGACGCTGGGGCTGCACGCGCTGGCCGCCGGGGACGACTTCACGGTCCAGGCGCGGGCCCTGGGCGCTGCCACGGCGGAGGTGCATCTCGCGCTGGCGTCGGCCTTCCCGGTCGGCGAGCCCGGGGAGAACGGGCGTACGGCGGCGGCGATGACCGAGCGGCTGGACGCCGCGGCGCACTGCGTGCCCGCGCTGCGACCGTTCGTGCCGGGCCTGCGGACCGCGTTCGCGGCCCTCACCGGCTGCGACCCCGGGCCGCCCGCCCAGCGCATCCACGGCGACCTGCACCTGGGCCAGGTGCTGCGGGCCGGGCGCGAGTGGTTCGTCATCGACTTCGAGGGCGAGCCGTCCCGGCCGCTCTCCGAACGGCGCAGCGCCCACTCCCCCGTGCGGGACATCGCCGGGATGCTGCGTTCCTTCGACTACGCCGCCCGGCAGCGCCGCCCCTGGCGCCCGGAGTGGGCCCGCCGCTGCCGCGAGGCCTACTGCGCGGGCTATGCCGTCCGCGCCGGCTGGGACCCCCGCAAGAAACACGGACTGCTCCGCGCCTATGAGACGGACCGGGCCGTGTACGAGGTGCTGTACGAGGCACGGCACCGCCCCGACTGGCTGCCTGTACCGATGGCGGCGATCGAGCGCCTCGCCGTGAGAGGAGACTGAGCCGTGGCCCTGCGCGACACCTCAATCCCGGAGCCGTCCGGGTCCGGCCCGGTCCCGGGCACGACCGCCCCCGCCCTGAGTCCGGAGGACCGCGGGCGCCTGCTGGCGGGCGCCCACCACGATCCGCACGCCTTGCTGGGCGCCCACCCGGTGCCCGGCGGGGTCGTGTTCCGGGCGCTGCGCCCCTTCGCCCGCGCGGTGAGCGTGGTCATCGACGGCCGGCGCACCGCGCTCGTCTCGGAGGGCGACGGCCTCTTCTCGGGCGTGCTGCCGCTGGACGCGGTCCCCGCCTACACGCTGCACGTGGCGTACGAGGACGGTGAGCAGGAGACGCCCGACCCGTACCGCTTCCTGCCCGCTCTCGGCGAACTCGACCTGCATCTGATCCGCGAGGGCCGGCACGAGCAGCTGTGGACGGCGCTGGGCGCGCAGCCGATGACCCACGAGGGCGTGACCGGTACCCGGTTCACCGTGTGGGCGCCGAACGCGCAGGGCGTGCGGGTCGCCACGGACTTCACCCACTGGGACGGGACGCAGTTCCCGATGCGGTCGCTGGGCGCCTCCGGTGTGTGGGAGCTGTTCCTGCCGGGCGTCGGCGAGGGCACCCCCTACAAGTTCGAGATCCACTCCCGCTACGGCCACCGCTTCCTCAAGGCCGACCCGATGGCCCGCCGCTGCGAGGAGCCGCCCCACACGGCGTCGATCGTGACGGCCTCGCACTACGAGTGGGGCGACACCGAGTGGATGGCGCACCGCGCCGACACGCCCGTGCACGAGGCGCCGTTCTCGGTGTACGAGGTGCACCTGGCGTCATGGCGGCCGGGGCTGACCTACCGGCAGCTCGCCGAGGAACTCCCGAAGTACGTCAAGGACCTGGGCTTCACGCACGTGGAGCTGATGCCGGTCGCCGAGCACCCCTTCCACGGCTCCTGGGGCTACCAGGTCACCGGCTTCTACGCGCCGACGTCCCGGCTGGGCACGCCGGACGACTTCCGGTTCTTCGTCGACGCCTGTCACCGTGCCGGTCTCGGCGTGATCATGGACTGGGTGCCGGCGCACTTCCCTAAGGACGACTGGGCGCTGGCCCGGTTCGACGGGGAGCCGCTGTACGAGCCGGGGGACGACCGGCGGGCGGAGCACCCGGACTGGGGCACCTACGAGTTCGACTTCGGCCGCACCGAGGTGCGCAACTTCCTCGTCGCGAACGCCGTCTACTGGTGCGAGGAGTTCCACATCGACGGCCTGCGGGTGGACGCGGTGGCGTCCATGCTCTACCTGGACTACTCCCGTGAGGACGGCCAGTGGGAGCCCAACGCCTACGGCGGCCGGGAGGACCTGGCGGCCATGGCGTTCCTGCAGGAGATGAACGCGACGGTGTACCGGCGGGCCCCGGGCGTGGTCACGATCGCCGAGGAGTCCACCGCCTGGGGCGGGGTGACCCGGCCCACCGAGACCGGCGGACTGGGCTTCGGGCTGAAGTGGAACATGGGCTGGATGCACGACTCGCTGGAGTACATCGCCCACGAGCCCGTGCACCGCAAGTACCACCACCACGAGATGACGTTCTCAATGGTCTACGCCTACAGCGAGAACTACGTCCTGCCGATCTCCCACGACGAGGTCGTGCACGGCAAGCAGGCGCTGGTCTCGAAGATCCCGGGCGACTGGTGGCAGCGGCGCGCCACCCACCGGGCCTACCTCGGCTTCATGTGGGGCCACCCCGGCAAACAACTGATCTTCATGGGGCAGGAGTTCGCGCAGGGTGCGGAGTGGTCGGTGGAGCACGGCCCCGAGTGGTGGCTGCTCGACGACGGGTACCACTCGGCGGGTGACCACCGGGGCGTGCGCGACCTGGTGCGGGACCTGAACACCGCCTACCGGGCGACGCCGGCGCTGTGGCAGTGCGACACCCGTCCGGAGGGCTTCCGATGGGTGGCGGTGGACTCGGCGGACGACAATGTCCTCGCGTTCCTGCGCTACGACGCCGAGGGCCGTCCGCTGCTGGCGGTGTCGAACTTCTCCCCCGTGGTCCGGGAGGACTACGGCCTGTGGGTGCCGGGTGACGTCGTCGCCTGGGAGGAACGCCTCAACACCGACGACACGCGCTACGGCGGCAGCGGCGTGACCAACCCGAATCCGGTCAAACCGGAGGACGGTCAGGTCCGGATCACGCTGCCCCCGCTCGCCACGGTGTGGCTGGCGCCGTTCGCGGTGTGAAGTACTGCCGTCCCACCAGGTGTCCGACCCGCCTGTGGGGGGCACTAGGTCGTACCACCGGGAGCACCCGGTGGTACGACTCGGCAGGGCCAGAAGGGCGGGCATCAGGTGCGCACCGTGGGAGTGGAGGAGGAACTCCTCCTGGTGGATCCGGAGACCGGTGAGCCGCGGGCGCTGTCCGCGGCGGTACTCGCCCGGGCGGAGAAGGACGACGCGGACCAGGACGTTTTCGAGAAGGAACTCCACGAGCAGATGCTGGAGTTCGCCACCCATCCGCAGTCGTCCATGGAGAGCCTGCGCGCCGAGATCGTCCGCTGCCGCAAGGAGGCCGCCCGGCACGCGGGTGAGATCGGCTGCACCGTGGCGGCGCTCGCCACCTCGCCGCTGCCGGTCAGCCCCGCCGTCGGCGTCGGTCGGCGCTACCAGTGGATGGCCGACCAGTACGGCATCGCCACCCGGGAGCAGCTCGTCATGGGCTGTCATGTGCATGTGTCGGTGGAGTCGGACGAGGAGGGCGTCGCGGTCGTCGACCGGCTCCGGCCGTGGCTGCCGGTCCTGCGGGCGCTGAGTGCGAACTCGCCGTTCTGGCAGGGCAAGGACTCCGGGTACAGCAGTTACCGCAGCCGGGTGTGGCTGCGGTGGCCGTCGGCCGGCCCGACCGAGATCTTCGGTTCGCCCGAGCGGTACCACCGGCTGATCGCGGACATGGTGGCCACCGGTGCCCTCCTGGACGACGGAATGATCTATTTCGACGCGCGGCTGTCCCCGCGGTACCCGACGGTGGAACTGCGCGTCTCGGACGTCTGTCTGCACTCCGGCACGGCCGTGCTGATCGCCACGCTCGTCCGCGGGCTGGTCGAGACCGCCGCGCGCGAGTGGCGGGACGGCCGTGAGCCGCTCGGCCACAGCGTCAGCCTGCTGCGGCTGGCCGACTGGCAGGCCGCCCGGTCCGGCCTCTCGGGTGAGCTGCTGCATCCGGCGACCATGCGGCGCATGCCCGCCGAGGCCGTCGTCCGCGCCCTGCTGGAGCATGTCGAGGAGGCTCTCGACAGCACCGGCGACCTCGATCGGGCCCGCGCGGCGTTGGAGGAGCTGCTGCGCGAGGGCAATGGCGCCCAGGTGCAGCGCGCGCTGATGGAACGCACAGGGAGTCTGCGGGACGTCGTCACCGAGTGCGTCCGCCACACGCAGTCGTGAGACGTCCCGTCGGCCGGGGGTAGGGGTTCAGAGGATCAGGACGAGGGCGTAGGCCAGGAAGAACGCCGCGACCAGTACCGCGAGGACGATGATCGCGGTCAGCGGCCCCTTGCCCCAGCCCTTGGTCGGATTGTGCGTCTCCCGGGGCAGCGTCTCCGGCATGCTGCTCTCCGCGGGCGGGGTCTCGCCCGGCGGTACACCGCCGCCGGGCTCCAGACCGGAGGTGCGTTCGGGTTCGGGATCGGGACTGATGTGAGTCATGCCGTCCGAGTCCCCCGATCACGCCGAGATCATCAGCGGGTCCACTTCCGTATTTTCCGACCCCGAAGGGTCTCGACTCGACTACATTCGAGCACCGCTGATGACGGTACCCGTCGGCAACGTCACACCCCGTACATGTCAGGAGCAGTGCATGCGCGACCTCGCCCTCGCTCCCCCGGCCGTGGCGCCCCTGACCGGCGGGCTGGCCGACAGCGTCTTCGAGACGGCGGAGCGCGAACCGGCCCGGCCGATGCTCGCCCGCCGGGCCGATCCCGCCTCCACGACCTGGGAGGAGGTGACGGCCGTCGAGCTGCGCGACCAGGTCGTGGACATCGCCAAGGGGCTGATCGCCTCGGGGATCGCGCCGGGCCACCGCGTGGCGATCATGGCGCGCACCCGGTTCGAGTGGACGGTCCTGTGCTACGCGCTGTGGGCCGTGGGCGCCGAGGTCGTCCCGGTCTACCCGACGTCCTCGCGCGACCAGGTGGAGTGGATCCTGCGGGACGCCGGCTGCGTGGCCGTGGTGGTCGAGGACGAGCAGGGCGTCATGACCGTCGGCTCGGTGTGCGCGTCGCTCCCGCTGCTGCGCCACGTCTGGCAACTGGACGCGGGCGCCCTCGCGGACCTCACGGTCCGCGGGGAGTTCATCCCGATCGCCACCGTCGACTCGATGCGGCGCATCGTGCTGCCGGACTCCACGGCCGCCATCGCCTACACCTCCGGCACCTCCGGCCACGCCATGGGCTGCGCGCTCAGCCACCGCAACCTCGCCGGTCCCTGCGACACGCTGCTGGCGGGCTGGGGGCACACGGCCGCTCCGCACGGGGAACAGGGCTCGGTGCTCGCGTTCCTGCCCTTCTCCCATGTGTACGGGCTGATGATCCAGGGGCTGTGCGTGCGCGGCGGGCTGCTGATGGGGCACCAGGCCGAGCTGAGCGGGGAGGCACTGTCGTCGGCGCTGCGCTCCTTCCGCCCCACGTACCTCTACGCGGTTCCCTCGGTCCTGGAGAAGATCTACAAGAACTTCCTGCGCACCGCGCAGCGGGGGGGCCACGGCGGACTGTTCGAGCGGGCCGCCGAGACCGCCCGGGACTTCGCCGCGGCCCTGGAACGCCGGCGGCTGGGCCGGGGGCGCGGGCCAGGATTCGACCTGCGGCTCCAGCACGCGCTGTACGAGCGCACGGTGTACCGCCGGCTGCGGGCCGCGTTGGGCGGCCGGGTGCGGCGGGCGACATCCGGCGGCTCCCCCCTCAGCCGCGAGCTGTCCCTCTTCTACGAGGGCATCGGCATCTACGTGCACGACGGGTACGGCCTCACGGAGACCTCCGGCGGGGTGACCATGCAGCCGCTGGGGCGGGAGAAGTCCGGGACCGTGGGGCAGGCCCTGCCGGGGATGGAGATCCGGGTGGCCGAGGACGGGGAGATCCTGGTGCGCGGCCCGTCGGTGTTCCAGGGGTACGTGGGCGACCAGGCCGCCACCCGGGCCGCGCTGCGCGGCGGCTGGCTTGCCACCGGGGACCTCGGACGGCTTGACTCGGAGGGCTATCTGACGATCACCGGCCGCAAGAAGGACATCATCATCACCAGCAGCGGCAAGAGCGTCGCCCCGCTGGCCCTGGAGCAGCGGCTGCGGATGCACCCGCTCATCCACCAGGCGGTGGTGGTGGGGGACAACCGGCCCTGTGTGGGCGCCCTGATCACCCTGGATCCCGAGTTCCTGGCGCACTGGCGGGCCGGGCTGGCCCTGCAGGGTGAGATGCGGGAGGCGCGGGAGGAGAACGCGCTGCGGGAGGAGGTCGCCCGGGCCGTGGCAGCGGCCAACAGCGTTGTGTCACCATCGGAGTCGATCCGGGTGTTCCGGGTCCTGCCGGAGGCGTTCGACGTGACCAACGGGCTGCTCACGCCGTCGATGAAGCTGCGCCGGGACGAGATCGTGCGGCGCTACGCGACCGAGATCGACGCGATGTACCAGTCACGCAGGCGTCCCACCAGGCCGAACACCTCGGACGAACCGTCGAACTTGGATGATTCGGACAATGTGTTCCGCTGAGCGTACGACCGGACGCGTAGGCCTCGCCCCGTCGGGAACACGCAACAGTGGCGACGCAAGAGAAAGGACGACAGCCCTGACGACAGCCCTTGCTGACGCCCGGGCCGGAAAGGCGATATGTCAACCGAGCCGCGTGGGGACGACGCCCTGACCTCCGAGGAGATCCCGAGCCGCACGAACAGCTTCGTGGGCGAGCCGCATGATGTGACGGGTGCGCGGCTGGCAGCGGAGGAGTTCCTGCGTGATCTGGCACGCTCCTCCCCGCCGTCTGCCCCCGAGTACTGGGACGACATCCTGCTGGTGGTGACGGAACTGGCCGCCAACGCGGTCCAGTACGCCCCGGGTCCGTTCGCACTGCGGATGCGCCGGACGTTCGACGGGGTGCATGTGGTCCTGCACGACACCAGCACCACCGAGCCCGCCCCTCGCCCCTTCGACCCGCGCAGCGGTGGCGGGGGCATCGGCTGGCACCTGGTCCACACCCTGTGCGACCAGGTCAGCGTGGTGGCCGACGATCACGGCAAGGATGTGCACGTGTTCATGCCCTGGTGAGCCGGGTGTCACGGGCGCCGTGCGCCCGTGACACCCGGCTCAGACCTGGGCCGCCTCGCGGGGCGGCAGCCGGTCGTAGTAGTCGCCCACGGCCCGCAGGTACTCCTGGTCCCGCGTCTCGCTGTCCGTCTGGAAGCGGGGCGCGGCTTTCGCGTCCCCCCTGCTGCAGGCGACTGTGATCTTCCGTGCCTGTGTGTCCACGCCGGTGACGACTCCGGCCGGGACCAGGACGCTGCGGCCGAACACCCAGACCCCGGTGTCGACGACCAGGTGCCGCATGCCGTGCGGGGCGGCCTCCCGGTCCACGTGCCCGATCGTGCCGTCGGTCGCGGCGACCGCGAACCCGGTCAGGTCCTGCCCCTCGCTGTGACCGCTGTCCGGCGCGTACGACCAGATTCTGTCGATGGCCACGCTGTTCCATCCTCCCTGGCGATGTGCGGATCGTCATGATCGTCGTGCCCGCGGCGGACGCCTTCCGCCCGCCCCGTTCCACAGCAGCAATTACCCTCCTGCCGTAAGCGCATTCGGCGAACACGCCTGCTACCGCAAGTCGTCCCGCGGCCCGGTCCCGACGATGTTCGGACCGGGATGCATGGAGGAGGGTTTCCGGGGTAATCGCGGGGCGCGGTGACATCCGGAGCCCGTCGAGGAAGGGAGGCGCATGAGGAACGGCATTCGAGTCCGGAGAACGACCGGTGTCCCCTCGCACCGCGGTCATCCCCAGAGGTGACCAGCCCTGGCCGTAGCACTTGTTGGAGGTATCCGTGCCCCTCGCCCAGAACCCGCTGTCCGTGGAAGTCGAACTGCCCCGGGAGGACGTGGCCCTGATCACGGTCGACGGCTACCTGGACGTCGACACCGCGACCGAGTTCCAGGCCCATCTGGCCAATCAACTCCACCACGGCCGTCGGCATTTCCTGCTCGACCTCTCGTCCGTCCCCTTCATGGACTCGTCCGGGATGAACATCATCCTGAGGGTGTACCAGGAGACCCGTAAGACCGAGGGCAGTGTGCACGTCATCGGCCCGACGCCCGCCGTGCGGCGCATCCTCGACCTGACCGGCGTCAGCATCACGGTGCCGATATCGGAGAGTGTCGACGAGGCTCTGGCCCGTGCCGACGAAGGGCCGAGCGTCCCCGAGGGACCGGGAGACCAGAGCCTCTGACGGACCGGCTCCGCCTCGGGGCGCGGCGCCGTCGAAGAACGGTCGGCCGGTGCTCCGGCTCCGCCCTGCCCGAACGACGGCTCACCCCTCCTCGCGCCGATACACCGGACGGTGGCAACCGCCGTTCCCCTGAACCGGATCGCTTGCACCGGAGCAGGTGTCGTACGAGGTCGGCGCATGGTTAGAGTTGTCGCCCGGCAAGTGTCACATCGCCGTCTCGTTGCCAGAAGCGGGCTCGGTCGACGCAACGCGGATGAGGAGAGAACCAGGTGCCGGAGCACGAAGCGGACGGACAGCTCGCCACCCCCAGCCACGAGGTCAGGGACTTCCTGCACCGCCGGCGTGAACAGATCGCCCAGCGGTGGGCGGACGAGCCCTTGTTCCGCACCGTGTTCAGCGTCTCGCGCGACGAGGCGGTGGAAGCGGGCAAGGCCGTTGTCGACGCGCTGGCCCAGGTGGCCGACTCGGAGCAGGTGGAGGACCCGGACGCCGCGGGATTCAGCGGGGTGCGCGAGCAGCTGGCACGGATGGGCGTGGCCCGCTCCCGTGCCGGGCTGTCCAACACCCAGGTCTCCAGCGAGTTGGCCGCCCTGCGGCCGCCCGTGGAGAATCTGCTGGCCGCCGATCTGGAACAGGCGTCCCCCGAGCACCTGCGGGCGTGTTCGACCGCCCTGACCGTGCTGATGGGCACCCTTCGGCTGGTGGCGATGCAGACGGCGCTGAGCGAGTGGCAGGCGCTCAGCGACCGTCAGCGGCTGCAGCTGATGGAGGTGGCCACACCCGTCATCCGGCTGTGGGACGGCGTCGTGGCCGTGCCGCTGATCGGGACGCTCGACAGCGCCCGCAGCCAGATCGTGATGGAGACGCTGCTGAACGCCGTCGTCGAGCAGCACGCGCGGTTCGCGATCCTCGACATCACCGGGGTGCCGACCGTCGACTCGCTGGTGGCGCAGCACCTGATGAAGACGGTCGCCGCGGCGCGGCTCATGGGCGCCGAGTGCATCGTCTCGGGCATCCGTCCCGCCATCGCGCAGACCATCGTGCATCTCGGACTGGACCTGGACGTGATCACCCGCGCGGGCCTCGCCGACGCGCTCGGGTACGCGCTGCACCAGCTCGGCGCGGACATCGTGAATCCGGGTACGGGCCAGCGGTGAACGACGCCTCCTCCCACCCCGTGACCGGCCACGTGCCGGTCCTCCGGCTCGGCGACGTCCTGCTGGTCACGCTCCAGGGCGATCTGCACGACAGTACGGCGCAGCAGCTTCAGCAGGACCTCTCGGAGACCATCTCCCGTACCGGGGTGCGCGGGGTCCTCATCGACATCTCCGGTGTGGAGATCGTCGACTCCTTCCTCGGCCGGGTGCTGGCCGAGATCGCCGCGCAGTCCACGTTGCTGGCCGCGCGCACCGTGGTGGCCGGCATGCGCCCGGCCGTCGCCATCACCCTGGTCGAACTGGGTCTGACGCTGCCGGGGCTGAGCACCGCGCTCAGCACCGAGGCGGGCATGGAGCTCCTCGCCCGGCAGGCCCCGGTGACCCGTCCCGGCGGCCCGCGTCAGGAGAGTCCGTGATGCACACTGCCGCGGGCGTGGAGGCCTGCTTGCCCATCCGGTCGGACATGGACCTGGTGTGGGTGCGTCAGCACGTACGGCAGGCCGCTGCCCGGCTCGGCTTCGGTCTGGTGGACCAGACCAAGCTGATCACCGCGGCCAGCGAGCTGGCCCGCAACACCCTGGTGCACGGCGGTGGCGGACAGATGCGTGCCACGCACGTCAGCAGCGCGGGCGCGCAGGGGCTGCGGCTGTCCTTCAGCGACGAGGGGCCGGGCATCACGGACCTGGACCAGGCGCTGAGCGACGGCTACACCTCCGGCGGCGGTCTGGGCATGGGGCTGAGCGGTGCGCGGCGCCTGGTGCACGACTTCGACATCGACACCACGCCGGGTTCGGGCACCACGGTGCGAGTGACCTGCTGGGTGGGCCGGCCGCCGCGCCCGCGCGAGGAGGTCTGATGCCGCGCGTGTGGGACGTGCCGGTGCGCGACTCGACCCGGGTGCGGGACGCGCGGGTCGCGGCGGAGGGCGCCGCCGCGCTGGCCGGGCTGGACGAGCGGCGTACCGCGGCCGCCGCGCTGGTGGCGACCGAGCTCGCCACGAACCTGCTGAAGCATGCCGAGGGTGGTCAGGTGCTCATCGAGGTCGTGCCCCCACCCGTGCTGCGGGAGGGCGGCGAGGCGTCCCGGGTGGTGCAGATCGCCGCGGTCGACCACGGCCCGGTCATCCCCGACGTGTCCGCGGCCCTGCGCGACGGCTTCTCCACGACCCGTTCGCTCGGTGCGGGGCTGGGCACGTGCCGGCGCCTGTCCGACGACTTCGCCCTGCACAGCGTCCCCGGCCGCGGCACGGTCGCCGTCGCCCGTGTGAGCACCGCGCCCCGGGGCGTACAGGCGCCGGGGCGGTTCGAGGGCGGCGTCTTCGCCGGCGGACGGCGGCCTGGCGGCGAGCCGCCGTTCGGCGCGATGGCCTGTGGCGCGCTGACGGGCCATACGGCGGTGCCGGGCAGCGCGCCGGGCTCCGCCGGGCAGGTGCCGGGGGCGTCAGGCGGCCCGACGCCCGAAACCGGGCAGGTACCGGGCGCCCCAGACAGCCCGACGCCCGAAACCGGACACGTACAGGACGCCCCAGACAGCCCAACGCCCCAAACCGGACACGTACAGGACGCCCCAGACAGCCCAACGCCCCAAACCGGACACGTACAGGACGCCCCAGACAGCCCAACGCCTGAAACCGACCCTGCGCGGGGCACCGGGCACGGACCGTACGGTGCGCCGGATCTCGACCTCCGGCGCACCGGCACCACGGGGCGGCGACCCGGCCCGCAGGCGGCACGGGCCCACGACCTCGCCCCCGCCGGCGCCTCGGGGACCGGCTCGGTTTCCCGGACGGCGCCGTCCCACGAACCGGCTGACGCCGTCATGCCGGGCACCACGAAGACGAACACGCCGGCAGCCCACGCGGCACCCGCTCACGGTCTCCCGGCCCCCGGCGCGGTCCGGCAGAGCCGTTCCCTGCCCGGAGCCGGGGTGCGGGCCGGTGGGGTGAACATCCCCTACGGCGGGGCCGAGTACTCGGGGGACGCCTGGGCGTGGGTCCGGGCCGGAGACCGGGTGACGTTGATGCTGGCGGACGGACTGGGGCACGGGCCGGAGGCCGCGCATGCCTCGTCCGCCGCGGTCGCGGCCGTCCACCGGTGGGCCCACCTCTCCCCCGCCGAGTCGCTGCGCCGGCTGCACGACGCGCTGACGGGCACGCGCGGCGCGGCCGTCGCCCTCGCCCAGCTCGATTTGCCGGCCCGGCGGCTCCGGTTCGCCGGCATCGGGAACGTGGGGGCGCGGCTGCGCACCGACGGCACCTGGCACCCCCTGCTGTCGAGGCCCGGCATCGTCGGGGTCCACCGGCCCACCACCCTCCGCGAGGAGGAGGCCGACTGGGTGGGTGACCCGCTGCTGATCCTGCACACCGACGGTCTGCCCAGTCGCTGGACGCCGCCGTCCGACCCCGGGCTGCCCGCGGCGGACCCGGCCGTGACGGCCGCCGTGACGATACGCGACACCAGCAGTCCCGCCCGGCCGGTGCGGGACGACACCGCCGTGGCCGTGCTGACCTCGACTCCGCCGGAACGCCCATGATGCGCACTTGGCAGATCACCACCGTCACCGACGCGGCCCGCGCCCGCATCTCGCTCGCGCGCCTGGCCGCCGCCTACGGTGTGCCCACCGTGGAGCGGACCCGGCTGGCCGCCGGCCTCAGCGCCCACCTGCGGCAGTGCCTCACCAAGGGGGGCACCTGGCGGCTCACCATGGACCTGGCGGGCAGCTCCCCCGCCGAGGAGGGGCTGCTGCACCTCGTGGTGACCCCGTCGCCGGAGGCGTGTGCCGCCGGGGAGCCCCTGTGGGAGGTCACCGTCCCCTGCCCCGAGCGGGCCGAGGCCACCGAGGACGGCACCGTCGCAGACGACCCCGCCGCCCTGTCGGAAGCGCTGCTCGGCGCCGACGAGGACACGGCCGTGGTGCTGGAGAAGCTCGCGGAGCAGGAGGATCTGGTCTCCTTCCACCGCGAGGAGCTGCACCAGACCAACCAGGGCGTCCTGGCCCTGCACGCCGAGCTGGACGCGGCCGGCCGGGCCCAGCGCGAGGCCTTCGCCGCCGAGCGCAGCGCCCGCAACGAGGCGGAGAGCGCCCGGCGCAGGCTGACGTTCCTCGCGGACGCGAGCGCGGTGCTGACGGCGTCGCTGAACCACGAGGAGATCGTGCGTCGACTGCCGGACCTGCTGGTGCCGGAGTACGCGAGCAGCGTCGACGTCTGGCTCTTCGACCAGGAGGAGGACAGGCACCGGTCGGCGCCGCATCCGGCCGCGGCCGTGGTCGCGGCCCGCACCGGGCGGCCCCAGTACGCCGCCGACCACCCCGGCAACCTGCCCGGCGTCGACGACCAGCCGCCGTCGGCGCTGGATCCCGGGCGGCCGCTGCTGTGTGTGCCGCTGCCGACGCGGCGGGCGCCGCTGGGCGTTCTGACGCTGTCGCCGCCCGGGGGGCGCTGGGATCCGGACGACGCGGTGATGCTGATCGAGCTCACCCGGCGGGCCAGCATCGCGATCGACAACGCCCGGCGCTTCGAGCACAACCGCGACATCGCCGAGACGCTGCAGCGCGCCCTGCTGACGGACCTGCCGGCCACGCCGGGCCTCAGCCTGGCCGCGCGGTACCTTCCGGCCACGCACGGGCTGAACATCGGCGGTGACTGGTACGACGCGTTCCCCCAGCGGGACGGTGGCCTCATCACCGTCATCGGCGACGTCACCGGGCACGGACTGCACGCGGCGGTCATGATGAGCCAGCTGCGCACCGCGCTGCGGGCGTACGCCGTCGACGGCGACAGCCCGGGCCGGCTGCTGACCCGGCTGCACCGGTTCCTGCACCATCTCCAGCCGGACCTGTACGCCACCGCCGTCATCGCCCGGTTCCATCCGGACGAGCCCACGCTGACCTGGGCCGCCGCGGGGCATCCGCCGCCGGTGCTGCGCCTGCCCGACGGCACCGTGCGCACCCTGCACGCCAAGCCCGGCGCGATGCTCGGCATTCCGCTCACCCAGGAGATCGCCGACCACACCGAGGAGCTGGAGCCCGGTTCGACCCTCGCCCTGTACACGGACGGGCTGGTGGAGCGGCGGGCGCAGGGCATAGACCCGGGCATCGAGCGACTGGCCTCGGCGCTCGGCGGGTTCCGTTCCGCGGAGCTGGACGCGGACCTGGAGGGCGCGGCGGACCGGCTTCTGAACCCCTTGCTGAGCGATTCCGAGCGGGACGACGACGTGTGTCTGCTGCTCTGTCACCTCCAAGGCGGCGCGAACTCCTGACGGCGGGTCCGGCCGACCGGGTGTGCACGCGTTCTTCACTCCCGCCTGGTGCTTTTCGGCCACGGTGCGGGCATGGTGGTGATCGACGCGTTCGTCTGCCGACCGCGTCCGACTGGCGCTGCGGCCGGACACACGGTGGGATCGAAAGGGTGCGAACCAGCGATCCAGGGGCAGTCGGAAGGCGTTCGAGGCAGACCGCCTGGAGCCGCAGAAAGGGATGAACACCGTGACACGACCCAGGATCCTGGTGGTTGGCGCAGGCTTCGCCGGCGTGGAGTGCGTCCGCCGTCTGGAACGGAAGCTCTCCCCGGACGAGGCCGACGTCACGTTGGTGACGCCGTTCGCCTACCAGCTCTACCTGCCGTTGCTCCCCCAGGTGGCCTCCGGCGTGCTGACGCCGCAGTCGATCGCCGTCTCGCTGCGGCGCAGCAAGAAGTACCGCACGCGGATCATCCCGGGCGGCGCCATCGGCGTGGACCTGAAGTCCAAGGTCTGCGTCATCCGCACCATCACCGACGAGATCGTCAACGAGCCGTACGACTACATCGTGCTGGCGCCCGGCAGCATCACCCGCACCTTCGACATCCCGGGGCTGACGGACCACGCGTTCGGGATGAAGACCCTCGCCGAGGCGGCGTACATCCGTGACCACGTCATCTCACAGCTGGACCTGGCCGACGCGAGCCAGGACCCCGTGGAGCGGGCCTCCCGGCTGCAGTTCGTGGTGGTCGGCGGCGGTTACGCCGGCACCGAGACCGCGGCGTGCCTGCAGCGGCTGACGCACGCGGCGGTCAAGCGCTACCCGCGGCTGGACTCCGGGCTGATCAAGTGGCATCTGATCGACATCGCGCCGAAGCTGATGCCGGAGCTGGGCGACAAACTCGGCAGCAGCGCGCAGGAGATCCTGCGCCGTCGCGGCATCGAGATCTCCCTGGGCACCTCCATCGCGAAGGCCGGTCCCGAGGAGGTCACCTTCACCGACGGGCGGGTGATCCCGACCCGCACGCTCATCTGGACCGCCGGCGTCGTCGCGAGCCCGCTCATCGCCACGCTCGGCGCGGAGACCGTCAAGGGACGGCTCGCGGTCGCCCCCGAGATGAACCTGCCGGGCAACGACGGCGTGTTCGCCCTCGGCGACTCGGCGGCCGTGCCCGACCTGGCCAAGGGGGACGGGGCCATGTGCCCGCCGACCGCGCAGCACGCCCTGCGACAGGGCAGGCATGTCGCCGACAACGTCATCGCGTCGCTGCGGGGGCAGGTGATGAACCCGTACGTCCACAAGGACCTCGGGCTCGTCGTCGACCTCGGCGGCACCGACGCGGTCTCCAAGCCGCTGGGCGTGGAACTGCGCGGGCTGCCCGCCCAGGCCGTGGCCCGCGGCTACCACTGGTCGGCGCTGCGGACCAACGTGGCCAAGACGCGGGTGATGACGAACTGGCTGCTCAACGCGGTCGCCGGTGACGACTTCGTGCGGACCGGCTTCCAGGCCCGCAAGGCCGCGCGGCTGAAGGACTTCGAGTACACCGACGCCTACCTGACGCCGGAACAGGTGCGGGAGCAGGTCGAGGGGTCGGGCCCGCCGCTGTAGGACCGGGTCCGGACAGGAGCCTGCGCGCGTGGCGTGTCATGCTGAGATACGGATCTTGGTGTGAGTCGGGAGAGAGTGCGACGGAGTGAGGGCAGCGGGACGCGCGGTACGGGCACGCGTGCGGGACCGGATCGCGGCGTCCGACCCCGGACTGCTGCGTCTGACGGCGGGGTTGCGAACGGTCGGCGCGATCGCTCTCACCCTGGCGGTGCTCTCCCTGCTGGGGGCCGATGTGCACCTCCTGGTGGCGGGGGCCATGGCGGCGATGGTCGCCACCTTCGCCATCCGCGAGAAGCAGCCGGGCGCACAGGCCGTGACGCTGGCGCTGGGGCTGCCGGTGGCCGTGGCCTCGGTGTCCCTGGGCGCGGTCCTCAACACGCGTCTGGTCGTCGGTGACGTCTTCTTCGTCGCCCTGATCTTCTGCGCCGCCTACGGCCGCCGGTTCGGCGACCGGGGCACCGCACTCGGGCTGATCGGCTTCCAGGTCTACTTCCTGTCCCTGTTCGTCGGCGCCACCGTCTCCGGGCTGCCCTCGCTGTGCGGTGCCATGGCCCTGGCGTTCTGCTCCAGTGCCCTGATGCGCTTCGCGATCGTGCCCGCCACACCCTCCGGCGTGCTGCTGCGCCTGCGTCTGGCCTTCCGCGCCCGGCTGGCCCAGCTGGTCACCGCGCAGCTCGAACTCCTCGACGCCCCCGCGGACGCGATGGACAAGGCGGTGGCAGGCGTACGCCAGGGCACCGCACGGCTCCACGAGACGGCGATGATGATCCAGGGCCGGCTGGAGGAGGGCACCCCGGACGAGTCGGCGGCACGGCTGGTGCAGCGCAGGATCGCGGACGCCGAGATCGCCGCCGAGCGGCTCGGCCTGCTCCTGCTGACCGCCCGCAGCGCCGAACGGGCCGACACGCTTACCCTGCACCTGCCCGGCGCGCCCGCTCCGTCGCCGGCCGGTCCTGCCGTGCCGGACGAGGCGGGCGCCACGCTCCGCCGCGATCTGCGGGCACTGCACGCCCTGGTGCTGCGGACCGGCACAGCCGACACGGGCACCGGGCTGGCGCATGTGCGCAACCGGCTGCTCGGCTACCGGGACGAGGAGAACCTGCCGCCCGCGTCGGCCGCCGTCCAGGACGTCTTCCGCGGCGTCGGCGAGTCGGCCCGCGCGGTGCTCGGGCTGCGGATCGCCCTGGACGGCCCGCAGGACGAGTCGGACGACACCCCGGCCACGGCTCGCTCCCGCGAGGAGCTGGACGCCGAGGACGCCGCGATCGACGGCGGCGGCGAGGAACCGGCGCAGGAGGAGCAGACGGGCCTGCGGCGGCCCACCACGCGGGCGGCCGTGCAGGTGGCCGTCGGTTCCTCGCTGGCGATCGTCGGCGGGGAGCTGCTGTCCACGCAGCGCTGGTACTGGGCGGTGCTGACCTGCTGGATCGTTTTCCTGAACACCGCCTCGACGGGCGAGATCCTGGTCAAGGGCTACCGGCGGCTGCTGGGCACGGTGTTCGGGGTGGTGGCCGGCATCGTCCTGGCGGGACTGGTCGGCACCCACACCTGGACGGCGTTCGCCCTGGTGATGGTGCTGATCTTCGCCATGTTCTACACGGCGCCGTTGTCGTACACCCTGATGTCGTTCTTCGTCACCGCGATGCTGGGGCTGCTCTACACGCTGCTGCACACCTACAGCCTCGACGTGCTCGTCCTGCGGATCGAGGAGACGGCGCTCGGCGCGGTGTGCGGGGTGGTGGCGGCGGCGCTGGTCCTGCCGGTGCGGACCGACCGCCGTACGGACGAACTGCTCGGCACCGTGCTGGAACGGCTGGCCGAGGTCACCGAGGCCGCGGTCGGCCAGCTCAGCGGCGGGCCGGCGGACGAGCTGCTGGACCGGGCACGTGACCTGGACCAGGCGCTGGCCGACCTGCGGGCCGCGACCCAGCCGCTGATCCACCCGGTCACGCCGCTGCGCACCCGGCGTCACACGGCCCGGTACGTGGTGGCGCTGCTGGAGACGTGCGCGTACCACGCGCGGACCCTGGCGGCGACCGCCGAGCTGCTGCCCACGCATCCCTCGATCGCGGCGGATCCGCGACTGCGCGGCGCGGCCGGGCGCACGGTGCGCAACATCGGGACCATCGCGGCCCGGGTGGCCGACGAGCACGCGGACGCGCGGGTGGAGACCGGGCCGAGCATCGCCTCGCTGCTGGGGTCCGACGCCGGAACGCCGCGCTACGGCCGGATCACCGACCGGGTGCTGCGGCATCTGGAGCGGCTGGACGAGGCCGTGGTGGGTCTCGCCCGGCCGCTGGGCGTACCGGTGGCGGCGCCCGAGGCGTGAGTGCCGCTCACGGGTGGGAGGCGCTGCCCGTCAGAAGTCCGTGGGGAGCCCGCTCGCCTCGGCGATGCCTCGCAGTTCTTCGTTCTGCTTGTGCCGGTCCCGGATGTAGTCGGCTATCTCGCCGAGGCGGACCGGGTCGGACGCGGTGGTGGCGTCGGTGACGATCCTGACCGGGCCGGTGTCGTCGACGTCGAGTTCGACCACTTCGTTGTCCAGGCGGCCGGTGACGGCGGTGGCGATGACGAGGGCCACCTCGTCACGGACCTCCTGGGGGAGCTCGTCGTTGGTCCCGGAGTCGAGCGCGAAGTCGAGGCTGGACAGGCGTTCCTCTTCGATCGCCTCGAGGACGGGCTCCACCGCGCGCATCAGAAGGCGGTAGTCCTCCGTGTCCATCCGGATGCGCAGGAGGTCCAGGTACATGTCCACGGGCCGGCCATCGCCATGCGGAATCTCGGAATCGCTCATGGGCATCGTGTTCCCCACACGACGCGACTCAGACGCGTCGCCACCGGGCCATGGCGAAGGAGAACACTCCGAACAGCACCAGCCCGGCCGCGACGCAGACCAGCAGCCAGGGACCGAGCGGAGTTTCGGCGAGGGAGCGCAGGGTGTCGTCCAGGCCCTTGGCCTGGTCCGGTTCGTAGTCGACGGCGGCGCGCACGGCGAAGACGCCGGCCACCGCGAAGACCAGCCCCCGGGCGGCGCCACCGGCCACGCCCGTGACGTCCACCAGCTGCCGCGTACGGTGGCTCATCTGCCCCAGCCGGAGCTTGTCGTGGTACTTGCGCATCACCGCGCGTACGGCGATCCAGCCGCCGACCGCCACGATCGCGACGCCGGCGGCCCCGACCAGCCACTGGCCGGCGGGTATCTCCAGAGCCCTGGCGGTGGCGTCCCGGGACTGCTGGTCGCTGTTCCCGCCGCTCTGGTGGCGGCTGATCGCGAACGACAGCACCGAGTAGGCGACGAAGACGTAGAACGCGAAGCGGACCGCCGCCATCAGCCGCTTGCGGGCGCTGCGGCCGTCCTTGCCGATCGAACCGAAGAGGGCCTCCGACAGCCGCCACAGGGCCATGCCCACGAGCCCGATGCCCAGCGCCCACAGCAGCACCGCGCCGAACGGCTTCTGCGCCAGTTCCTGAACGGCTCCCCCGCGGTCGGCCTGCCGGCCGGTGTCGCCGAAGGCGATCTGCAGGGCCAGCGCCCCGACGAGCAGATAGATCACGCCCCGGGCGGCGAACCCCGCCCGTGCCGCCCCCTCGGTCATGGAACCCCGCGCCATCCGCCGGGCCCGGAACCGACCGCTCTGTGCCATCGCACTCGTGTTCATGTCGACCTCCCGGGATTGCGAATGCCCCGGGTCGGCGTCCACACACCCTGCACACCTGCTGCACGTTGCCCATGTCGGTACCGGTCACGGCCAGGGTCGAATGCAGCACGGCCTTCAGGAGGGCACCGCGGCTGCCGGAGCCGGACCGGTGCGCCTGTGTGAAGGTCAGACCTGGTTCCGGTCCGCGGACGCGCCCCGGGAACCACAGCGTGTCCTGCCCGTCGGGGCGGGGCGCCGTCACCAGGACGTCGGCCGGGGTGCGCAGCCTGACGTTGTACCGCTGCGAGGCCCTCTGCATCAGCACGAAGGCACTGTCGGCGTCGGGCAGTGCGTAGCGCTCCCGCAGAATGCCCTGCGCCTGCGAGATCAGCGGGCGCACGCGGGCCCGGGCCCGCGGGTCGCGCACCTCGGCACGCAGGCGCTCCAGCTCACCGTCGTCGGCGGCCGCTGCCCGCCCGGTTGTGGACATGGGTCTCCCGGTGTGAGTGGCACGACGCGAACGGGCCCGGCCGCGGCTTCCGCCGTCGGCCGGGCCCTTGTTCTGCCTCGTCTTCCCCGTCGTGTCAGTGGCACACGCGGATCAGGCGGGCTCGGTGGCCGGCATGCGCCGGCCGGCCGCGGTCACAGCGGGTTCGCGCTGTCCGGCTGTCGCCGCGGCGGGTTCGCGGACCGGTGCGGGTGCGGTCGCGAGCCATTGGTGGGCGGCTTCCAGGGCGCGCTTGACGTCCCGGGTGCCGGTGGACACGCAGAGCGTGTACGCCAGGTCGCGCGCTCTGGGGTTCAGGTCCGCCGGTCCGCGGACGGCCTCGGCGGCGGCCAGGGCCTCGTACTCGTCGACGAGTCGGCGCAGCACGGCGGGATGGGGCCTCAGCATGGTTCGTCAGCTCCTCGTGGGATCGGGTGGTCAGGCCGTGGCGGAGGGGCCGCCGCTCCCCCGGGTGCCCGCCCGCTGCCCCAGCACCTCGTCGCGCACCCGGGCACAGCTGCGGCTGATGAGGCGGGAGACGTGCATCTGGGAGATGCCGAGGTGGTCGGCGATACGGCTTTGGGTCATGTCCTCGAAGAAGCGCATGTAGAGGATGGCCCGCTCGCGTTCCGGCAGTCGGCGCAGGCCTTCCTTGGCGGACTCACGGTCCACGACGACGTCGTAGGACGAGTCGGCCGCGCCGAGGGTGTCCGCGAGGCTGTAGCCGTCGTCGTCGGTCGAGAGTTCGGCGTCCAGCGACAGGGTGCTGAAGCTGTCCAGGGCCTCGAGCCCGGCGTTGACCTCGTCCTCGGTCAGGCCGGTGTGGGTGGCGATGTCCGCCACCGAGGGCTCGGGGCTGCCCGGGTTCTGGGTGAGTTCGCGGCGTGCCACCCGCACCTTGTTGCGCAGTTCCTGGACGCGGCGGGGAACGCGCAGGGCCCACATGCGGTCCCGGAAGTGCCGCTTGACCTCACCGGTGATGGTGGGCACGGCGTAACTTTCGAAGGCGCCCCGGCTCGGGTCGAACCGGTCGATGGCCTTGACCAGACCCAGCGCCGCGACCTGCCGGAGGTCCTCGATGGACTCTCCGCGGTCGCGGAAGCGGCCGGCGATGCGGTGGGCCATGGGCAGCCACAGGGTGACCAGTTCGCCGCGGACGGCGTCCCGCTCGGGACCGTCCTCCAGCTCCGCCATCCGGGTGAACAGGGCTGCGGTGTCGGGGGCGTCGTCGTGACGGCGCCGGGTCGCGGTGGTCGTCGTTTCGGGCGTGCCGGGACGATGGGTGGGCGTTTCGATGAGCATGCGGATTCGCTCCTGAACGGTGGTTTCAGGGACTGACCGCGGGAAGGTCGCTGCCCGGATGCGCCTGGGCGCCCTCCGGGGCAGTCATACCGCTCCCGCTGGCGCGCCTCCGGTCCGAAGCACGAAACTGCGTCTGCCCTGGCCCCGGTGGAACAAACTCCGCTTTGCTGAGCAATCTGTCGGACGCCGGTTCCGGACGTCAGCGCAGGGGCACGACGGCGGTGATGCACTTGCCCCCGGCAGGCAGATCCGACACCCGCACGTCGCGGGCGAGCCGGCAGACGATGGGCCAGCCGTGGCCGCCGTGCCGCAACCGTCCGTCGGCGCGGGGCGCCGTCACGGGCAGCGCGTCGCTGCGGTCGCTCACCGAGACGCGCACGCCGGGGCCGTCGACGTCGACCTGGAAGTCGGTGACACCGCCGCCGTGCAGGATCGCGTTGGTCGTCAGCTCCGAGACGACGAGCAGCGCGTCGGACAGGGCGTCGGTGTCGCACGGTATATGGGTGGCCCGGCAGCGCTCGGCAACGGCTCGTTCGACCGCCCGGCGGGCCTCGGCGGGTTTGGACGGCCGGACGCGATGGCCGCCGGGCGGCTCGAAAACGGATTCGATCATGTGCTCCTCGCACATACTGCAGCTCCCTGTCAGCACAAACATGCCGGGCCCGGACCGCGTCCATGGCCCCCGTACCGGACCGGCCGGGCCGGCGGACCCATAAGCCTTCTTCGACCTGCCGCGGCGTTCCGGGCACGCACCGCGCAAGCGCCGGTCGTTACTCATCGGCTCACCTCTCCCCGCACCTGCAAACCTCGGATACGCCCGGAAGGCCCGAAAACACCTCCGACGGCCGTGCCTCGGTGCCATCTCCGTGCGCTGAACGGGTACGCGGTGTGGATGACCGATGTAGTGGATTCAGACGAGTTGCTGCGGCGCATCCAGCGTGCGAGGGAGTGCGCGGTCCAGGAGGAACGAACGTGGCGGACCAGGAGCGAGGAGTTGGACGCGACCGACCCGCAAGGAGCCCGGGACGCGACTGTGCGGCGGATGTCGTACGAGGCGGTGCTGCGGGTGCTGGACGAGATCGTGGCCCCCGGCTCACACGCGCCCGGGGGCTGACCGGGTGAGGGCCGGCGCCCGGGCGACCGGGCCGGATTGCGCGGGCACCCGCCGGAAACCCGGGGCGCATGACAGCCGACCGCCTGCGGGGCCGCGGAATGACAGCCGACCCGCCCTCGCCCGCGGAGCTGCGGAGAGAGCAGGCGGTGCTGCCCGTGAGGAGTCCTCCGGCCCGGCCGAAGCCGTGCCGGTGGCCGGGGCCGCCGGGCGGATCGTGGCCGAGATGATCACGCCGTATCCTCCCGGCATCCCCGCGATCCTGCCCGGTAAGCCCGACCGAGCCGGTGCCGGCGTATCCGCGCACGGGGCTGGAGACGGGTGCGTCGCTGCCCGACCCGAGGAGCCCGAGCCGGAGAAGATCCGGGTCCTCGCCGAGAACCCGCGAGCCCTCGAAAGTGAAACAGGTCACGCAACCGGGTTCAGGGTGGCGAGTACACCCCCTGGATGGTTTACCGTTCATTCATAAGTGGTGACGGAGTGGACCCCCCGCCCTCCGTGCGCCACTGCATACGGCCCTGGCTGGTCTCCCCCGTCCAGCCAGGGCTTTCTCATGCCCGGCCGGCCCGTCGGAAGAAGTCGTGTACGCCGAGGTGCCCAGGGCCCCGACAGCGGCTGAAATGGGCTTAGTGAAGGGACCCGTTAGGGACAGCACCGCAGTCGACCGCCCGGCGAGGAGCTCCGCATGACCAAAGCGATCAAACTCCTGACCGCTCTGCCTCCGCCCCAGCGCCGGCGTCTGATGACGCTCGCCCGGGAGGTGTCCTTCCCCGAGGACGCCCGCATCTTCGAGGCGGACGGCCCGGCCGACCGCTTCTGGGTCATCCGCTCCGGTGCCGTTTCCCTGGACCAGCAGGTGAACTCCCTGCAGCGGGTGACCGTGGCCAGCCTCGGCGCGGGTGACCTGCTCGGCTGGTCCTGGCTGTTCCCGCCCTACGCCTGGGACTTCGGCGCGGTGGCGTTCAGCCCGGTGCGGGCCTACGAGTTCGACGCGGGAGCCGTGCTGGCGCTGTGCGAGGAGGATCCGGAACTGGGGATGATGCTGGTGCGCAACGTCGCCGAGGTGCTCGCGCACCGGCTGGAGATGACCCGGGGCAAGCTGATGGAGCAGTACACGCTGCACCGGCGCGGAGCCCTGTGAGGCGTCAGACGCGGTAGCGCCGCAGTGCCGGTACGGCGGCGGCCAGGACCAGCATCACCACGACGACCAGCAGTCCGCCGCCCGCCACGGCGGTGCCCGGGCCGAGGGCGGAGCCCGCGGTGCCGTGCAGCACGTCGGCCAGGCGCGGGCCCCCCGCCACGACGACCGTGAAGACGCCCTGCATGCGCCCGCGCATCTCGTCGGTGGCGGCGGACAGCAGGATCGCCCCGCGGAAGACCATGGAGACCATGTCGGCCACCCCGGCGAGGGCGAGGAACGCCACCGCCACCCAGAGGTTGCGACTGAGCCCGAAGCCGGTGATGGCCACGCCCCAGGCGACCACCGCCCCGATGACCATCCAGCCGTGCCGCCGCGCCCGGGAGAAGGTGCCGGAGAAGAGCCCGCCCAGCACGGCGCCGATGGGGATCGCCGCGAACAGCAGGCCCAGCGCGAGACCTTCGCCGTACGGGGCGTAGGTCTGGGAGGCGAGTTGGGGGAACAGGGCGCGGGGCATGCCGAGCACCATGGCGATGACGTCCGCGAGGAAGGACAGCAGCAGCACGGTGTGCCCGGAGATGTAGCGGAAACCGGCGGCGATCTCCTTCACACCGGCCCGCCGCACCGCCGTGCCCGCCAGGGGCGGCAGCGCGGGCAGCCGGTACACCGCCCACACCGTCACGCACAGGGCCAGCGCGTCGATGAGGTACAGCTCGGGCAGTCCGATGACGGGGATGAGGGCACCGGCGAGCAGGGGTCCGGCCACCTGCCCGGTCTGCATCACGGTCGAACCGAGGGCGCTGGCGGCGGGCAGTTCGCTCTTGGGGACCAGCCGGGCTATGGAGGCGTTGCGGGCCGGCGCGTTCAGGCCCCAGAAGGCCTGCTGCACCGCGACCAGCAGCATCAGTGCGGTCACCGACTCCAGGCCGGCGAAGACCTGGAGCCAGAACAGCACCGAGGTGACGGCGATGCCGCTGTTGGTGACCAGCAGCAGCTTGCGCCGGTCCATGGTGTCGGCGATCGCCCGCCCCACAGCGCGAACACGGTCAGGGGCACCAGACCGGCCAGGCTCGCGGCCCCCACCCAGGCCGAGGAGCCGGTGATGTCGTAGATCTGCTTGGGCACGGCGACGGCGGTGAGCTGGCTGCCGACGGCCGTGACGATCGTCGAGCCCCACAGCCGCCGGTAGGCGGGGCGGCGCAGAGGGCGGGTGTCCATCGCCCACCGCCGGCCACGCCGCCGGGGCGCCCGGGGGCCGGGGTCCCGCTCTTCGGTTGTGCTCTCGCTCGTGTCCACGCGCCGCTTCCTCAACGCTCGCTACAGCCTTCCGGGCGGAGATCACTGTCGCACCGGTCGCCGTCGGCCCGGCGGCCGGTCTCAGCCTCCGGTGATCAGCGCGGCGCCGAGCACGATCATGGTGGCGGCGACGAGGCCGTCCAGGACGCGCCAGGCCGAGGGCTTGGCGAGGAACCGGCCGAGCGATCGGGCGCCGAAGCCGAGGGCGGTGAACCAGCACAGGCTGGCCAGTACCGCTCCGAGACCGAACGTCCAGCGCAGTGCACCGTGGTCGGCGGCGACGGAGCCCAGCAGGAACACGGTGTCGAGGTAGACGTGAGGATTGAGCCACGTCATGGCCAGGCAGGTGAGCACGGCCCGGCGTGCCGATCCGGCTGCCTCCCCCTCGCTCGGCAGCGCCTCGCCACCGGGCCGGAACACCCGGCGGGCGGCCAGCACGCCGTAGCCCAGCAGGAACGCGCCGCCGATCCAGCCGACCGCCGTCAGCGCTCCCGGCCACTTCACCACCACCGCGCCGACCCCGCCGACCCCGAGCGCGATGAGCGCCGCGTCCGACAGGGCGCAGATGGCGACCACCGCGAGGACGGCCTGGCGGCGGACGCCCTGACGCAGGACGAAGGCGTTCTGGGCGCCGATGGCGACGATGAGGGACAGTCCGGTGCCGAAACCGGCGGCGCCGGCGGTGAAGGTGCTCGTCATGGCGTCGAAACTACGGACACGATCGACCAGGATCCAGCTAAGGATTCTTACGTATCATTAGCTCGCGTGATGACGACCGACCTTCCGCTGGACCAGGTGCGGACCCTGCTCGCCGTCGTGGACGAGGGCACCTTCGACGCTGCCGCGGCGGCGCTGCACGTGACGCCGTCGGCGGTCAGCCAGCGTGTGAAGGCGCTGGAGCAGCGCACGGGCCGGGTCCTGCTGCTGCGGACCAAGCCCGTGCGTCCGACGGAGTCGGGTGAGGTGCTGGTCCGGCTGGCCCGCCAGGTGGCACGGCTGGAGCACGACGCCTATGCGGAGCTCGGGCTGAGCGGTGCCGGGGAGCCGATCCGGGTGTCGGTGGCGGTGAACGCGGACTCGCTGGCCACCTGGTTCCTGCCCGCGCTCTCCCGCGTGCCGCCGGAGCCGCGGCTCTGCTTCGAGCTGCGCCGCGAGGACGAGGCCCACACCGCGGCACTGCTGCGCGAGGGCGCGGTGATGGCCGCGGTGACCTCGTCGCAGGACCCCGTGCCGGGCTGCTCCGTGCGCTCGCTCGGCCGGATGCGCTACCTCCCGGTGGCCGCGCCGGACTTCGCCGCCCGCCACCTGACCGGGCCGCCGGCGCGGGTGCTGCCGGAGGTGCCCGTGGTGGTCTTCGACCGGCGGGACGACTTCCAGGACGGCTTCGTCCGCGGCCTCACCCGGGGGCGGAGCGCGGCGAGCGCGCTGCGCACCTACGTGCCGACGTCGGAGGGTTTCGTCGAGGCCGTCGCCGCCGGACTGGGCTGGGGACTGGTGCCGGAGGCCCAGGCCGAACCCCTGCTGCGCGACGGCCGGCTCGTCCGCATCGCTCCGCGCCGCACGGTCGACGTGCCGCTGTACTGGCAGCAGTGGAAGCTCGACTCGCCGGCGCTGGCGCAGGTGGCGGAGACGGTGACGCGGGCCGCGGCCGAAGCCCTGCGCACCTGACACCGGCCCGTTCAGGCCCCGATGTCCGCCAGCCGGGCCGCGGCGCTGTCCAGCAGCATCTCCAGGGCCGTCGGGTAGGCGCTGGTGAGCATGCGGGTGGCGAGCAGGGGCGCCGCCTCGGCGATCCGGGGATGGGTGGTGGCGGGCAGGCGGGCGTAGGTCGAGCGCCACATGTCCTCGTCGGCGTGGAGCGAGTCGCTCGGCAGGGCCAGTGAGGCGGCGTCCAGCGCGGCGAAGGCCAGGGTCTGGTCGATGAAGGCGTGGTAGACGCGCACGGTGTCGGGCAGCGGGAAACCGGCCGTGCGCAGCACGTCCAGGACGGCCTCGTCGGCGGCCAGCTCATGGGCCCGGCCCGTGACACGGTTCGTGGTCAGCAGGGCGGCCTGAGGATGGGCCAGATACGCCGCGTGGATGCGCAGCCCGAAGGACCGCAGATCCGCCCGCCACTCCCCCGTGGGCCGCCACCCCTCCAACGCCTGGCCGATGAGGGCGTCGCCGATGGCGAGGGTCAGGTCGTCCATGCCCCGGAAGTACCGGTAGAGGGTGCTCGGGTCCGCGTCCAGGGCGAGGCCCAGCCGGCGGGCGGTCAGGCCGGCGCTGCCGTGTTCGCGGAGCATCCGCAGCGCGGTCTCGACGATCAGCTCCTCGGACAGCACGGTGCCGCCCTTGGTGGGCCTGCGCCGACGGCGCTTCTCCTCGGGCACCACGGGTTTGGGCACGACCGCCTCCTTCCCTGCTCTCTTATGCCAACGCCATTGACCTTATGACACGGGGCGGCGTTGCATCTGTCCCGAGGACGCGTCACGTTCTTCGCAAAGAGGGAGTTTCTGACATGCGTGTACTGCTTGTGGGTGCCGGTGGTGTGGGCGGGGCGATCACCCGGATCGCCGCTCGGCGGCCGTTCTTCGAGGCCATGGTGGTGGCCGACTACGACCCCGGCCGGGCCGAGGCGGCGGTGGCCGCGCTGGACGGCGACGCGCGCTTCACGGCCGAGCGGGTGGACGCGGGTGACGAGACGGCCGTGGCCGGCCTGCTCGCCGGGCACCGCTGCGACGTCCTTCTCAACGCCACCGACCCCCGCTTCGTGATGCCCCTGTTCCGCGCGGCCCGGGCCGCGGGTGCCACGTATCTCGACATGGCGATGTCGCTGTCCCGCCCGCACGCCGAGCGGCCGTACGAGGAGTGCGGGGTGAAGCTCGGCGACGAGCAGTTCGCGCAGGCCGCCGAGTGGGAGAACGAGGGGCTGCTCGCGCTGGTCGGCATGGGCGTGGAGCCGGGCCTGTCGGACGTCTTCACCCGGTACGCCGCCGACGAGCTCTTCGACGAGATCGAGGAGATCGGCATCCGCGACGGCGCGAACCTGACCGTCGACGGCTACGACTTCGCGCCCTCCTTCAGCATCTGGACCACCATCGAGGAGTGCCTGAACCCGCCGGTCGTCTACGAGAGCGGTACGGGGTGGTTCACCACCGAGCCGTTCAGCGAGCCCGAGGTCTTCGACTTCCCCGAGGGCATCGGCCCGGTGGAGTGCGTGAACGTCGAGCACGAGGAGGTGCTGCTCGTCCCGCGCTGGGTGGACGCCCACCGGGTGACCTTCAAGTACGGCCTGGGCCGGGAGTTCGTCGAGACGCTGAAGACGCTGCACCTGCTGGGCCTGGACCGTACCGACCCCGTGACCGTGCCCGGGCCGGACGGACCGGTGGCGGTCTCGCCCCGGGACGTGGTCGCCGCGTGCCTGCCCGATCCGGCGACGCTGGGTGAGCGGATGCGCGGCAAGACGTGTGCGGGGACCTGGGTGCGCGGCGTGAAGGACGGCGAGCCCCGCGAGGTGTACCTGTACCACGTGGTCGACAACCAGTGGTCCATGGCTCAGTACGGGTCGCAGGCGGTGGTGTGGCAGACGGCGGTGAACCCCGTGGTCGCACTCGAACTCCTCGCCACCGGTGGCTGGTCCGGCACGGGCGTGCTCGGCCCGGAGGCCTTCCCGGCCCGCCCCTTCCTGGACCTGCTGACGGACTACGGCTCGCCCTGGGGCATGCGGGAGCAGTGAACGACTGTCCGGGAACGCCCTGTTTCACCGAGCATCGACAGGTGACCCGCAAGGGAGCATGCTTCCGAAAGAGCACGTTTCTACCGCGATGCAGGTGACTTCGATGGACAACTGGCGCGACCACGCTGCCTGTCGGCACGAGGACCCCGAGCTCTTCTTTCCGATCGGCACCTCCGGGCCGGCTCTGCTGCAGACGGAGCAGGCCAAGGCGGTGTGCCGACGGCGCTGCCCGGTGCAGGAGCAGTGTCTGCAATGGGCGCTCGACACGGGGCAGGCCATCGGTGTCTGGGGCGGGACGAGCGAGAACGAACGGCGTGCCCTGAAGCGCCGGGCGGCGGCCAGGCGCCGCTCCGGCTGATGCCCGCCCCCTTCGGGCCGAAGCCTGTCGTTCGGCTCGGGTCGCAGGGCATCGGCGGTGCTTCTCCCTGCCGGTGAGCGGGGTCTGGCGCGTGTGGCTGCGAGGCGGAGGAGGGAGTCGACGCGGAGCGTCGATGACCGACGACGACGCCGCAGACGCGCGCCCCGGGCCCCGCGTCCGCGATCTGGTCCGGACGCCAGTCCCAGGCCCCTTCTGATGGATCTCCGCGGCGTTGGATCTCCGCGGCGTCGCGACGCCCGGCACGCTCCCCCGCTCTCGGCTTCGCTCGAACGGGAGGGGCCCCCACCGCCGCACCGCGCGAAAGCCCAGGTAGCTCCGCTACGAGGGCTTCCCCGCGGCACTCCCCCAAGCTCTTCGAGCAGGGGGGACCCCCAGAGCACGCACCGAACGCCGCTCCGTCTCCCACGGAGATTCATCAGAAGGGGCCTAGCCGCGGCGCAGCGGCCCCCACGGGTTCTCCTGCCGGGCCACCTCGCCCTTCGCCTCGTCGATGACCTGCTGGTCGATCCAGCACATCGGCCGGACCTCGGTGACCAGCGGTTCGTTGTCCGGTCCACGGGCGGCTTCCAGGCCGGCGAGCACCCAGGGGTGCACGCCCGGGCCCTTGTCGTGCGGCAGATGGGCGTAGTCGTGCAGCCGGCGGGCCACCCACACCCGGACCGGACGATCCTGCCACCATGCCTCGACGCCGAGCGGGTTGGCGGACAGACCCGGCAGGGGCACGCCGGTCAGGTCGTCGGTGCTGGACACCTCGCGGCAATCGATCTCCGGACCACACGACCAGCGGACGTACAGGCCCCGGTGCCGTTCCACGAGCTCGGCGAGTTCGTCGAGAGTGCGCACGACCGGCAGGTCGTCCCGTGCACTCATGCCAAGGCCTCCTTCCTCGACGCTGCCAGGCGATCGGAGTACCCATCCGGCACGAGCGGAACCGGCCGTTCGGCACGGGCGGTGCCGGCCCGGGCGCCCCGGCCGGCGTTACGCTCGCGGCACACCCGTACCACCGTGGAGAGGAGCGGAACATGGGCGTGCGCGTGCGCCGTGTCTACGACCCCGCCGAGCCGGAGGACGGGGTGCGGGTCCTGGTCGACCGCTTGTGGCCGCGCGGACTGGCGAAGGATGCGGCACGGGTGGACGAGTGGCCGAAGGCGATCACCCCGTCCACGGAACTGCGCCGCTGGTACCACGCGGGCGAGGGCTCGTACGAGGAGTTCGCCGAGCGGTACGAGGCGGAGCTCGCCGCCGACGAGGCCGCCGACGCCCTCGACGGCGTACGTGACCTGGTCCGCAAGGGTGATGTGACGCTGCTGACCTCGTCCAGGACGCCGGAGCGAAGTCACGCCACCGTGCTGGCCCGCCTCCTCCGGGGATGAGAAGACGGGCCGTGACGGGCGATCAGGCGGTCTGCTCGGCCGCCGCCCGCCCCGCCGCCCGCCCCGAGAAGAGGCAGCCGCCGAGGAAGGTGCCTTCCAGGGCGTTGTAACCGTGCACACCGCCCCCGCCGAATCCGGCGACCTCGCCGGCCGCGTACAGCCCCTCGACCGGCTTGCCGTCGGCCCCGAGGGCCCGGGAGTCGAGGTCGGTCTGGATGCCGCCGAGGGTCTTGCGGGTGAGGATGCGCAGCTTGACGCCGATCAACGGGCCGGCCGCGGGGTCGAGCACGCGGTGCGGGGTGGCGACCCGGCCCAGGCGGTCGCCGATGTAGCGGCGGGCGTTGCGGATGCCCTGCACCTGTGCGTCCTTGGCGTACGGGTGGGCGATCTGCAGGTCCCGCGCCTCGATCTGGCGCTTGATGGCGGCCGCGTCGAGGAGCGGCTCGTCGGTGAGCCCGTTCATCTTCGACACGAGCTGTTCGATGCTCGACGCGGTCACGAAGTCGGCGCCCTTGCGCAGGAACGCGTCGACCGGTCCGGGCGCGCCCTTGCCGAGGATGCGCTCCTTGAGGAACCCGGCCCGGTCCTTGGCGGTGATGTCGGGGTTCTGCTCGGAGCCCGACAGGGCGAACTCCTTCTCGATGATCTTCTGCGTGAGGATGAACCAGGAGTGGTCGTATCCGGCGATGTCCTCGGTGGTGCGCAGGTGCTTGAGAGTGCCGAGCGTGTCGTAGCCGGGCAGGAAGGGGCCGGGCAGGCGGCGGCCGAGGGCGTCGAACCACAGGGAGGACGGCCCGGGCAGGATGCGGATGCCGTGGCCGGGCCAGATCGGGTCCCAGTTCTGCAGGCCCTCGGTGTAGTGCCACATGCGGTCGCGGTTGACCAGCCGGACACCCGCCTCGGCGCTGATGTCGAGCATCCGCCCGTCGACGTAGGCGGGGACGCCGGTGACCATCTCGCGCGGCGGTGTGCCGAGGCGTTCGGGCCAGTGGCGGCGGACGATGTCGTGGTTCGCGCCGATGCCGCCGCTGGTGACGATGACGGCCTGGGCGGTGAGTTCGAACTCGCCGACCGCGTCGCGGCTGGAGGCGACGCCGCGGGGTGCGGGATCCTCGGCCAGGACGGTGCCGCGCACCCCGCGCGCGGTGCCGCCCTCGACGACGAGTGCGTCGACGCGGTGGCGGTGGTGGAAGGTGAGCAGACCGTCGCGGGCGGCCTGCCGGGCGTAGCGCACGAACGGTTCGACGACGCCGGTGCCGGTGCCCCAGGCGATGTGGAAGCGGGGCACGCTGTTGCCGTGCCCGTGCGCCGTGAGGTCGCCGCGCTCGGCCCAGCCGACGGTGGGGAGGAACGTGATGCCGTGCCCGCCGAGCCAGGACCGCTTCTCCCCCGCCGCCCATTCCACGTAGGCGCGCGCCCAGCGCACGGCCCAGGAGTCCTCGTCCTCCAGCCGGTCGAAGCCGGCGCTGCCCCGCCAGTCGCTCCAGGCGAGGTCGAAGGAGTCCTTGATGCCCAGGCGTCGCTGCTCCGGTGAGCCGACGAGGAACAGGCCGCCGAAGGACCAGAAGGCCTGTCCGCCGAGGTTGCCCGCGTTCTCCTGGTCGACGAGGGCGACCCGCCGGCCTCTGCTGGTCAGTTCGTGCGCCGCGACCAGACCGGCGAGACCCGCTCCGACGACGATGACATCGGCATCCATGGCGACCGTTCCCTTCTTCAGTTCTCCGTGTGATCCGTGTACTCGGTGTGATCCATGTGATCCATGTGATCCGTGTGACCGAGGGTGCCGCTGCCGTCGGTCAGCAGGGCCGTGAGCAGTTGCTTCAGCCAGGCGCGGGCGTGCTCCAGGTCCCGGTCCAGCAGCAGTTGCGTGGTGACGCCGTCGTACACGGCGACGACGGCGCGGGCGGCTCCGTCGGTGTCGCCCAGGACGGCGGGCAGCGCGGTGTGCCCGCGGGCCCGGCCGAGCCGGTCGGCGATCGCCCGACGCAGCCGCGCGCGGTGTTCGAGGAGGCTGCGCGCCACCTCCGGGTCGCGCGCCGCATGGACGAGGAAGTCCGTCTTGACCAGGAGCCAGTCGCGGTCGAGGAGCAGCACGTCGGTGACGCGGTCCACGGCGGCCGGCACGTCGAGGTCCGGCCCGTCGACGGCGAGGGCTCCGGACACCTGCTCCGCGATCAGGTCGGCCCGCTCGCGGTAGAGGGCGAAGAACAACTCGTCGAGGCTGGAGAAGTTGGAGTAGAAGGCGCCCCTGCTGTAGCCGGCGGCCTCGCACACCTCCTCGATCGAGACGTGCCCGAAGCCTTTGGCCGCGAGCACGGAGAACGCCGCGGCCAGGAGGTTGGCGCGCGTGTGGACACGACGCCTGGTCCCCCGCCCGGTGCTTCCTCCGACAGCCATGCCCGGCCCCCCTTTGGATACAGGACTGTATTGGATACGCCAGTGTATCGAAAGGGCCGGCCCTTTATGGAACATGTATTCGATTCAGAGGTAGGCTGGCCGTATGCACCTGCAAGGCTCCCTCTTCGACCAGGCCGACGAGCTGCGTCTCGGTCCGCTGGACGGGATCAGCCGGACCCACCTCGGCTTCGGCGCCTGGCTCGACGTGCTGCCCGGGTGGCTCAGCGGCTCGGACGCACTGTTCGAACAGCTCGCCGCGGAGGTTCCGTGGCGGGCGGAGCGGCGCAAGATGTACGACACCGTGGTCGACGTCCCCCGCCTGCTGGCGTTCTACAGCGTGGACGACCCGCTGCCGCACCCGGTGCTGGCCGACGCGCGGGACGCGTTGAGCGCCCACTACGGCGAGGAGTTGGGCGAGCCGTTCACCACGGCCGGGCTGTGCTACTACCGCGACGGCCGGGACAGCGTCGCCTGGCACGGCGACCGCATCGGGCGCGGTGCGCACGAGGACACCATGGTCGCCATCCTGTCCGTGGGAGCGCCCCGCGACCTGCTGCTGCGCCCGGTGGGAGGCGGCCGGGACACCGTGCGCCGGCCTCTGGGACACGGCGACCTCGTCGTGATGGGCGGCTCCTGCCAGCGCACCTGGGAGCACTCGATCCCCAAGAGCAGCCGGGCGACGGAGCCGCGCATCAGCATCCAGTTCCGCCCGCACGGCGTGCACTGACGGCGAACCGAACGACCCCGCCGCGCCGCCCGGTTCAGGCGGACCCGGCTCTTCCGTCCGCCCCGTCGAGCGGGTACGGGACATACACAGGGCGGGGCGAACATGCGGGCGGACGTACACCAAGTCGCGGACGGCACCTACCTGGTGCACGGCTCGAACACCAACTGGGTGATCCTCACGGAAGGGGACGCCGCCACGCTGGTCGACACCGGCTACCCCGGTGACCGGGAGCAGGTCCTCGCCTCCCTCGCGCAGGTGGGCAGTTCCCCGGAGGCGGTCGTGGCCGTGCTGATCACTCACGCGCACAACGACCACCTGGGTTCCGCCGAGTACCTGAGCGCCGCGTACGGCACACCCGTCCACCTCCGTGAGGCCGAGGTGCCGCACGCCCGCCGGGACTTCCTGCACCAGGTGGCCGTCGGGACGGTACTGCGGAACGGCTGGCGGCCGGGGGTGCTGCCCTGGGCCGTGCACGCGCTGCGCTCGGGCGGCACCGCTCATGTCCCGGTCACCGCTCCGCAGGCGTTCCCGGCGGCGGGCGCCCTGGACCTGCCGGGACGGCCGGTACCGGTGCACACGCCGGGCCACACCGACGGGCACTGCGCCTACCACCTGCCCGCCGGCGGTGCGCTGATCTCCGGTGACGCCCTGGTCAGCGGGCACCCCACCGCGCGCGTCGAGGGACCGCAACTCCTGCCGGACATGTTCCACCGGGAGCGGGCGCGGGCCCTCGCCTCCCTGGACGTCCTGGCCGGGCTGGAGGGCGAGCTGCTGCTCCCCGGGCACGGGCCGGTCCACCGCGGGGCGCTGCGGGACGCCGCGCACCGGGCCCGGGAACGCGCCCTTTAGAGTGAGGCGACGATCGGCGGCGAGACAAGGACACCCGGCGCATGGCACTGCAGATCAGCGCGACGAATCCCGAGCACCCCGCGCTCTTGCTGGAACTGCCGTGGCACCTGCCCCTGGAGGACTGGCCGGAGGAGTACCTCGTCCCGCTGCCGCGCGGCATCTCCCGGCACGTGGTGCGCTACTCCCGCGCCGGCGAGGAGGTCATCGCCGTCAAGGAACTGGCCGAGCGGCCCGCGCTGCGCGAGTACGAGCTGCTGCGCGGCCTCGACCGGATCGGCATCCCCGCGGTGGACCCACTGGCGGTGGTCACCGGCCGTACCGACGACAGCGGCGCCCCGCTGGAGAGTGTCCTGGTCACCCGGCACCTCGGCGGCTCGATGCCGTACCGCTCGATGTTCGAGACCACCATGCGACCGGCCACCATGCACCGGCTGATGGACGCGCTCGCCGTGCTCCTGGTGCGACTGCACCTGGCCGGGTTCGCCTGGGGCGACTGCTCGCTGTCCAACACCCTCTTCCGGCGCGACGCGGGCGCCTACGCCGCGTACCTCGTCGACGCCGAGACCGGTGACCTGCATCCGCAGCTCAGCGCCGGGCAGCGGGACTACGACCTCGACCTCGCCCGGGTCAACATCAGCGGGGAACTGCTGGACCTGGAGGCCTCGGGAGCACTGCACCCGTCCGTGGACCCGATCGAGTTCGGCACGGAGATCTGCGCCCGCTACCGCGGACTGTGGGACGAGCTGACCCGGGCCTCCGTCTACCCGGCCGGCAAGTACCACTACATAGAACGCCGCATCCGCCGCCTGAACGACCTCGGTTTCGACGTCGCCGAGATGCAGATCGAGCACGCCTCGAACGGCGACACGGTCAGCTTCGTGCCCAAAGTCGTCGACGCCGGCCACCACCAGCGGCAGTTGCTGCGCCTGACCGGTCTGGACACGGAGGAGAACCAGGCCCGGCGGCTGCTGAACGACCTGGAGAGCTGGATGGCGACCCAGGACGACTACGCGCCGGGCGACCCTCCCCCAAGTTCTCGGCTTCGCTCGAACAGGGGGGACCCCCATGGAGCCCGCCCCGAGGTGCTGGCGCACCGCTGGGTGCGGGAGGTGTTCCGGCCGACCGTGCGGGCCGTGCCGCTCGAACTGCGCGGTGCGATGGACCCGGCGGAGATCTACCACCAGCTCCTCGAACACCGCTGGTACATGTCCGAGCGGGCCCAGCACGACATCGGCATCGAGACGGCCGTCGAGGACTACATCAGGAACATCCTGCCCAAGGCGCGCAAGACGCTCCAGCCGACGGCGGAGTGAGCGGCCGGGGCCGTCACCCGTGCGGCACCACCGCCACCGGGCAGTCCGCGTGGTGCAGCATCCCGTGCGCCACCGAGCCGATGCGGGCGCCGACGGCCGTGCGGTGGGCCCGGCGACCGACGACCATCAACTGGGCCGTCCCGGCCACCGACAGCAGCACCTGACTCGCGCTGCCCATCTCCACGTGCTCCTCGACCGGCACCTCCGGGAAGCGCTCCCGCCAGGGCCGCACCGCGGCGGCCAAGGCCTTCTTCTCGTACGGCTCCAGTCCCCCGGCCTCGTCGAGCAGCTTCAGCGAGCCGGGGCTGTAGGCGAAGACGGGCGGCAGGTTCCAGGCCCGTACGACCCGCACGGTCGCCCGGCGCGCGGCGGCCGTTTCGAAGGCGAAGCGCAGCGCCTCGGCGCTGTCCCCCGGGTCGCCCTGCTGACCCACGACGATCTCCCGCCCGACGGCCTCGCAGGAGGGCTGGTCACCGGCCCGGACGAGCACCACGGGCCGGGTCGCCGCGGCGATCACCTGCTGGCCGACCGAGCCGAGCAGGAATCCGACGATGCGGCCGTGCCCGCGCGAACCGAGCACCAGCGTCTCGGCGTCGGCCGCGGCGGCGATCAGGGTGTCGACCACCGCGCCCTCGATGACATCGGTGGTCACCGCGAGGTCCGGATGCCGTTCGCCGACGGTTCCGACGGCCTCGGCGACCGCGCTGTGCACCCACTCGGCATGGCTGTCCGCGTCGCCCTCGATCCCCGCTGCGAGCGCCTCGCGCGGCTCGAACCGCCAGGCGTGCACGACGCGCAGCGGCCGGTCGCGCCGTACCGCCTCCCGCGCCGCCCAGGCGAGAGCCGCGAGGCTCTCCTGCGATCCGTCGACCCCTGCGGTGATCGGGCGTGTCATCCCGCTGCCTCCCTTGTCGCGATCACTACGTGCCGCGGCCCAGTCTTCCCTACCCCCGGTGGGGCCCACCCCGCCGGAGTCGATCTCCGTATCGGAGCGACGCCGGGCGATCGAACATACGATGGGCGGAGGTCGGCGCGGTGCCCGGGACGCCGCGCCGTGGGTCGACCGCCCGGTGTGGGGGACGTATGGCGCAGGCCGCCGACACGGCGCGTACGCTGCCGAAGATCCCGGCGTACCCCGCCGAGCCCCGCGGGCGGGGAGGGGGCGCCGACCGTGCGGACGGCGCAGCCGCACCCCTCCCCTCGTCCGCGCCCTGGGAAAAGAAGGTTGGTTCTGTGCCGCAGGCTTCATCCGTCACGCCGGTTGTCGGACGCGATCCCGAACTCGCCCGGCTGTCCGGGGTGCTGGAGCGCGCCCGTGCCGGCGACGCGCGGGCCGTGCTGGTGGGCGGGGACGCCGGAGTCGGCAAGACGCGGTTGCTGGACGAGATCGCGGAGCGGGCCGGGGACGCCGGGATGACCGTCGTCACCGGGCACTGCGTGGATCTCGGGGACGTCGGGCTGCCGTATCTGCCGTTCACCGAGATCCTGGGAGTGCTCGCCGCCGATGAGCGGTTCTCGGCCGCCCTGGCCGATCACCCCGTGGTCGAGCGGCTGCTGGGGGCCGGGTCCGGCTCCGCACGGGACGGGGACGGGCGGCTGCGGCTGTTCGAAGGGATGGCGGGACTGCTGGCCGAGGTCGCGCGGACCGCGCCGCTGCTGCTGGTGCTGGAGGACCTGCACTGGGCCGACCAGTCGTCGCGCGATCTGCTGCGGTTCCTGCTCGGCCGGGGCGTGCTCCGGCAGCGGCTCGCGGTGTTCGCCTCGTACCGCGCGGACGACCTGCACCGCCGGCATCCGCTGCGGCCGCTGCTGGCGGAGCTGGTACGGCTGCCCGCGGTCGAGCGGCTGGAGCTGCGGCCACTGGCCGATGCCGACGTGGACCGGCTGGTGCGGGCCCTGGAGCCCCGGCCGCTGCCGGACACCACGGTGCGGCGGATCGTGGAGCGGGCGGAGGGGAACGCCTTCTACGCGGAGGAGTTGCTCGCCGCCACCGACACCCCGTCAGGTGGGGTGCCCAGCGGGCTCGCCGATGTGCTGCTGATCCGTTTCGGGCAGCTCTCCGAGACCGCGCAGCAGGTGTTGCGGACCGCCGCCGTCGCCGGACGCCGGGTGGACCACCGTCTGCTGCGGGAGGCGGCCGGACTGCCGGAGCCGGAGCTGGAGTCGGCGCTGCGCGAGGCGGTGGGGCGGCAGCTGCTCGTCGCCGGGGACGACGACACGTACTCCTTCCGGCACGCCTTGGCCCGCGAGGCCGTCTACGCCGATCTGCTGCCCGGGGAGCGGTCACGGCTGCACGGCGCGTTCGCGCGGCTGCTCGCCCGACGCGGGAACCTCGCCGAGAGTGCCGCCGAGCGCGCCCACCACTACCGGGAGAGCCATGACCTCGCCGAGGCGCTGGCCGCCTCCCTGGAGGCAGCCGATCACGCCCAGCGGGTCGGTGCGCCGGCCGAGGAGCAACGGCATCTCGAAGCGGCCCTGGACCTGTGGCCGGCGGTCGGTGCCGAGGCCCGGCCCTCCGGGGCGGGTACCGACCGGGCCACGCTGACACTGCGTGCCTCGGCGGCTGCCGCGCACGCCGGGGAGCTCCACCGCGCGGTGTCCCTCGCCCGGTCCGCGCTGGCCCAGCTCGGCCAGGACGCCGACTCCGAGCTGGCCGCGCGGGTGCGCTACACCCTCGCCGGAAACCTGCTGAGCGTCGACAACCTGACGGCGGCGTTCGCCTACAGCAGCGAGGCCCTGGCGATGATCCCGGAGGATCCTCCGTCGCACACCTGGGTGTGGGCGGCGGCCACGCACGTCATGGCCGCCCGCTACGTCGGGGAGAACGACACCGCGCTGGAGGTAGCCCGCCGGGCCCTGGACGTGGCGGAGCGGCTGGGAGTGACCGACGCCCAGGCCGACCTGCTGATCTCCCTGGCCGGCTTCGACGACGGCGGGAGGCGCAGCCCGAAGGGCCGTGAACGGCTGCTGTGGGCCCGGGAACTGGCCGCGCGCTCGGGCAACGCGGCCGTGGAGCTGCGGGCCCTGTTCAACCTCGCCATGGGCTGCTACGAGAACGGCAACCTCGCGGAATGCGTGCCCTGGCTCACGGAGGGCCTGGACCGGGCCCGGCGCGCCGGTCTGCTGTCGTCGCCGTACCCGCTGGAGATGCGCTATCTACGGCTGCTGGTGCTGAACGTGCTGGGCCGCTGGGACGAGTGCGTGCGCGCGGCGGCGGCCGATGCCGAGGTGCTGCCGGCCGCCGGCGGTTACACGGCCGGTCCCGCGCTGTTCGTGATGCTCGCACGGGGGGACTTCTCGGCCGCCGACCGGGCGCGTGCCCTGCTGGAGGGGCCGTTCGACTGGATGGCCACCCTGGTCGCGGGCATCGTGCTCACCGACGCGGCGGCGCTGTGCCGGGACCCCGAGGACGCGGTGCGGTGGATGCGGTCCACGGTCACGGCCCTCACCGACGAGACGGGTGACCGCCCGGACGTCACGGTGCGGCTCGCCGCGCTGGCGCTGTCGGCGGTGGCCGATGCGGCCGTCGGACAGCGGTCGGCCGGTGACGAGGCCAGGGCCCGCCGCTGGACGGAGACCGCGACCGAACTGGTGCAACTGGCGCGGACGATGGCCACCCGCGACGACGGCACGCCTCAGGGTCCCGAGGGGCAGGCGTGGCTGGCCCGGGCCGAGGCGGAGTGGGCCAGGGCGGCGGCGGAGCCGGACGCGGCGGCCGCCTGGGCGAAGGTGGTGACGGCGTTCGGCTACGGCGACGTCTACGAGCGCGCGCGGTGCCGGCTGCGCTACGCCGAGGCTCTGGTGGCGGCCGGGCGGCGTGAGGAGGCGGCGGCCGAGGCCCGGGCGGTCCGGGAGACCGCGGACCTCCTCGGCGCCACCCCGCTGCGGGAGCGGGTGGACACCCTGATCCGACGCGGCCGGCTGCCGGACAGGCCGGGTGACGGCGTCCGGGCCACCGTGCTCACCGCACGTGAGCAGGACGTGATCCGGTTGCTCGCCCTGGGCCGCAGCAACCGGCAGATCGGCGAGGAACTGTTCATCAGCGGCAAGACCGCGAGCGTGCATGTCTCCAACATCCTCGCCAAGCTGGGTGCGTCGAGCCGTGGTGAGGCCGTGGCGGTCGCCCACCGCGAGGGCCTGATCGCCCCGGAGCCGTCGGCGTCCGGCTGACCACCCGGCCCGCAGCGTCCCGGCGCGCTAGCCGGTCCCGCAGCCGAGGGTCTTCGGATCGACGGCGTCGGCCATCGCCCGCATACCCTTGTCGTTGGGGTGCAGATGGTCACCGCCGTCGAACGCGGCGAGCATCCGCTCGGGGTCGTGGGGGCTGCGCAGGACGCGGTCGAAGTCGGTGACCCCGTCGAACTCGCCGCTGTCGCGGATGAAGGCGTTGACCCGCCGCCGCACCGCTTCCCCCGCGGGGTCCCACTCCGGCCAGCCCTTGAAGGGAGCGATCGTGGCGCCTACGACGCACTTCCCGGCCGCGTGCGCCCTGTCGATCAGCCTGCGGTATCCGGCGATCAGTCCGGCACTCGTGGCGCCGGGCTCGGCCTTGATGTCGTTGACGCCCTGGAAGAGGAACACCGTGCGCACGCCCGGCAGCGAGAGCGCGTCTCGTCGCAGCCGGTTCAGGGCGCTCTGTCCGGGGCCGTCGCGGAGGACCTTGTTCCCGGCGATGCCCGCGTTGGCCACCCCTTCGACCGTGCCTCCGACCGAACTCAGGCGGCGGGCCAGGTAGTCGGGCCAGCGACGGTCGCGGTCGGGCGTGGACCGCCGGCCGTCGGTGAGGGAGTCACCGAGGGCTACGACCGCTCCCGTCTCCTCGCGCGGCCGTACGGTGACGGCGTCGAGGTAGTACCACGAGCCGGTCCGCTGCTTCCAGTGGGCCGCGCCCTCCTCCGCGGTGTGGTCGCCGTCGGTGATGTACGACGTCTGCAGCGCCATCCGGTGCCCGGTGAGCGTGCCGCCCGCCCGGGACACGTACAGGCTGACGGCGAGGGTGCGCTCGGCGGGGACGCGGCCGGGCAGGGGATCGCTGTAGACGATGCCGCCGGCGGGGACGGTGACGGAGCGGGCGCCGGCGAAGGTCAGGCGCCCGTTGCTGCCGGGGACGAGCGAGGCGCCGTCCTGTCGCAGGCCCGCGTGGGCGTTGCCGAAGGTCACCGGCCGGTCGCCGAAGGCGTTGGACAGCCGTACCCGCAGGCCGCTGCCGCCGACGCTGGTGTGCACCATCAGCCGGTAGCCCCTGCCGTCGGCCGCCTCGCCGACGTGGTCGGCGGAGGAGGCCCAGGTCACCACGTCCCGCCCGGCGGCTGTCGGGCCGCCGGGCGTCGGGCTCGGCTGCTCGCCGGGCACCGTGCCGGTCCCGCAGCCCAGCGCGACGCAGGCGGAGAGGGCGGTCAGGGCGGCGCGCCCGTGGGGGCGTGCGGTGCGGGGCATCGTCGGTGCTCCTTCGGCCGGTCGGTGGTGTGCGCGCGGGGTCGCCGGGCGAGGTTCCGGAGGGTCACGGAGCCGCCGGGCGCGAGGCAGATCCTGCGGGTCGTCCCGGCGTACGCCACCGTAGTGGCGCGGCCGTCGACGCTGTGCGGGGGTGGCCTCGACGGGCGTGCCGTCGCGTCGGCGCGGGGTCGAGGAGGAGGACGCCGCGCACGCCGGCGCCCCGGACGCGGCCGTCACCGGCCGAGGCCTTCCGGAGCACGTGCGGCGACCGGACGTGCCCCGGTCGCCACCGGACGGGCATGGCGAGCGCAGTCGCCCCTTCCGCGCGCGATCTTGGCGGAGGGAGACGCTTCGGGCGAGGATGCCGGTATGAAGGGTGACCTCTTTTCCAGTGAGCACATGGTGCAGCCGGCCGTAGCGCCGGGCATGACGGTCGAGAACGCCAAGTGCATCCGGTACACGGTGAACGGCGAGATGCTCGCCCGGCAGGGCGCGATGATCTCCTATCGCGGCAACCTCCAGTTCGAGCGCAAGGGCCAGGGCGTGGGCGGCATGCTCAAACGCGCGGTCACCGGGGAGGGGCTGCCCCTGATGGCGGTGCGCGGGCAGGGCGAGGCGTGGTTCGCGCAGGAGGCGCAGAACTGCTTCGTCGTCGATGTCGAACCGGGTGACGAGTTCACGGTCAACGGCCGCAACGTCCTGTGTTTCGACGCGACGTTGTCGTACCGCATCGCGACCGTGAAGGGCGCCGGCATCACCGGCGGCGGCCTGTTCAACAGCGTCTTCACCGGGCAGGGCAAGCTGGGCCTGGTGTGCGAGGGCAACCCGCTCGTCATCCCGGTCTCACCGCAGTATCCGGTGTACGTCGACACGGACGCGATCGTCGGCTGGACCGCGGGCCTGCAGACCTCGCTGCACCGCTCCCAGTCCATCGGGTCCATGCTCCGCGGAGGCTCCGGCGAGGCCGTGCAGTTGCTGCTTCAGGGCGAGGGGTACGCCGTCGTCCGGCCGAGCGAGGCGACTCCGCACAAGCCCGGTCAGCACTGAACTCGCCCCGTGGGCTTCCGGTTTGGCTCGGCCAGGGCGAGACCCTCACGGTGATCTGCGCCTCAGAGGCAACCCGGTCGGTTCCGCCGACGTCTTGATCGGCAACAGGTGATGCCCTGGCCTTCGGGCCAGGGCACGTTTCCACCCCTCTATACACGCCATGTATACGCACTATGTATACATGGCGTGTATACGGACCGAAAGGCACCGATGTACGGCAAGGCATTCGCCCCCGAGTACCAGGGCGCTCTCACCACCCTGTCCGTCAACTCCTCACTGACCGACGTCCTGGCCGCCGGCACCGAGCAGTTGAAGGCCGCCGAGCGTGCCGGACAGCCCGGGGAGGCGGCGCGTTCCGGACTGGCGGTGGCCGAGGCGCACCGCCGGCTGGGCCGGGTCGAGGACGCGGACCGCGCCTGGAAGGCGAGTTACCGCGCGGCCCGGCAGGCCGGCGACCTCGCGGCGATGGCCTGGGCGCTGTGGAGCGGCGGTACGCTGGCCCGGCAGCGCGGCGCCCTCCCGCTGGCCCGAAGGCTGCTCCAGCTGGCGGCCGACCTGGGCGAACGCGGCGGGGACGTCGTCGCCCGCGGTTACTCACTGGCAGGCCTGGCGGAGACCGGCCGGATCCAGGGCGACTACGAGGCCGTCGAGCGGCTGCACGAGCAGTTGCTCGCCGAAGCCCGGCGGCGCGGGGAGGCGCGGCACACGGTGTGGGCACTGGAGGGCATCGCGCAGATGCACCGCAACACCGGGCGTTACGACACGGCGTACGCCCTGTTCGAGGAGGCCGCCGAGATCGCCGCTCGCGCCGAGGACCGGCGCGGTCACGCCTGGGCGCTGCGCGGGCTGGCCGATGTGGTCTCGGTCCGTGACGGGGACACCGAGCGGGCCCTTGAGCTGTTGAGCGAGGCGGAGACGACCTGCCGGGCGATGCGGCTGTCCAGTGCGCTGGCCTACAACCACAAGATGCGCGGCAACGTCCTGTACCGGGCGGGGCGTTACGCACAGGCGCGCGAGCTGTACGAGCGGGCGCTCGCGGAGTTCCGCGAGATGAGCGAGCCGCGCGGGGAGGCCTTGTCCCGGCTGGGCCTCGCCAAGTCCCTGGCCCGGCTGGGCCGCGACCGCGCCGAGACGGCGGCCGAACTGGCCGACCTCGCCGGCCTGCTGGAGCGGATCGGCCTGCGGCACGCCCGCGAGATGGTGGCCCGGGCTCATGAGGAACTCGGCATACCGGCGGACGCGCGGGCGACGGAGGCGGCACGGTGACAGCGCTGCCGACGACGGTGGAGGCGGCGTGCGGGGGCACCACGACGGCGTCGTCCCCGGCCACGCGGACGCGACCGTCCCCTGGCCCGGGTGGAGCGGCACGCCTGGGCGGGAGACACGATCTTCCGGCCGGTGCCGACGACACGCTCCGGGTTCTCGACCGCTGCCGCGCCCTGACCCGGCCCGCTCTGGAGGAAGCCATCGGCCGGCTGCACCCCTGGGTCGGTGAGATGGCCGCCTATTCCTTCGGCTGGTGCGAGGTCGGCGGTGCGCCGGCCGCCGCCTCCGGCGGCAAGGGCGTACGGCAGGCGCTCGCGGTGCTCGGGGCGGAGGCGGCCGGTGCGCCGGGGCGGGCCGGCGTGACGGCGGCCGTCGCGGTGGAGTTGGTGCATACCTTCTCCCTGCTGCACGACGACATCATGGACGGCGATACGGACCGGCGGCGCCGCCCGGCCGTGTGGAAGGCCTATGGCACAGGGCCCGCGGTGCTCGCCGGCGACGCCCTGTTCGCGCTGGCCGTGGAGACGCTCGCCGCGCAGCCGGGAGGTGGCGGGGCCGTGCGGACGCTGTCCGCGGCGCTGGGCGACCTGGTGCGCGGGCAGGCGGACGATCTCCTGTTCGCGGACCGTCCCTGGACCGGACCGGAGCGGGTACGGACCGAGGAGTACCGGGCGATGGCGGAGCACAAGACCGGCGCGCTGCTGGGGTGCGCCGCAGCGCTCGGTGCCGTGCTCGGCGGCGCCGGCCCCGAGACGGCCGGCGCGCTCGACCGGGTGGGCCGGCATCTGGGGATCGCGTTCCAGATCGTCGACGACGTCCTGGGGATCTGGGGGGATCCGGCTGTCACCGGCAAGCCGGTCCACGGTGATCTGCGCGAGCGGAAGAAGACCTTCCCGGTGCTGGTGGCGCTCGGTTCCCCGGCGGGTGACCGGATCGCCGCACTCCTGGAATCCGGCGACGCGCCCCGCGCGGCGGCGCTGATCGAGGAGGCGGGCGGGCGCTCGACGGCCATGGCCGAGGCCCGGCGGCACATCACCGCCGTCGAGACAGCCCTCGCCGGAGTGCCATTGGCCGCAGCGCCCGCCGACGAGCTCCGGTCGCTGCTCGGCCATCTGCTGCGGCGCGAGGTCTGAACCGAGCGGAACGGCCGCCCTCGGCACGACCGGTGCAAGACGCTCGGCACGACAGGGCCGGTCCGCGCCAGCCGAACGGCCGCCCTCGGCACGACCGGTACCAGACGCTCGGCACGACAGGGCCGGTCCGCACCAGCCGAACGGCCGCCCTCGGCACGACCGGTACCAGACGCTCGGCACGACAGGGCCGGTCCGCACCAGCCGAACGACCGCCCTCGGCACGACCGGTACGAGACGCTCGGCACGACGGGGCCGGTCCGCACGCGGGCACGGGCCGGTCCTTCCCCTCGGACATCGCGTTGACCTCGCCCCCTTTCACACGTCAGGGTTCGACTCGGCGTGCTCCGCGACCCCGCGCCGGAAGGATGACAGTCATGATCGGCATCTCGGAGATCGAGGCCGCGGCCGGGCGGATCGCCGGGCACGTCGTACGCACCCCGACCGTGGACAGCCCGGGGCTGTCGACCCTGCTCGGTGCCCCGGTCACCGCGAAGCTGGAGCTGCTGCAGCGCACCGGCTCGTTCAAGGCGCGCGGGGCGACGGCGAAACTGTTGTCGCTGGGCGAGGCGGAACGGGCCGCCGGGGTGGTGGCGGTCAGCGGAGGCAACCACGGGATCGCCCTCGCGGTCATGGCCGAGGCCCTCGATGTGAAGGCCACCGTGGTGATGCCGCGCTCGGCGCCCGCCCGAGCCGTGGAGATCGCGGAGGCGGCCGGCGCGTCCGTGCGGCTGACCGACGACATGGACGGCGCGTTCGCGCTGATGACGCGACTCCAGCAGGAGGGCCTGACCCTGGTCCACCCCTTCGACGACCCGGAGGTGATCGCCGGACAGGGCACGGTCGGGCTGGAGTTCGCCGCGGACGCCGGTGAGCTCACCGACGTGCTCGTGAGTATCGGCGGTGGCGGGCTGATCGCCGGGGTCGCCGCGGCGCTGCGGGCGCGCCGGCCCGGGGTGCGGGTGTGGGGCGTGGAGACCGAGGGTGCCCAGGCCATGTCCGAGGCGCTGGCGGCGGGCGGCCCGCTGCCGGTCGCCCTGTCGTCGATCGTCTCCACGCTCAGCGCCCCGTCCGTCTCGCAGCTGACGTACGACCATGTCTCCGCCCTGGTCACCGAGGTGTTCGTGGTCCCGGACCGGGATGCCGTCCAGGGCTCGCTGGACCTGGCCGACCATGCCAAGGTGTGGGCCGAACCGGCGGCCGGCTGTCTGCTGCCCGCCGCCCGGCAGGTCCTGGAGCGGGTCGGCGAGGGGGCGCGGCTGGGCCTGGTGGTGTGCGGGGGCAACGCGACGACCGGTGACGTTTTCGCCTGGTCGCGCCGCTTCGGTCTGAGCTGAAGCCCCGGCCCCTCTCGGGGAATCCACCTGGAATTCATCGAGGGCTCCGAGTTCAGCGGTCGCGCACGTCCCGCATTTACCGCCGGTTACCAGCTGGCCGGGCCCGGAATTGTGAATCCCCGGGCGGGGAGCGGAGAATTCTCCGCCCCCGCCGTGCCCAGCGCGGGCGAGGTGAAACCGCGCCCGCGCCCCCGAAAAGACCGCTTTTCTTCGCACACATGCTCCCATCCCCTGAACAAAAGACAAGAATGACCGCGGAGTTGCGATCGGATTGAACGCACGCCGCCCCGCTCCCCGTACCTCTGGAAAAGGTGAGAGCCAGGTTTCCAGCGAGGGATGGCCATGGGCAGGGCGCACGTCTCCACACACCAGTTGGTCGCCGGCCGGTACCGGCTGCTCGAGATCATTCAGCGCGAGACCAACCGCATCTGCTGGTACGCCGAGGACACCGGAGCCGGTGAGATCTCCCGCCCGTGTCTGGTGACCCAGGTCGGGCTTCCGGAGGACCCGCGCGCGGCCGAGCGACGGGCTGCCTCCCGTCTGCTGCGCATGTCCGAGAGCATGGCGCTGCTGTGCCCCGGCCGGATCGCCGCGGTCGTCGACGCCGTCGAGGAGGGCGGCGCGCTGTGGACCGTCAACGAGTGGATCGACGGCACCCCCCTCGGTGAACTCCTCTCGGAACAGGGCACGTTCAACTACGTGCGGGCGGCACGGATCGGTCTCGGGCTGCTCGACGTGCTGGACGCCGCGCACGCCGAGGGCATCACGCACGGTGAGCTGAGCCCCGGCCAGGTGTTCGTACGCGCCGACCACTCGGTCGTCGTCACCGGCTTCGGCCTGGCCGGCGCGACCCTCGCCCCCCGCCTCACGGCGCCCGCGTACGCCTCCCCGGAGCAGGCCCGCGACCAGCGCATCGGCCCCACGGCCGACCTGTGGGCACTGGGCGCGATCCTCTACACGGCGGTCGAGGGACGTCCGCCGTTCCGTGACCGGGGGCGGCCGGAGAACACCCTCAAGGGCGTGGACCGGCTGCCGCTGCGCACGCCGGTGCGGGCCGGGCCGCTCACCCAGGTCGTGCAGGGACTGCTCCGCAAGGACTCACGGGAGCGGCTGACCCGTCCGGTGGTGCGCGAGGCGCTGACCCGCGCGCTCAGAGAGGACCCCGAGGCGGCCCTGTCCGCGGCGTCCGTCCCGCGGCTGCGGGGCGCCTACGCCGCGCTGCGGCCGGGGAGCCCGGCGTGGAGCAGACGGACCGTGGTGGCGGGCACGGCCCTGGCCGTCGTCACCGTCGCGGTCGCCGTGCTCGTCGCCACCCAGGGGCTGCCCGGCACGGACGGCGGCAGTGACACGGCAGGATCGCCGGTCCGGCCGCCGGCCTCCGCCGCCACGCCGGGCGGGGGCACCGGCGGCGACAGCCCCGAACCCTCCGGGGCGCCCAGCCCGCCCCCGTCCTCCTCCCCCAGCCCCACTCCGTCGTCCCCGGCACCCACCCCCACGACCACGCCGTCCCGTCCGGCTACGGCCCTGCCGAGCGGTTTCCAGCGCTACCGGGCGGCGGAGGGCTTCTCCGTCGCGCTCCCCGAAGGCTGGAAGCGGCTGGACACCGACCGCCAGGGCGAGCTGGCCTACCGGGTCGTCTTCGGCGCCGAGGGTGACGACCGCACGCTGGCCGTCACCTACAGCGCACGCGTCGGGCCGGACCCCGTGGCCGTGTGGCGGGACGACGTCGAGCCGAACCTGAAACGGGCCGACGGCTACGACCGGATCGGAACCATCCGCGCGACGACGTACCAGGGACGCGAGGCCGCCGACATGGAGTGGACGGCGGACGTCGACGGCACCCGCGTGCACACCTACGGCCGAGGTTTCCTGCTCGGTGAGGGCCGGGGTTTCTCGCTGCGCTGGACGACCCCCGACGCCGACTGGGACGACGCCGCCAACCAGGAGGCGCTGCGCACGTTCTTCAAGACCTTCCGGCCCGGCTCAGACTGAGCCGCGCGGGGCGCGCAGGGAGGTGAACCGGCCGCCGTGCAGGGGCTGGGTGCGCCAGTGCGCGGTGAGCTTCCGGTCCGCGAGGGAGCAGGTCAGCGCCAGGCGGTGCGGCGTCTCCAGGAACACCACCTCCACGGCCAGCGTGTCCGGCCCGGTCCAGCCGCCGCTCACCGCGGTCGGCACGCTTTCCTCGGCGACCGTCCAGCCGTCCGCCGTGAGGCGCAGGTCCAGCCGGTCCGGCTGGTCCGGGCGGTCCGCCGCTCCGGTGAGCGCGAGCGTCCAGCCGTCCGTGTCCCGGGCGAGCCCGGCCGACCGGACCGGTCCGGCGCCGGCGGAGGGCGTGAAGTGCGTGGCCGCCCAGTCCCCGTCCCCCTCCACAGGCGTGGGCCGGCCCGGCGCGGACGGCAGCGAGAGCCGGCCGAGGCGCTCCCCCAGCTCCGCGTCGGCGGCCTCACGACCGGTCAGCGGCTCCGGTCCGAAGGCCGGCAGCAGATGCTTCCAGACCAGGTTCAGATACTCCTGCATCCGCTCGGTCGCCGCGGTCGCCGCGATCACGGCGTCGTGCTCCGGCAGCACCAGGCAGAACTGGCCGAACGCGCCGTCGCCCCGGTAGCCGTGCCGGGACGTCCAGAACTGGTAGCCGTAGCCCTGGTCCCAGTCCTGCCGGTCCGTCTCCCCCATGGCTCCCGCGGTCTGCGTACGGGGGCGCGAGGCCCGGGCGGCCCATCCCCGCGGCAGCAGCCGCTCACCCGCCCAGAGCCCGTCACTGAGATACAGCTGTCCGAGCCGGGCGACGGCGTCGGTGGTGGCGTGCAGACCGCTGAAGCCGAGTTCGCGGCCGGTGCGGTCCCGCAGCCAGGCCACCTCTCCGATGCCCAGCGCGTCCAGCAGCCGGGGCCGCAGATACCGGGTGAGCGGCTGCCCGGTCACCCGCTGGACGATCGCGGCGAGCGTGTAGGTGGCGGGCTGGTTGTAGGCGAAGACGGTCCCCGGGTCGCCGTCCGGGGGCAGCAGCAGGAACTGCCGGACGGGCTCGGCGATGCCCCGTCCGAAGGCCTCGTCGACGGTGTCCCGCCGGTGGCCGCTCGCCATGGAGGCCACGTGCCGGACGAGCATGGCCCGGCTGCGCGGGTCGGTGATGTCCGCCTCGAACTCCGGGAAGTACGAGATCACCGGCGCGTCGAAGTCGAGCAGCCCCTCGGCCTCGGCCAGGGCGGCGGCGGTCCCGGTGAAGCTCTTGCTGAGCGAGTACAGCAGATGGGGGCGCTCGGCGGTGTACGGCGCCCACCAGCCGGAGGCGACCAGATGCCCGTGCCGCATGATCATCAGGCTGTGCGGCTCGATCTCGGGGGCGGCTTCCAGGGCATCGAGGAAGGCCTGGACGCCGGAGGCGTCGACCCCCTGGGTGGCGGGAGGGGACGTCGGCAGGGCGGAAGCACTCATGCATGCATCCTGCACCCGTCGGCTGACCTTGATCGAGCCGTTTCCGGGCTCTCCGTCAGGGGACTCGCCGGTTATGGTGCAAATCGGATACACGATGATGACCGAACAGGCCGGCCCCCGAGAGCTCGTCGACCACGTGGTGCGGGCCGAGGAGGCGGGCTTCGACTTCTCGGTGACCTCCGACCACTACTTCCCGTGGCTGCGCTCGCAGGGTCATTCGCCGTACGCGTGGGCCGTGCTCGGCGCCGCCGCCCAGGCCACGTCACGTATCCCGCTGATGACGTATGTGACGTGCCCGACGTTCCGCTACCACCCGGCGGTCGTGGCGCAGAAGGCGGCGACCCTTCAGCTTCTGTCCGAGGGCCGCTTCCGGCTCGGACTGGGCTCGGGCGAGAACCTCAACGAGCACGTGGTGGGCGGCGGCTGGCCGTCCGTCGAGGTGCGGCACGAGATGTTCGAGGAGGCCGTGGACATCATCCGCGCCCTCTTCGAGGGCGGCCACGTCACCCGTCGCGGCACGCACTTCGACGTGGAGTCCGCCCGGCTGTGGGACCTGCCGGACCAGGCGCCGCCCATCGGCATCGCCGTCTCCGGCGAGCGGTCCTGCGAACTCGCGGGCCGGCTGGGCGACCTGGTGATCGCCACGGAGCCCAAGGCCGGGCTGCTGGAGGCGTTCGACCGGCACGGCGGTCAGGGCAAGCCCCGCGTGGGCCAGCTGCCCGTCTGCTACGACCCGGACCGGGACACGGCCGTCAAGCGGGCCCACTCCCAGTTCCGCTGGTTCGGCAGCGGCTGGAAGGTCAACTCGGAGCTTCCGCACCCGGATTCCTTCGAGGCGGCGACCCAGTTCGTCACGCAGGACGACGTGGCCGAGTCCATCCCGTGCGGTGACGACCCGGACGCCTTCGTCGACGCCGTCCGCCCGTATGCCGAGGCCGGGTTCACCGAGATCGCACTCGTCCAGATCGGCGGTGACACGCAGCCGGCGTATCTGGACTGGTCGGAGAAGACCCTGCTGCCCGCGCTGCGCGACGCGTTCGGCTGACGTCCCCGGCCGGCGCCTCCACGACCTGTTCGACCAGTAGAGCCCTCCGCCCCGGGGGGCTCTACTCCACGAGCGCGCTCATCCGCCGGGCCTCCTCGGCAGTGGGCGGGAACCGGCCAGGAGAAGGGGCAACAGCAGCCGCCGGACGAGCAGTGCCGCACCGTGCCGGGCATCCTCGCGCACCGGCGCCCGGCCGGGACAGCGGTTTTCGGCCGGGCCACGCGGGGGTGAACGGCGAGGTCAGCGGGTGCCGCTAGGCTTCCGCCCGCACCTTGTGCAGTCCGATCTGCCCCGCCTCAGGAGAGTCGTCCGTGACCGTAGCCATCACCCCGCCCGAGACGTCCCCCGCTGCCCCGGAGCCCGTCTGCGACCCGGTCGCGCGGGACGCGCGGGAGTTCGGGGCGTATGCCCGGACCGGAGGGTGGGCCTTCGGTCTGAAGGTGGCGCGCAGCGTGCGCCCCGGCGGTCAGGGCGCGGACGAGACATCGAAGGTGTCCGCGAAGGAGTTCGCGGAACTCGCCGGCTGCTCCCCGGAGCGGGTCATGCGCTACTACAAGGCGTGGGACCGGGCGGCCGACGACGGGATGGTCCCGCACTTCGAGGCGCTGGCACCGGGCCAGGAGGTGGACCTGCCGGACGCGGACGTGTGGCTGAGCTACTACGTCTCCCGCAACAGCGCGGCCTCCGAGCGCGGCACCGCCATCTCGGAGGCCGCCGAGGCCGAGGGCATCCGGCCCACGAAGGCCCTGGAAGTGGCGGAGAACCCCACCGCCCTGCGCGCCGCGATTCTCGCCGACCCCGCCACCGCCCGCGCGGCCCGCCAGGCCCTGCTGGACCGCGTCCGCGAGGACCCCGGCCTCCAGTCGGAGCTGGCCCGTGACGTGGTGCGCACCGATGAGCTGAAGAAGGCCGTCGCCGGCGAGAGCAGGGCTGCCGACCGGATCGGGTACGTGCGCCAGATCGCCGAGTCGGGCCAGATCAAGACGCCGGCCGGGCAGACCGTCGACGCGCCCGCCGACCTGCGCCAGGAGGCCGAGCGGCACCTGTCGCTCCTCGACGAGCTGGACGAGGGCGAGGACGCCGGCGAGTGGGCGGCGGAGGCGTACGACACGATGAAGTCCCGCGTCGTCGAGGTGGTGGAGGCCGACCCGGGGCTGCGGGTGCGGGAGCGGCGCACGAAGTTCTACAGCAGCCTGCAGAAGGCGACCAAGGTGTTCGAGGAGCTGACCTTCGACGACGCCGGGGAGTTCTACGAGGACGACATGGTGCAGCGCCTGGAGGAACTCCAGCGGGCCGTCTCCGTATGTATCGAGTCGCTGCGGGGCGCTCGCGGGAATCACCCGGTCGGCTGAGCATTCCGGCCGGATCGGGGGTACTAGAGGGTGTCTACGTCGGTTCTTCCCGGAGGCCTCCTCGTGAACTCGTTCGTCCACAAGACCCTGGTGGTGCAGCTCCAGGCGGGCGACACGGACCGTTTCTCCGTGCTCGCCCACCTGAGCTACGACGCCGCGGACCCGTTCGCCGTCACCGTGGTCTTCAGCCATGACGGCCGCGTTCTCGCCCGGTGGCAACTGGACCGGGAGATGCTCGGGGACGCGCTGCGGCGTCCGGTCGGGGTGGGCGACGTGCGGATGCGTCCGGAGACGCGGGGTATGTGGCGGGAGCTGCGCATGGAGTTCCTCGGCGACGCCCGCCCCGACGGCGGCCGGCACCACGCGGTGGTGTTCGCGTGGGCACCGGGTTTCGCGGCCTTCCTGCGCGAGACCTACGACGTGGTTCCGCAGGGCTGCGAGGAGGTCCGTGTCGACGATTTCCTGGCCGACGTCATCGCCGGGGGTTGACGTACGGCCGGTATGAGGAGGCGTACTCGTGCCGTACACGCCCGCCAGGACGATGGGACCGCCGTCCCCACGACCGGTTCGGCCACCTGATGCGGGGCTTGGTGCCGGCCGTGCTGGTGCGCGAGCCGCTGGTGCGCACTTCCGCGCTGGGCGGCAAGCCGTCGGCCAGCGCCGCTGACCGTGTGCGCGTGCCTGGCCACGAGCCTGCTGCGGCTCGGCCGGGCGCACGACCGGCACCCGGCGAAGGCGCCCTCACTTCGACGTGTACCGGTGCCGGGTCCACAGCGGCAGGACGAACCAGCACAGCAGGTACCAGCCGACCACGCCGGCGACCAGGTAGGGCACGAAGCCGTCGTGCGTCGCCACGCGCAGGATGAGCAGCAGTGAGGCGGTCGTCGTGGCGAGCAGCAGTACGAGGCCGAGGAGGGTGAGCCGGGAGGCCAGCCGCACCGCATGGGGCTTGACGCGCCGACCGGAGACGAGACGGTGCAGGGACACCGGGCCTATGAGGGCCCCGGTCGCGCAGGCGCCCAGCACGACCGTCACGAGGTAGATGGTCTGGTCGGTGCCGGAGAGGTCGTCGTACTTCTGGGTGAACACCACGGTGAGCAGGAAGCCGAACAGGATCTGCACACCCATCTGTGCCACGCGGACCTCCTGGATGAGCTCCACCCACATCCGGTCCGCCCTCTCCTCCTCCGTCTCGTTGCGCCCCCGGCGCATGATCCCGCCCTCTGACGCGTCCACCACTGTTCCTCCCGGTGTGAGCCGTGAGCCCTCCTCTTTCCCGGGTTCCCCGTAACGACTCCTCTTCCCGGGCTCCGCGACGGTTTGAGCGATCAGGGGACGGTTACACGGACGGCGCGAATGTCGCAGAGTTCTAGGAGGTCGTGGACGCATGTCCGGTACGCAGCTCACCGTGACGCTCAGCGGCGGAGGCGCCGACGACGCGCGGGCGGTCGTCCGCGCCCTGGAGGGCACGTTCGGGGCGCCGGACGAGCGTCCGGCCGACGAGAACGCGACCGTGCACACGGCGACCTTCGGCGGTGAGGCGCAGGCGGGTCCCGCCGACGGCGGCGGTCAGGGGGCCGACCGGCTGTCGGCGCCGGTGACCGTCACCGTGCAGGGCAGCCCGGAGGCCGTGCGGCGGGCGAGCGACACCCTCACCGCCGCTTTCACGGCACGCGACGACGGCGCCGCCTCCGGCGACCAGGAGCAGGAGAGGCAGCTGCTCCTGGAGCCGTGAGCCGGGGCCGCTTCCTACCAGCGGCCTTCGACCTGGTTCTTGATCCGCCGGTCGTACAGGTCGCGGATCGCCGCCTGTGTCTCGCCGGGCAGTTCCGGGAGTCGGGCGGCGGCCGCGTTGGCCCGTGCCTGCTCGGGTGAACGCGCGCCCGGGATCACGGTCGTGACGCCGGGCTGCTCGACGATCCAGCGCAGGGCCAGCTGGGCGGGGGTGTATCCCTCGGGGGCGAGCGCCGCGAACTCGGCGGCCGCCTCCACACCGGTGGTGTAGTCGACGCCGGAGAAGGTCTCGCCCACGTCGAAGGACTCGCCGTGCCGGTTGTAGGTGCGGTGGTCGTTCTCCGGGAAGACGGTGTCCCGGGTGTACTTGCCCGACAGCAGGCCGGAGGCGAGCGGGACGCGGGCGATGATGCCGACGCCCGCCTCACGGGCGGCCGGGAGCACGTGGCGCAGGGGTTTCATGCGGAACGGGTTGAGGATGATCTGCACACTCGCCACGTTCGGCCGCGCGATCGCGGTCAGCGCCTCCTCGCAGGTCTCGACGCTGACTCCGTACGCGGCGACGCGCTCTTCCTCCACCAGGGTGTCGAGGGCGTCGAACACCTCGTCCGTGGAGTAGACGGGTGTCGGCGGGCAGTGCAGCTGCACCAGGTCGATGCGGTCGACGCCGAGGTTGCGCCGGGAGCGGTCGTTCCAGGCGCGGAAGTTGTCGAGCACGTAGTTCCCGGGAATCTGGTCGACCCGGCGGCCCATCTTCGTGGCGACCATGACGTGCAGGTCCGGGCGGCCGCTGAGGAACGCGGCGATGGTCTGCTCGCTGCGGCCGTCGCCGTACACGTCGGCGGTGTCGAAGAAGGTGACCCCGGCCTCTGCCGCCGCCTCCAGTACCGAGAGGGCTTCCTTGTCGTCGACGTCTCCCCAGTCGGCACCCAGCTGCCAGGTGCCGAGACCGACGACGGAAGCGTGCTGACCCGATCTGTCGAATGTGCGCTCGTCCATGGGCGTCAGTCTGTCATCCGCCGGGGCACTGCGCGGAACGGATCCCTCCGGCCTGCCCACCGGGCTCTATTCACTCACACGAGTGAATAGAGGCGACAGGGACGCGTCACGTGTCAACCGGCCTCTAGCGTGCTTGCCGTGACCACTGGTTCAGCGAACAACCACCCTTCGGACGCGTCGCCCTGGACCCGCCGGGGGTTTCTCCTCACCGCCGCCGCCCTGGCCGTCGTGCCCGGTCTGCCCGCGGATCCGGCGGTCGCCGCCGCCGAGTTGCCGGACTTCCCCACCGACGTCGCGCTGTACCGCTCGGCGTACCGGAACTGGGTCGGCGAGATCACCGCCGACGGCCTGTGGGCCTGCGCGCCGGACGGCCCGGAGCAGGTGGTCGCCGTCGTCAACTGGGCGCGGGGGCACGGCTGGCGGGTACGCGCCCGGGGCGCCTCGCACGGCTGGTCGCCCCTGACGGTCACCGAGGCGACGCCGTCCGGGGCGCCGGTCCTCCTCGTCGACACCGCACCCCATCTCACCGGCCTGGCCCTGGACTCCCCCACCGCCGTGCGCGCGGGCACCGGTGTGACCCTGGAGGCGCTGCTGACCTTCCTGGAGGAGCACGGCCTCGGCGTCACGGCCACCCCCGCCCCCGGCGTGCTCACCCTGGGCGGCGCCCTCGCCGTCGACGCGCACGGCACCGCCGTACCCGCGCGCGGCGAGCAACGGCGGCCCGGGCACACGTACGGCTCGCTCAGCAACCTGGTCCTTTCGCTGACGGCGGTCGTGTGGGACCCGCGGGCCGGCGCGTACGTGCTGCGCACGTTCCACCGCGACGAGGCCGACTGTGCCGCGCTGCTGACCCATCTCGGGCGGTCCCTGGTGACCGAGGTGGTGCTGCGGGTGGGCGCGAACACACACCTCAGGTGTGTGAGCCGTACGGACATCCCGGCCTGGGAACTGTTCGCCGCGCCCGGTTCGGGCGACGGGCGGACCTTCGCGAGCTTCCTGGACGAGGCGGGCCGGGTCGAGGCGATCTGGTTCGCCTTCACCGAGCACCCCTGGCTGAAGGTGTGGAGCGTCTCCCCGGTCCGGCCACTGACCTCGCGGAAGGTGACCCGGCCGTACAACTACCCCTTCTCGGACAACATCCCGGAGCCGGTGGCGGCACTGGTCGGCCGGATGACGTCGGAGGCCGCCTGGTACCTGGCTCCGGTGCTCGGCACGGCGCAGTACGAGGCCGCCGCGCTCGGGCTGGTGACGACGCTGTCCGCCGACCTCTGGGGGCCGTCCAAGAACACGCTGCTCTATCTGAGGCCGACCACACTGCGCGTGCACGCCAACGGCTACGCGGTGCTCACCTCGCGGGGCAGGGTGCAGCGGGTGGTCTCCGAGTTCGCGGCGTTCTACCGCGAGCGGCTGACGGCCTACTCCGCCCGGGGCAGCTTCCCGGTGAACGGCTCCGTGGAGATCCGGGTGACCGGACTGGACGACCCGGGCGACACGGGGATGGCCGGGGCCCGTCCGCCGCTGCTGTCGGCCCTCCGGCCGCCCGAGGACCATCCCGAGTGGGACACGGCCGTATGGCTGGACGTCCTGACGCTGCCGGGCACGCCGGACGCGGAGGCGTTCCTGCGCGAGATCGAGCGGTTCCTGCTGCGCGCCTTCGACGGCGGGTTCGCGCTCACCCGAGTGGAGTGGTCCAAGGGCTGGGCGTACACGGACGACGCGGTGTGGAGCGACGAGGAGGTACTGGGCGACGTCGTTCCGGCGGCGGTCGGCCCCGCCGCGTGGGCGGAGGCGGACGCGGTGCTGGACCGGCTCGACCCGCACCGGGTGTACGGCAACGCCTTCCTGGACCGGCTGTTCGGCTAGTGCCGCGGCAGGCAACGTTTGCCCGTCAAGGAGCGGCGTCCGGTGCGTGCTCTCGGCGTGCCGGGTGCAAGCCCTCGTACTGGGTGT
>NZ_JBEOSZ010000050.1:0-59832 GCF_040303285.1 Streptomyces sp. NPDC096046 | reverse complement strand
CGAGACGACGAGGGCTTGCCGATTGTCGCGAGTGAGAATCGCGCAGGTGTCGGGGGAATTACGCAGTCCGTCCAGGGTGAACGGGTCTGCGAGCGTGCGCCTCACCAGGGCGGCCGCGATGGCGGGGAAGGCGGGGAATCGGCTGTCCTTGCGTGCTTCGCTCGCGGCCTCGACGCGGGGCGGGCGATGCGGGGCATGACCTCGCGGGTACGCGGTCAGGTGAGGTGCTGGGCGGAGGAAGGCCCCGGGCCTCGGACAGCACATGCGAGCGAGCCGGGGCCTGCCGCTCGGACAGTCCCCGGCTCGCCGCCCGCGTGCCGCGTCAGAGCTTCTTCAGCGTCCGGTTGAAGGTGCGCAGGTCGTCGACGAACAGGTCCGGCTCCTCCATGGCCGAGAAGTGGCCGCCGCGGTCGAACTCCGCCCAGTGCACGATCTGCTTGAAGTCGCGCTCGGCCAGGCTGCGGACCGGGTGGAAGAGCGCCCCGGGGTAGACCGCGACGCCCATGGGCACCTCGATGGTCGGGGACCGGCCGATCAGGGAGGTGATCGGAAGGAACGGCTTCAGCTCGTAGTGCGCCTGCGCGGCGGAACCACCGGTCGCGGTGAACCAGAAGAGCGAGATGTGCGTCAGCATCAGGTCGCGGTCGACCGCGTCCTCGGGGACCTTCTCCGTCTGGGCCCAGTGCTTGAACATCTCGAGCAGGTAGGCCAGTTGCGCGACCGGCGAGTCGTTCAGCATGTAGCCGATGGTGTGCGGCCGGGTGGACTGCATCTTCATGGGCCCGGACAGGTCGTCGATGAAGCGCTCGGACTTGGCGAGACGGGCCCTGTCCGCCTCGCTCAGCGTCTCCAGCTCACCCGGTTCCCCACTGAGGTTGGTCTGCAGGAGGTTGACGTGGATGCCGGCCACGTGGCCCGGGTTCATCGCCCCGAGCAGCAGCGACGTGAAGGCGCCGATGTCGCCGCCCTGGGCGATGTAGCGCTCGTAGCCGAGGCTCGCCATCAGCTGGGACCAGGCCATGGCTATCCGGCCCAGGTCCCAGCCGGTGGTCTTGAGCGGGCCGGAGAGGCCGAAGCCCGGCAGCGAGGGGATGACCAGGTGGAACGCATCGGCGGGGTCGCCGCCGTGGGCCCGCGGGTCGGTCAGCGGGCCGATGATGTCCAGGAACTCCACCGGCGTGCCGGGCCAGCCGTGCGTGATCAGCATCGGCGTGGCGTCCGGCTCGGGCGAGCGGACGTGCAGGAAGTGGATGGTGGCCCCGTCGATCTCCGTGGTGAACTGCGGGTACTGGTTGATGCGGCGCTCGGCGGCGCGCCAGTCGAAACCGTCACGCCAGTACTCGGCCAGCTCCTTGATGTACTCCAGCGGGGCGCCACGGGACCAGCCGACGTCGACGAGGTCCGGCCAGCGGGTCGCGCTCAGCCGGCGCTTGAGGTCGTCGACGTCAGCCTGGGGGATCTGGACCTGGAACGGCTGCATGGGGAAGCTCCTTCATCTGGTCGACCGTGGCCGGCCGCGCCGCGCCGGTCGATGGCAGCGCAGCGTGAACGCCTCACTGCCGTGGTAGGGAAACGGGCTGGTGAACAACTGCCGCCTGTCGGCGTCGTGCCGGGGCACCGGCCCATGCCGACCGGCTGATCGACACCGCGACGGCCGTCCGGGCGGCCCCCGCGGCGCCGCGACCGGCGCCGAGCAGGGCGGTCTACGAATCGGGCCCCGAACTCGCCGTCACGCTAACGCCGGCCTCCAGAGCCCAGCAAGATCCTCGGCGAGACCCCGCAATGCCGGAGAAGTCGGCCGGTCGGGCGACGGTCCGCAGGCGGCCGAAGCCGTTCCGGACCCGCCACGAGGGTTTCGGTCTCCGGCTTGCGCCACCTGACGGAGAGACCGAATGTTCGCGACCGGCTTTCGCTTCTCCTCATTCCCATCAGGCATACGGCATATACATGGATGTTCACGGTGTATACCAGTTTCAATGCTTTCCCTTGCCGAGGGGGCCGGATGGTACACACGCATTGCCTCGAATGCTTCTTCCAGAATGCCATTTATATTTATTGACACTAACCGGAATGCTAGGTAATCTCATTCTGCAGATTTCGACGGCATTCTGTTTTGGCCTTCGAATGTCCCTGTATCGACGAAGGAGTGGTCCCCATTTCCATAACCAGGAATCGTGTAGCCAGGGTCGTCGCCGGCTCGGCGGTGGCGCTCGGACTGACCGTCGGGTTTCAGACCTCCGCTGTGGCCGCTGGACCGACGGCCACGGTGACTCCGTCGACCGGGCTGTCCGACGGTGCCGTGGTACAGGTCGCCGCTCAGGGCCTGCAGGCAGGCACGGCCTACGACGTCGGACAGTGCGCGTGGGTCGGCACCGGCGTGCTCGCCTGCAACCCCGCGAACTTCTCCGCCGTGACCGCAGACGCCAGCGGAGCGGCGAAGACGTCGCTGACGGTGCGGCGCTCCTTCGAGGGCTACCTCTTCGACGGCACTCGCTGGGGCACCGTGGACTGTGCCACCGCGAAGTGCCAGGTCGGCATGTCGGACGCGGCCGGCAACGGCCCGGCGAGTGTGGCGATCTCGTTCCGGTGACCGGAGGGTCCAGCCGACCCTCTGTGCGGACCGCTCTGCTGCGGCCGCAGCAAGGGGCCCGCAGGGTGCTTCGGCACCCTGCGGGCCCCGCCCGCGCCCACCCCACGCGGTTCTCCGCGCCGAACCCACCTCTCGGACCGCACCACGGCTACCGCCGTGGTGCGGTCCGCTTTCGCTGCCCGCTCACGATCCGGTGAGATCTCACCGGGATGCCGCCTGGGCGCCGGGAGTGGGGAGGTCCGTGAACCTTCCGAGGTCCAGGTCCAGCCGGCGGAGCGTCTCGCGCAGGGAAGGGGAGGTCAGCCCGGCAAGCTCTTCCTCCCACCGGTAACCCCACGCGTAGCGGATCCGGTCGCCGGCTGTGGGTTCACCGGGATGGCAGTTGACCTCGATGGTGCCGGCGGGGCCGCGGGCGAGGCGGCCCAGAAGGCGCTCGGCACGAAGCAGCGTCAGGGAACCGGCCTCGTCGAGCCCGCCGTACGCCTCCGGGAACGACAGTCCCGCAGCCCTCAGACGCGTCGACAGAGCCCGGCTCCAGTGACGGATCACCATGCCCCGTGGCCCGGGCGCGGCGCTCGTGGGCACGCGCACCGCACCGATTCCCCGCTCCCCGGCCAGCTCCGTCACGATCCGCGCGACGGGGGGATACAGGTGGAGGTGCTGATGAGTGTCGACGTGAGTCAGCTTCAGACCGAGCTCGTACCGGAGCCGTTCCAGCTGTGCCTCGAACTCGCGGCGGACGTCCGCCATGTCGACGCGCCCCGCGATCGCCGCGGTCATGAACGACCGCCACCCCAACCGGAACGCGCCGCGTCGATCGACCAGGGTGGGAATCTCGCGCGCGCTGAGCAACGGAGGATCCTCACCCACCGCGGCGAGATGCCCGCCCACCCCCAGCCCGGGGCGATCCCGCAGCCACGCGGCCGCCCGCGCCACCGCAGGACCGACGGCCAGCACCGAGACGCTCGTCACGACACCCGCGTCGTGGGCCCGGAGGATCCCCCGGGAGATTTCCTCGCTCAAACCGTAGTCATCGGCACTGACGATGAGCAGACGCCGCGTCACCGGACGGCCTCCCTGCCGTCCTGGCGCCGTGACGGCACGAAGACCCAGCGCTGCATGAGTGCGAAGCGGAGCAGGGAGGCGAGGGCGTCGCCGGCGAGCAGCACGGCCAGCTCGACGGTCCTGCTGACGCCGGAGCCGACCGCGAGCAGACTCACGCTGGTGCAGGCCAGGCCCAGGAGAAAGGCGATACCTCCTCTGACCTGGTGGCGCAGCGCCTCGTGACGCCCCCGCACCCCGAAGGTGATCCGTCGGTTCGCCGCGGTGTTGAGAACGGTGGCGAGGAACAGCCCGGCGGCGTTCGCCGCCAGTGCCGGCATCACGGTGGTGAACATGACGTAGAACAGGATGTGCAGGAGGCCAGTCACCGCTCCGACCGCGGCAAAGCGCAGGAACCTGCGCGCCGGACCGACGGGCAGTCTGGAACGGTGCAAGTGCGGCGGCAGCGGCGCCCCGAAGGCCCTTGTCACCCTGCGGCCGGCCACGCGGACAACGCCCCGGAGCATGTCCAGGACCGTACGGCCGATGTCGACCGAGCTGTCGGGATCGTCGAGGCAGTCGACCGGAACCTCGTGGATGCGCAACCCCTGGCGCTGCGCCACGCACAGCAACTCGGTGTCGAAGAACCACTGGTCGTCGTGGACGGCCGGCATGATCGCCTGCACGACCTCCCGCCGCCCGGCCTTGAAACCGCACTGGGCGTCGGAGAAGCTCACTCCGAGGACGACACGCAGGATCAGGTTGTATGTGCGGGACAGCACAGCGCGCAGCAGGGATCGCTGCACGCTCGACCCTCGTGCGTGCCGCGTTCCGATCGCCAGGTCGCTGTGGCCCGACGCGAGGGGCGCGATGAGGGGGAGGAACCCGTCGAGGTCGATCGACAGATCCGCGTCCATGTAGCTGACCACGTCGGCCCGGCTCGATGCCCAGACGTGCCGCAGAGCCAGGCCACGCCCCCGCGCGTCGAGGTGCACGAACCGCACCTCGGGGATGTCACGGGCCAGCGCCGTCCCGATCGCGCAGGTTCCATCGACGCTGCCGCTCTCCGCGATGGTGATCACAAACGGGTACGGGAAGTTCCGGACAAGGTAATCGCGCAGCCGGTGCACGCTCCTGGCGAGGGTCTTCTCCTCGTTGCGCACCGGAATTACGATCTCGGTCAGGGACACCCGTGTCAGCTCAACGGACTCTTCGGCGGTCGCGGTCATGGACGCTGCCTCTCGATGGCCGCGCGACGAGCGCGCGCAGGGTCATTGACGTGGAGGACCAAGCGTCGGCCGAGCGGACGGAGGGCGGCATCCTCCCCCTTGCGCTAGTGCCGCTCCACCGCAACCACGAAGACGGCTCCCGGCCCGCGGTCGGCGAAACTGAGGGCCGGCGCCCGTCCCCGCCGTCCGAGCGGTCCCTTCGGGAGGGGCACAGCGGGCTGGAAAGGAGTCACTGTGTCGGCCTGGCTGGACGAGTGGAACCGCGGGCAGGACGTCTACATCAGCGACCGGCACCGGGACCGGCACTTCCGCGCGGTGACGCGGGACATCATCCGGCTGCTTCCCCCCGGCGACATCCGGGTCCTCGACTACGGACCGGGAGACGCCCTGTTCGCCGACCGCATCGCGGCGGCGTGCGGCGAGGTGATCCTCTGTGAAGCGGCGGACAGCATCCGGGCTCGTCTCACGGCTCGGTTCACCGACCACCGGGGTGTTTCGGTCATCGGGCCGGACGGACTCACCGGGCTCGCGGCAGGGTCGGTCGACGTCATGGTCGTGCACTCGGTTGTGCAGTACCTCGACTCCGACGAGATCGACGCGCTCCTGCGGGAGTCACACCGGCTCCTGGGCCCCGACGGCCTGCTGGTCGTCGGTGACATCGTGCCTCCGGGAGTGGGGCTGGTGTCGGACACCGTCGAACTTCTGCGCTTCGCGATCCGCGAGGGCTTCCTCACGGACGCGGTACCCGCCCTGCTGCGGCTTGCGGTCTCCCCCTACGCGCGCCGGCGGCGACGGCACGGCCTCACCCGGCTGGACGAGCAGCAGATGACGGTCCGAGCACGGCAGGCCGGGCTCTCGGGCCGGCGGATGCGGTCCAACGTCGGGAACAACCAGGCCCGTTGGACGTTCGTCGCATCCACGGCGAGCCCCCCGCACAGGTCCCGCACGTTGGGAGAAGCAGAAGCGGATCGTCCTGTGTGACCGTAGGAAGGCCTCCGAGTAGGGAGGACATCGCCGACCGGCCCCGCCGGGCCGGCAGGTTCTCGGCGCGCGGACCAGGAGGATCCATGACCGAACCGGTAGCGGTCACCGGGGCCGAAGGGTTCATCGGATCGCACTTGGTCGAGGCGCTGGTACGGCGCGGACACCACGTGCGAGCCATGGTGATGTACAACTCGTTCGCCTCGTGGGGATGGCTGGACCGGCTCGACGCCGACGTGCTCAGCGAGGTCGAGGTGTATCCGGGCGACGTCCGTGACCCGGCATCGACGCTGGCGCTGGTCGAGCAGGCCGCCGTGGTGTACCACCTGGCGGCGCTGATCGCGATCCCGTACTCCTACCAGGCGCCACGCTCCTATGCGGACACCAACATCATGGGCACCCTGAACGTGCTGGACGCGGTGCGCACCTGCGGGACGCCGAGACTGGTCCACACCTCGACCAGCGAGACCTACGGGTCGGCGAGGACAGTGCCGATCGGTGAGGACCATCCTCTGCAGACCCAGTCGCCCTATGCGGCGACGAAGCTGGCCGCCGACAAGCTCGTCGAGTCCTACTGCCTCAGCTACGGGACACCCGCGGTGACTCTGCGGCCGTTCAACACGTTCGGCCCACGTCAGTCAGCGCGCGCGGTCATCCCCACGATCATCAGTCAGCTCGCCGCCGGATCCCGGGAGATCAGCCTCGGCGCACTCGATCCGACCCGCGACTTCACCTATGTCACCGACACCGTGGACGCCTTCGTGTCCGTCGGCACCGCACCGGCGTCAGCGGTGGTCGGAGAGGTCTTCAACGCCGGTACGGGGACCGAGGTCTCGATCGGCCGGCTCGCCGCCGACATCATCCGGCTGATGGGCGCCGACGCGACCCTCAGCGAGGACCCCCGTCGGGTCCGCCCCAAGGACTCCGAAGTCGCCCGCCTGGTCTGCGACGCCACAAGACTGCGCGAACGCACGGGCTGGCGCCCTTCGGTCGACCGCGAGGACGGACTGCGGCGGACCATCGAGTGGTTCCGGGACCCCGTGAACCTGGCGGGCTACAGGCCAGGTCACTACAACCGGTGACGGGGAGGAACGCATGCACGCAGTGATCCTGGCGGGCGGCAAGGGAACGAGACTGCGGCCTTACACCAGCCGACTGCCGAAGCCCCTGGTACCCATCGGTGACGAGTTCTCCATCCTGGAGATCGTGCTGAGCCAGCTGTCGCAGCAGGGATTCGACCGGGTGACGCTGGCCATCGGGCACCTCGGCCACCTCATCCGGGCATTCGTGGGCGACGGCAGCCGCTGGAGCATGGACATCACCTACGCTGCCGAGGACGTCCCGCGGGGCACGATAGGCCCGGTGCTGCAGATTCGCGACCAGCTCCCCGAGCACTTCCTCGTCATGAACGGCGACATCCTCACGGACTTGGACTACGCGGACGTGCTGCACCGCCACAGCGTCAGCGGCGCACCGTTGACGGTGGCTACCTGCAGGCGCGAGGTGCGCATCGACTTCGGTGTGCTGACGACCACCGACGATCGGGTGGTCCACTTCGTGGAGAAGCCGACGGTCGATTACCGGGTCAGCATGGGCGTCTACGGACTGAGTCGCTCCACACTCGACAGCTACCCGGCCGGCATCCCGTTCGGCTTCGACGATCTCGTACTGGACTTGCTGGCGCGCGACATCCAGCCCGCCGACTACGCCTTCGACGGGTACTGGCTGGACATCGGGCGGCCCGACGACTACGACCGCGCCAACGCCGAGTTCGACTCGATCAAGGGGACGCTGCTGAAGGGGGTCTGACGCTCCCTGGCCTGCCGGTACCAGCGTGTGGCACGCGGTGCACAACAAGAAGGAATGGAGAACCCCGCATGTCTTCCGTTACGCACGGCCCCCCGCCGGTGACCGCGCGGACCGAGCCCCCGACGTCTTCGCCCACCGGTGACGGGAGCCGTTTACGAGGGTGGGCACTCGCTGGTATCTGCGTACTGGCGGGTCTGCTGTACGTGTGGCTCATCGGCTCCAGCAACTATGGCAACGCCTACTACTCGGCTGCGGTCCGGTCGATGACCGAGAGCCCGGCCAACTTCCTCTTCGGAGCCGCCGATCCCTACGGCGCGGTCTCGGTCGACAAGCCGCCCCTGGCGCTGTGGCCGCAGGTCGCGTCGGTGGCGATGTTCGGCTACTCCAGCTGGTCGCTACTGCTTCCCCAGGTTCTCGAAGGGGTGGCCGCGGTGTTCCTGCTGCACCGTACGGTGCGCCTGTGGGCCGGGGAAGCGGTCGCGCTGCTCGCGTCACTGATTCTGGCGCTGACCCCCGTCACGGTCGCCATCAACCGTGACAACAACACCGACTCCCTCCTGACGCTGCTGCTCGTCGCGTCGGCGTACGCGTTCATGCGTTCGATCCGCGCCGAGGAGGGTCGGAGCCGGACGAAGTGGCTGCTCGCGTGTGCCTTCCTCGTCGGCTGCGGCTTCACCGCCAAGATGCTGCAAGCGTGGATCATCGTTCCCGTACTGGCACTCGCGTTCCTGGTCAGCAGCACCAGCCCGCTGAAGCGCCGGATCAACGACGTACTGGCCGCGGGTGCCGTCCTGATCGTCTCTTCGTTCTGGTGGCCCGTGCTGCACGATCTGTGGCCGGGCGACAAGCCCTACATGGGCGGCAGCACGGACGGGAGCGCGCTCGAACTGGTCTTCGGCTACAACGGATTCGGCGCGCTCCTCGGCACCGGTCAGCAGCCCGGCGGGTCGGGTATCAACGTTCCCCTGGCGATGGTCGGGCTGTCCGGTGGCAGTCCTGGGGTCACCCGCATGTTCTCCGCCGAGGTGGGCGACCAGATCTCATGGTTGCTCCCCTTGAGCGGGCTCGTACTCTTCGTCGCCGGGGCGGCGGGGTACCGGCGGCTGTGGTTCGAGATACCGGGTGACCCGCGGCAGCGGGCCGGCTGGGTTCTGTGGGGCGGATGGCTGGTGCTGGCCGGCGGCGTTCTCAGCTTCACCCAGGGCATCTTCAACACGTACTACACCACGATGCTGGCTCCGGCGATCGGCGCGGTCTCGGCGGCCGGTATCGCGATGCTCTGGCGGAAGTACCGCGATCCCGTCGGCCACGAGTGGCTTCTGCTCCCCGCGACGGTCGCGCTCACCGCGCTCTGGGCGTTCGTCCTGGTGTCCAGGGACACGTCGTGGCACGGCTGGACCAGGTGGGCCACCGCCGGTGTGGGCGGCGTCGCGCTGGCCGGCCTGATAGCGGGGAGGCTCTCCGCACGACGACGGGCATGGGGCCGCCCGGTGCTCGTCGCCGGGGTGGCGTCCATGTTGCTGGCCCCGGCGGTGTGGTCGGTGGGCACAGCGGCCACGGCCAGCGACAACGGCGGCTTCCCGTCAGCGGGTCCGCCCAACAACGCCTTCAGCGCGCTGCTCAGGGGCGAGCTCCCCGACGACATGATGATGCCCGGCGGCATGGCCATGCCGGGTAGCGGCCAGATGCCCGACGGCATGGAACTTCCCGGCATGGAACCGCCCGAGGGCATGAAACTCCCTGACGGCATGCCCATGTCCGCCGGTTCCCTGGCATCCGGCGGGTCGCAGACGCCCGGCAAGGAGGGCGCCCGGCCGGGTGCCCGGAGCGGAAACGGCTTCGGCGGGGCCGAGCTCTCCGCGGAGAACCGGAGAATTCTGCGGTACGCCCAGCAGAACTCGGACGGAGCGGCGATCACGCTCGCCGTCGAGGGAGGTGGGCTCGCCTCGTCCTCGTTCATCATCGGCACCGGTGCGACGGTGGTCGGCATGGGCGGGTTCCTGGGCGCCGACGACGCGCCGAGCGTCGACCAGCTCGGCCGATGGGTGGCCGAGGGCGAGGTGCGGTTCTTCCTCACCGCGCATCCGGGCGAGGCGCGACTGGGCGGCATGGCCGGGATGGGCGGCACCGTGCAGCGCAAGAGGGTGGACTGGGTGCAGCAGAACTGCGAAGTCGTCGAGCCCTCCGCCTACGGCGGCAGGCCCTTCGACGAGGACCAGGCACAGCTGCCGTTGCCGGGATTCAGCGACGCGACGCTGTACCGCTGCTGACAGCGGTCACACTGTTGCGGGCCCCGGACGGTGTACGCCGTCCGGGGCCCGCAACGTGCACGGTGCGACTCGTCAGGCGCCGGGTGCGTGGACGGCAGTGGCTCGCAAGGCCTTCTTGTCGATCTTGCCGAGCGGAGTGGCCGGAAGGGAGGGAACGGGGAAGAGCCGCTCGGGGAGTTTGAACGACGCGGTCTCGGCTTGCGCCATCACCGCCCGGATGTCCGCCAGGTCCACCCGCCTGTCTTCGGCCAGGACCACGAACAGGCCCACACGTTCACCGAGTTCGGCATCCGGCACCCCGACCGCGGCGGCCTGGAGGACGCCGTCGACCTGCAGAGCGAAGCTCTCGACCTCCTCGGCGTTTATCTTCTCGCCGCCCCTGTTGATGAGGTCCTTCTCCCTGCCGACCACGACCAGGTTGCCGTCCGGTGTGCGGCGCACCATGTCGCCGGTGCGGTACCAGCCGTCAGCGGTGAACGATCGCGCGTTGGTGGCGGGCGCGTCGTAGTAGCCGCGCGGTGTGTACGGACCGCGGGTGAGCAACACACCCGGCTCGCCCACCCCTACGTCCCTGTTCTCCGCGTCCACCACCCGGATCTCGTCGTCCGCGCAGATCGGCCGCCCCTGGGTGTGGAGGACCACGTCGGTGGGGTCGTCCAGGCGGGTGAGGCACAGCAGCCCCTCTCCCATACCGAACACCTGCTGCAACGTGCAGCCCAGTGTCGGGCCGACCTGTCGCGCCGCCTCCGGCGACAGCCGCGAGGCACCGACCTGGAGCAGCCTCAGCGAGCTCACATCGGCGGCCGGGTTCTCCTCGCGGTCCTGGAGCCAGCGCATGGCGACAGCCGGGACGACGGATGTGGCGGTGACCCGTTCCCGCTCGATCGCGGCGAACGCCACTTCGGACGCCGGCGAAGCCGAGACAACCACCCGGCCCCCGCTCAGCAGCGTGCCGAGCACTCCGGGACCGGTGTTGGGGAAGCCGTGACCGAGGGGCAGCACGGCCAGATAGACCGTGTCCGGCCCGAATCCGCACAGTTCGGCAGCACGCTTGATCATGTAGGTGAGGTCGTTGTGGGTGCGCGCCACGAGCTTGGGCAGCCCGGTCGTCCCGCCGGAGAGCAAGAGCATCGCCACGTCGTCGCCGCCCGGCGCCGACACGTCCAGTTCGGCGGAGACCCGTGCTGCCTCCGCCGCGCCGACAGGTTCACACAGCGCGCGCAGATCGACGCTGTCCGGCCGGACGTCGGAACCTGCCACGAGGATGTGATCGACATCCGGAGCGGCTTCGGCGATGTCATGAGCCATTGCCTGGTGATCGAACCCCTTGTGCCTGTCCGGCACGACGACCGCCCTGGCCTGGGCGTGCGTGACAACTCCCAGCAGTTCGTGGTGGCGGTACTGCGGCAGGGCCCACACGGGCAGGGCCCCGAGCCGCAGACACGCCACCGTCACGACGACGTGCTCCCAGCAGTTCGGCAACTGCACCACGACACGGTCGTCGGCACGAAGACCCAGCGCCTTCATGCGGGCAGCGGCCCCGTCCGCACGGGCCATCAACTCGCGGTAGGTCATGCGCATCGGACCGTCGACGAGACAGACGGCTTCAGGGGCATGGCGCGCGGCCTGCGCGAGGTGCGTTCCCAGGGACCGTCCTTCCCAGTAGCCGCTGGCCACATAGTGGGAAGCGACATCCTCCGGCCAGGGCACGGTTCCCGCGCGGGACGGCCTGACTACTGTCTTGTGCATGACTGCTCCGTAAGCTTGACCCGGGGCGTCCGGGTACGGCTGACGATGACCTGCCCCGGCCGTGCCGGCGGGGATGCGCGGCGCGGATCACAGCATGGGAGCCCCCTCCGTCCCGGACGCCACTGTGCGGGACCCAGCCGAGAGATCACAGGGCTCCTGTCCAGGGAGCTTAGAGACACTCCGCTCCACCGTCGTCTCATCGATTGCTGCATGTGCCGCATGCCCGGCTCGCGGCCACACGCCGCACGTCAGGAGTTGTCCAGCTGATATCGGCGGGCTGAACCTGTCGCTTGTTGGGGCGGCTCACCCTCGCGTGGGTTCTTCCCGAGCAATGGCAGGGGAAAAGACGCCGCCGCAGACACAGCTGCCCGGACCAGGCGACCTTCTTCCCCGATTCGTGTCGTGTCCGTTCGGTGGACTGAACAGGAGCGAGGACTTGACAGAGAATGCAGCACCCGACGAAGCAATTGCCATTATTGGCATGAGTTGCAGGTACGCCCCCGACCTCGACTCGCCCGAGAAGTTCTGGGAGTTTCTGGCCAAGGGCATGAGCACGGTCGGTGACATGCCGGAGAAGAGGTGGAAGTCCTACGCGTCGAGCAGCCCGCAGGCGACCGCCGCCATGCGCGACACCATTCGTCGCGGTGCCTTTCTTGACGACATCGAGGGCTTCGACGCGGAATTCTTCGGTATCTCGCCACGGGAAGCCGACTTCCTCGATCCTCAGCAGCGGTTCATGCTCGAGCTCACCTGGGAGGCACTGGCCGACGCGGGCATTCCCCCCCTGTCACTGCGAGGCACCGACACCGGCGTGTACGCCGCCGTGAATTCGAACGACTACGGCAGGCGGCTCCTGGAGGACCTCCCCCGCACGGGCGCCTATGCCGTGAACGGCACGACCTTTTACGGTATCGCCAACCGCGTTTCCTACTTCCTGGACCTCCACGGGCCGAGCATGGCGGTCGACACGGCCTGCGCCGGTTCGCTGACCGCTCTTCACCTGGCCCGCCAGAGTCTGCTGACCGGCGAGACACCCCTTGCGATCGTCGGCGGCCTCAACATCATGTCGAGCCCTTCACTCAATGTCGCCCTCGACGAGGCCGGCGCCATGTCACCCGACGGCCGCAGCAAGGCCTTCGACGACAACGCCGACGGCTACGGCCGCGGTGAGGGAGCGGGAGTCCTGGTCCTCAAGCGCCTGTCCGACGCCCGCCGCGACAACGACCCCGTCCTGGCGGTCATCCGGGGCAGTGGCGTCTTCCAGGACGGACGCTCCGACGGCATGATGGCGCCGGACGGAGACGCGCAGAAGCACATGCTGCGCCAGGCCTACCGCCGAGCGGGTGTGGACCCGGCGACCGTGGACTACGTCGAGGCGCACGGCACGGGAACCCCAACCGGCGACCGCGAGGAGATCACCGCTCTGGCCGAGGTCTTCGGACCGGGCCGGACGCCCGGGAACCCCTGCCTGATCGGATCGGTGAAGCCCAACGTGGGCCACGTCGAGGGCGGGTCGGGCATCAGCGGCGTCATCAAGACCGTCCTCGCGCTGAGGCATGAGCAGATCCCGCCCAGCCTGCACGACAAGCCTCGCTCCGACATCGACTGGGACGCTTGGGGACTCCGCCTGGTCGGGCAGCTGAGGAACTGGCCCAGGACGGACCGGCCCAGGCGTGCCGGGGTCTCCAGTTACGGAGTCGGAGGGACGATCTCCCACGTCATCCTGGAGGAGAGCACGGTCGGCACGGGCACGGCCACCTCAGCCGACGGCACCGCCACCACCCCACGGGAGCCCAGGCTCTTCCCGGTCTCGGCCGCCTCCGAGGCAGGGCTGCGTGCGCTGGCGGGCGCGGTCGCCGACTGGCTGACCGGCAACCCGGACACCGCGCTGTCGTCGGTGGGCCACACCCTGGCGCTGCGTCGCTCACACCTCGCCCAGCGCGCCGCGATCGTCGCGGGCTCCCCGGAGCAGCTCGTGGAGCGGCTGCGCGACCTCGCCGACGGCCGCAGCGGCCCGGGCATCGCATCGGCGCGAGTGGGTGCCGGCCACGGCGACGACGCCGTATGGGTGTTCTCCGGGCACGGCGCCCAGTGGCCGGGTATGGGCAGGCAACTGCTGGAGCGGGAGCCGGTGTTCGCCGCGGCGATCGACGCGTTGGCGCCCGTGTTCCGCGAGGAGCTCGGCTGGACGCCCCGCGAGGCGATCACCAGCGGGGGGCCGTGGACGGCCGCCCACGTCCAGGCGCTGACCTTCGCCGTCCAGCTGGGCCTGTCCGACGTGTGGCAGAGCCGGGGCCTGCGGCCGGGCGCGGTCATCGGCCATTCCGTCGGCGAGATAGCGGCGGCCGTGGTCGCCGGGGCCCTCGACCGTGAGGACGCCGCCCGCTTCGCGTGCCGCCGCGCGGCGGCGCTGCAGCAGCTCGACGGACGGGGCGCCATGGTCATGGCCGGCTTGCCGTTCGAGGAGGCCGCCCTCCGGCTGGCGAACCATCCCGGCGTGGAGGCCGCCATTTCCTCAGGACCCCAGTCCACGGTCCTGTCCGGCGACCGGTCAGCGGTCCTGCGAGTCGCCGAGCAGTGGCAGGCGGCCGGTGTCTGGACCCGGACCGTCGACTCCGACATCGCCTTCCACAGCGTTCACGTCGACGAGGTGGTCGGCGAGGTGGAGTCGGCCGCACGCCGGCTCACGCCGCGTCCGCCGGTGGTTCGCCTCTACAGCACCGCCATGGCCGACCCTCGGTCGCAGGCGCGCCGCGACAGCCACTACTGGGCGGCGAACCTGCGTCGGCCGGTCCGCTTCACCGAGGCCGTCCGGGCAGCGGCGGAGGATGGCCACCGGCTGTTCCTCGAGGTGTCCACCCACCCCGTGGTGGCTCACTCGGTCACCGAGACGCTCGTGCACCTCGGCATGGAGGAAGCCGTGGTGACCGGAACTCTCCGGCGCAACACCGATGAGGTGGAAACGCTGCTCCAGAACCTCGCCGAACTGCACTGCCACGGCGTGAACGTCGACTGGACACGGGACCACGTCGACGGCGAACTCCTCGCACTGCCCGCGGCGGTGTGGCAGCACCGCCCCTACTGGATCTTCCCGGCGGGCACCTCGGACGCGGGCCTCGGGCGTGGCCACGATCCCGAGAGCCACAGCTTGCTCGGCGGCCGGATGACCGTCAGCGGCTCGCCGACCCGGCAGGTGTGGCAGACACGTCTGGACATGGACAGCCGCCCCTACCCGCAGAGCCACGGGCTGGTCGGCGTGGAGGTCACCCCGGCCGCGTCCATCATCAACACCTTCGCGGCGGCGGCCGAGGAGGACGGTCCGTCGGCGCTCACGGACATCGTCCTGCGCACGCCACTCGCCGTCGAACCGCCCCGCGTGGTCCAGGTCGTGCGCGAGGGCAGATCCCTGTCGCTCGCCACCCGCATCGCCGGCGACGGCGCCGAGAGCGCCGGTGACGAGTGGATCACCCACACCACAGCGACCGTCTCGCCGGGGACCGGGCCGCTCTCCGGCCGTATGGACGCGGGGGCGATCCGCTCCCGGCTGCCGGAGGGATCGCTCACCAGGGCTGACGAGATGTTCGAGCGGATGGGCGTCGAAGGCTACGCCTTCCCCTGGGATCTGGAGGAACTGCGCTACGACGAGCACGAGCAGCTCGCCGTCCTGCAGATCGTGCCTCCGCCGGCGCGGCGGGCGAGCAGCTGGGCGCACGTCATCGACGGCGCCCTGACCATCAGCGCCATGGTCGTCTCCCCAGGAGACGCGACCGTGCTCTGGATGTCTCGCTCGATCGATCACGTGACGTGGTCCGGCGAGCCGCCCGCCAGGCTCACCGTGCACAGCACCCGCTCGCTCCGGTCACCCCACGACACCGTCGACGTACGGGTCGCCGACGACGAGGGAAGGATCGTCTGCGAGGTCATGGGACTGCGGTTCGCAGCCGTGGAGCACCTCGGTGCCGCGGCGCTGCCCAGTGAGCTGGTCCACGAGGTGGTGTGGCGTCCCTTGAGCCTCGGCGAGCAGCAGGACGGGGCCCAGCAGACCGCGGTGGAGCAAGTGGTTCTGGTCGGAGACGCGGAGAGCACCGTCCCCCTGGCCCGACAGCTCGAAGCAGCCGGGGTGAGCTGTGTGCAGGCGGGTGCCGTCCCGGACGCGGCTCTGCAGCCCGAACTGTTCACCCGGCCGGGAGCGGTCGTCGTCGCGCCCGCTCTCTGCGCTGAGGGAGCGTCCGTCGAGGACGAGACCGAGCGGGTGTCCTGGCTGCTCATACGTACGGTGCAGCGTGTCGCCGAGATCCAGGCCGACCACATCGGGCAGGTTGCTCCGCAACGGGTGTGGTGCCTGACCAGTGGTGCGCGCGAGGCCGGTGACGAGCGGTCAGTCGCCCACGGCCCGCTGTGGGGCCTGGCTCGCATCATCGCGGGGGACCACCCCGAACTGTGGGGCGGCGCTGTCGACGTGCGGGCACTGGACGAGGGCATCGGCGCGCGGCTCGCCGGCCTGCTGCGCACCGCCGCCGGTTCCGAGGACGTCATCTCCCTGACACCGGACGCGACGGAGGCTGCCCGGCTGGCCCGTATCGAACGCAGCGCGGACGGCAACCCTCTGCAATGTTCACCCTCGGGTACCGTCCTGATCACCGGCGGTCTGGGAGCGCTGGGCCTCGAGGTAGCGAGGTGGCTCGTGGACCGTGGTGCGCGGCGGCTGCTGCTCACCAGCCGCCGCGGCCTGCCCGACCGCACTGAGTGGCCCGGCGTCACCGATGACGAGACCCGGCGCCAGATCGACGGAGTGCTTTCCCTGGAAACGCTGGGTGTGACGGTGCGTGTGCTCGCGCTCGACATCACCGACGCGGATCAGGTGGCCGCGGCACTGGCGCCCGGTGCGCTGGGTCTGCCGCCGGTGCGGGGCGTCGTCCACGCCGCCGGCGTGGTCAACAACGCTCTCGTCGACAAGGTCGACCGGGACGGTCTGCGCGAGGTCCTGGATCCCAAGGTCCGCGGCGCGATGGTGCTGCACCGTCTCTTCCCGCCCGGTGAACTCGACTTCTTCGTCATGTTCTCCTCGTGCGGCCAGTTCGCTCGTCTCTCCGGTCAGGCCAGTTACGCGGCAGCCAACTCCTTCCTGGACGCGCTCGCCGCGCACCGCAACCGGGGGGAGCACACCGAGACGATCAGCCTGGGCTGGACGGCGTGGCGCGGACTGGGGATGTCCGCGGACATCGCGACCACGATGTTCGAGGCCAACTCGCGTGGTCTGGAGGCGGTGTCGGCCTCGGAGGCGCTCCGTGCCTGGTCGTTCGGCGACCGGTTCCGGTCCCACTACCAGGCCGTACTCCGCGCGGTGCCGACACCGCCGCACACACCACGCCTGCCGATGTTCCGGGACCTGGCCGTGATGGACGAGCCGGACCGCGCCGGCGGCCAGCTCTTCACGGACGCCCTCGACGGCGTGCCCGAGGAGGAGGCCCGCTCAAGGCTCACCGCCGACATGCGCGAGCAGGTGGCCGCGGTCCTCAACTTCGAGCCCACGGACGTGGACGCCAAGCGCCCGCTGGTTGAACTCGGCGTCGACTCCGTGATGACCGTCGCCCTTCGCGTCCGCCTGCAGCGCAGGTACGGACTGGAACTCCCGCCCACCATCCTGTGGGCCAAGCCGACCGTGGCGGCCCTCTCCGAGCACGTCTACGACAGCCTGCGTCCGCAGGACGATGCGCTGAACGACGAGCTGGAGGCACTGACCATGGTGGGGTAGGCCCCACGGCCACTGCCCCCTGCCGCGGCCGCGGCAGGGGGCAGTGGCCGTGACGCGGCCTCGCGGGTGCGAGGCGTGCGGACCCGGACAGCACGAAGCCTCCTGGGCCGGACCGGGGGCCGGTCCCAGGAGGCTTCGGACGCATGCCCAGGGGTCAGGGCAGGCGGAACGCTGTCAGGGAAGCATGACGGGGCTGTTGTGATAGGCGTCGATGAGCCACTCGCTCTCCCGCTTGCCGAGGACCCACGTGGCCCGGATCTCCTTCTCGGGCGCGACCGAATCCTCGCCGGGGGCAATGATCCCCCCCTGGGTGATGACTATCGCCGTCCCGGCGCCGAGAAACCTGACGTCGATGGGCACGCCGAACACCGAAGTTCCCCTGAAGGGCCCCGCGTAGCATGCCGCCATGAACTCCCGGATCGCGTCGACACCCTTCTTGAAGATGTCACCGGGCAGAATCATGGTCGCGTCCTCGGAGAAGAGCCGCGCGAAGGCGGAAGCGTCGTTGGACGCCCACGCCGCCATCATGCGCTTCGGAACATCGGCCACGGCCGCGATGTCCTGATCGGTCGTCATTGCCGAGACACCAGTGTTCATTCCTGCTCCTGTTTCAGGGAAATACTGCGAGGCTTCTCACCGAATCGTGTCGCGGGAAACCGGATGCGGGAATATCCCGGCTTGCGGTTCTGACGGACCGCGAGGTGTGTTGGTCTTTTCGACCGGAGTTCACACAGCGGCCAGTTCCACGATGGAGACGTAACCGACCGGATGGGCTCCTCGCACGGCGAGTCCGGCCCGTGCGGCGAGCTCACCCAGCTCGGCCAGGCTCCGCTCCCTGCCGCCGTAGTAGGTGAGCATGCGCAGATCCATCGCGGTGCTCGCCCGCTCGTCCTCGGCGCCGGCGGCCTCGACGACAAGCACGACGCCCTTGTCGCCGGCCGCCTCCGCGCATCGCTTCAGGATCGCGGCAGCCGATTCGTCGTCCCAGTCGTGCAGGACGGCGGACAGCACGTAGCCGCCGGCCCCCGCCGGCAGCGGGTCGAAGAAACTGCCCACGACGGCCGCGGCGCGATCGGACACCCCCTTGTCCAGGAACGTGCGGCGCGCGGCCGACACTGGACCCTGCAGGTCGACGACGGTTCCCGACAAGTCCTCGTGTGCCGTCAGCAGAGCGGTGAGCAGGCCGCCACTGCCTCCGCCCACATCGACGACGTGTCCCAGAGCGGCCCAGTCATACGCGGCGACGATGCCGGCGTAGTCGAGTTCCAGGTGATGAGTCATCAGCGCGTCGAAGGAAGCCGAGAGAGCCGGATCGGCGGCCAGATCCTCCCAGAAGGAAGTGCCGTAGCGCAGGGGATAGCTTGGCTCACCGGTCCGAATGCTGTGTTCCAACTCGACGAAGCACAGGTCACCCCTGCCGACGGCGCTGGTGATGTCCAGCCACAGCCGCTTTCCTGCCGGGTGATCGGTTCTGAGTTGTTCCCCGAATTCCGTGAGGGCATAGCCGCCCTTGTCATCCCGGGTGAACAGACCCACGGTGACCAGGTGACGCAGCAAACGGTCCAGCGAATCCGCGTGGATCCCGGCCGCATCGGCGATGTCGCCGGCCGTGCGCCTCCCGGCCACGATGTGATCGGCGACCCTCAGGGTGGCCGCCACACGCACCGCCATCGGGGTTGCGAGATCGGCCAATGCCCTCAGTCCGATGCGGCCCATCCCGATCCCCCCGTTCGCTGCCTCTCTGACATGGCGAGCATAGGCACGAGAAAGCTCCGGGGTTTGTTGGCGATTGCTGAGAACGGCGACCAGAACACGCTCGGCGCGGCGCGGCCGATCCGCCGCCGACGTCCCGTCACCGCCCCCCGGACATCTCACCGGGACCCACGTCGGCGGCCCGCGGTGGCGCAGCCGGCCCCGACCCGGTCAGGATGTGGACGGCGGTGGTCAACGCGGCCCAGGACGTGAGCGCGATCAGCTCCTTGTCGGAGGAGTGGTACCGCCGGAACGAGCTGACATCCTCAGCAAGGACCTGGTACGGAGCGAACGCGGTCAGCAGGGCCAGCCGGGCGGCCGGCAGCTCCGCGGCGGGAAGCTTCCCCACCGCCTCTTCGAGCCAAGTACGGCCCGGCCCGACAGGCTGCCTGTCCCTTGTCTCCAGACACGCCTCCAGCCGTTGCCGCACTCCCGCCGGAACCCAGTGAGCCTCGTCGGCCACGGCGGCGATGGCCCGGGAGACTGCCCCCGCCACGACCGGACTGGGCTCGGCCCACTCCAGTCCGTCCGGCGGCTCCGCCGCGGGCAGCAGCCCGAGGGAGGCTCCGGGCTCCAGCGGGCCGGGGGAGTCCGGAGCCATGACCCGGGCGACGGCGCGCATGATCGTGCCCCGCAGGAGGCGGGGAGTGCGCTCCGGGACGGGGGACTCGTCCAGGAAGACACTGACCATGCGGTTGAGATAGTGGAACGTGAACGCGACGCCGTACACCTCGGCGGCCTCGGCGGGGGAGAACGAGACGGGGAGCGGGGTCTTCGGGCCTCGGGGCCGCACGGTGCCCTGCGCCCACTCGGCGACCGCGGCCGGCACGCCGTTCACCACGGGCGGCAAGGTGTCCAGCTTGGCCTCGTGCACCTCGACGCAGTAGGGGCACGCATTGGCCCGGGAGACGGCTGTGGCTACGGCCTCCTTCACCGAACGGTCCACGAGCTGATCGGCGAGCAGCGTTTCCCGCAGCAGCAGCCAAGTCGCCGCCAGCGGTACGGGGGCGGGGGAGTGCAACGCCAACGGCGGCGCCACCACCCCGAAATCCTGCTCGGCCCGCGTGTAGACCGCGGCGACCAGGCCTTCGGCGGCCGGCGGGTCGACAGCCCGGACGTGCCTTATCTGCCGCAACGATTTTCGCAGCACCGTGCGTACAGCCCTTTTCATGGCTCCTCTTCGGTCTCACGAACCTTTGCCGCGCCATCGCCCGTCCGCTGACGGCACCGGTCATCTCCCCGTCGGCCAGACACACTGGCGCCGACGGCGTCGCGGCCGGAAGGGCAGGCTCTCCCCTCTGGTGGCGGTGAGGTGGCCCGCCTCGACGGCCGCCTCGTCCATGGGCGGAGGCGGACACGTCCCCCCGGCATCGACCGCCGTGGGAACGCCGGTCGCGCCAGGACCGGGCGGTGTGACCGGTTCCCCGGCCCCGGCCGTCGTCCCGCCCCCGGGAAATTCAGGTTCGGCGATGCCGAAGCCGAAGACCCCCGCGTCATGGAGCAGGCGCATCAGCGCCGCGGCGGCGTTCTTGGCGGAAGCCGAGGTGTACTCGGAAGCGCCCGCCGCCGGGGCACGCGTGGACTGGTCATGTGTGAGTACGGCGGGAGACTGGTGGCGGTGGCCGGTGACCGGACCGCCCCTTGCCTCCGGAACCGTCAGGGGCATCTCGCTCATGCTCTGCCTCCCTTGCCATGTCGGCCAGAGCCGGCTGCAGGGGATCATTCTCAGCCGCTTGCACGGCCTGCCGCCTCTTCTCACGTGCGCAGCCTCTCCGTGTGGTACCAGTAACGGGTCGTCAGGAGCTTCGGGCCGGCGCCACGGCGACCACGAAGGAGCAGGCCTGCTCGACCGGCTTCCCACGACTTCGTCCGTGCCGACGCCGGCCGAACCGCCACAAGCCGCCGCTACCCGAGGGAGCCTGAGCCGCGTATGCGCATCCTCGTCCTGGGCTTCAACGGCTACCTGGGCCGCCACATCACCGAGCACCTGCGGGCGGCCCTGCCGAACACCTCCCTGCTCACCGCCGGCCGCTCGCCCACCGCCGACGTCCGCGTCGACCTCGCCTCCGATCACCCGGGCCGGCTCGCCGAAGCCCTGGCGTCGGCGGCGCCCGACGCGGTGGTCAACTGCGCGGGTCTGACCGGCGGTGACGCCATGGCCCAGGCCGAGGTCAACGCTCGTGGCCCTGCCGCCCTGTGCGCCGCGCTGCGGCAGGCGGCACCGCTGGCACGCCTGGTCCACCTCGGCTCGGCCGCCGAGTACGGCCCCGGCGTCCCCGGAACCCGGATGACGGAGTCGGCGGCCACATGCCCGGCGGGCCCGTACGGGGCGACCAAGCTCGCAGGCACCGCAGCGGTGACCACGTCCGGGCTGGACGCGGTGGTCCTGAGGGTGGGCAACCCGGTGGGGCCCGGGGCACCGCTGACCAGCTTGCCCGGCCGCGTCGCCGCGATGCTGCGCGAGACCGGCCCGGACCGGAGGGCAGTCCTGTGGCTCGGCGACCTGTCGGCGTTTCGCGACTTCGTCGATGTGCGGGATGTCGCCCGAGCGGCCCTGCTCGCGGTGATGGCGAACCGGCCCCTGCCGTCGGTCCTCAACATCAGCGGCGGCGAGGCCCGACCCGTGCGCGAACTGGTGCGGAAACTCGCCCTCGAAGCCGGCTTCCCGGGACTGATCGAGGAGGACGGGGAAGGCTCGGCCCGTTCGTCGCAGGTGTCGTGGCAGTGCTCCTCCATAGCCGCCGCCGTCGACACCCTCGGCTGGCGCCCGTCCCACACCCTCGACGAGTCACTGGCCGCGCTGTGGGCGGCCACCGGTCCGGCCGATGAGGCTGGTCACGCTCGGCACGGGGCAGCGGCGAGGCGCACGTCGTGAGGGGGGCCGCCCGCATTCCACGGAGGCCGTCACATGGCCCAAGGAGCCATGGGGTACCAGATCAGATCGCGGCGGGCGAGGATCCGCAGGTCCCAGTAGAGGACCATGAAGACTCCGGCGGCGATGAAGGCCCCCGCCATCAGCGCCGACGCCCGGCTGGGCTTCGCCGTCAGCCAGCGGTGCAGCCGGCCACCGAAGACACCGGTGACGAGGAGGAACAGCACCGACATGACGGCGATGTTGCCCAGCGTCTGCAGGCTGAAGGCCGCCGCCCCGTACAACACGTTCTGGCTCTCGGCGGTGTCATGGAACAACTGCCGGAACAGCGGGAACGGCCGCCCGACGAGGAACGCGCCGATCAAGGCCCCCATGAAAAGCATCGGAGCCCCCGGGAAGCGCCGGGACACCCGTGCCAGCGGATCGCGCACCACTCCGAGCGAGGCCAGCCCGAGCAGGAGCATGGCCAGGCCGATGAGTCCGTAGACCACCATCGCCTGCACTAGGCGCGCCGACAGACCCGAGGCGGGCGACTGGTTCAGGTCGAACTGAGGCATGCCGGTACCGGCCAGTGCGGCGACGACGCCGTACAGCGCGGACACAGCGAGCGCGCCCAGGGCCAGCATGCTCAGCGGGCGCAGCGCCGCGGCCATCTGTCGCCGCGAGGAGGACTGGCCCGTCAGCGGGGCGAGTGCGCTGAACACGGCGACGTTGCAGGCGGTGAACGTGCCGGCGACGCCGGTGGCCAGGGCGAACGCCAGGCCGGCCAGGACACCGGCGATGGGTGTGTCCTTGGCGTGGTGACCGAGCAGCGTGTCGGCGACGTTGTCGCCGATGGTCCGGTCGACGAATTCCGCTGACCACACCACCGTCAGAGCGAACCCGAACAGGGCGCTGACCACCGCGACCAGGACCCGGCGTCGCGGTGCGTGGCCGTTGAAGAAGAACGAGGGCGGGCGGGGGCCGGGAACATCCGATGAGGCCTGCCGGCTCTTCCGGGTGACACGGTGCACCGTCTGTGTCATGAGCATGCCTTTCGTGGAGGGCGACGCCCGCCACGTTAGAACCGGCACACCATGAATGACCCTCTTCTTCCCCACATATGGCAATGCGGAAGAAACGGGACGGCCACGTGGCCTCCACACCCATGGCGACGGGACCGCCTCTCCTCCGCGCTGGTTCAGCGCAGCGCGATCCCTTCCTCGCGGGCGACGGAGCCGAGGAACTCCCCCCGCGACAGCGCTGCGGCCACCAACTCGATGTCGCCGGCCATGGATCGGTCCACACCCAGGGCCGGCACCAGGGACCGCACCGCGTCGTACGTGGTCCTGCTCGCCGGGCTCAGACTCTCGTACCGCCGTGAGACGTCCACCGCCTGCGCGGTGGCGAGGAAGGTGACGGCGAGAACACGATCGTTGTTCTGCAGCACCCGCCGGGCGTTGCGGGCCGCGATCAGGCCCACGCTGACGACGTCCTGGTGGTCACCGCCCGAGGGCACGCTCTGGACGCTGGCGGGTCCGATGGTCCGGTTCTCCGCCACCAGCGCGGTCGCCGGACAGCCGGCGCCGGCGAACCCGCGATGCACACCGGGTTCGGCGGCGACGAGACCCTCCGGCAAGCCGTGGCTGAGGTGCCGGTCGAGCACCCGGTTGACCTGCCGCTCGGCCAGCACACCCAGTTGGGTGAGAGCAATGGTGACGAAGTCCATGGCGAACGCGATCGACTGACCGTGGAAGTTGGCCCCGTGGAAGATCTCCCCGCTCTCGAAGAAGAGCGGGTCGTCGTTCGCGGAGTTCAGCTCGATCTCCAGTTTCTCCTTCGCGTGCCGCAGCGTGTCGCGGACGGCGCCCAGGATCTGCGGCACCGCGCGCAGCGTGTACTCCCTGCGCGGTTCACGGCGCCGAGCCGTGTGCTCCGGGGGCAGGCCGCCACCTTCGAGCAGCAGCCGCATATTGGCCGCTGATTCGACCTGTCCCCGGTGGGGCTGTGCCACGTCGTGGCCCTCGGCCAGGAACGGGCTCGTGGAGCCGCACAGCACGTCGTTGAGGAGGGCCGAGACGATCTCCGCCTGGCGGACCTGGGTGAAGGCCCTCCCGACCACCAGGGAGCCCAGCCCCGCCATCGCGGACGTGCCGGTGATCAGCGCGAGGCCTTCCTTGAAGCGCAACCGCAGCGGTGGCACCCCCAGCTCTCTGAGCACCCTTCCCGTCTCCTGCCGCCTGCCGTCGCACAGCACATGGCCTTCGCTGATCAGCGTGCTCGCGACGTGCGCGAGCGGAGTCAGGTCGCCCCCGGCCCCCAGCGAACCGATCTCCGGTATCGCCGGCGTGACACCCTCGTTCAGATACAGCGCCAGGCGGTCGAGGATCTCCGGTCGCACCGCGGAGTGGCCCTTGGCGAGGGTGTTCAGGCGCGCGGCCACGACGGCCCGAGCCTCGTCCTCGGCGAACATCGGGCCCACTCCGGCGCTGTGGCTGCGGACCAGGTTCGTCTGCAGTTCGACCTCCTTCGACGGGTCGACCCGCAGGGAGGCCGTCGCACCCAAGCCGGTGGTCACGCCCGGTACGGGGATGTTCCGCTCCACCAGGATCTCGAGAAGCGCGCGGCTTCTGGCCACCCTGGCCACGGCGCTTTCGCAGATATCAACCGGAGCGGCCAGTTCTGCGACACGCCGCATGGCGTCGATGGTCAGGCTTTCGCCGTCGATGAGAACCGCATGGGTGTCCGGGTCCGCTGTCCTCAAAGTCACTCCATGGGTGCAGGGTTGCGCTGGGAAGTCTGCCGGCCCGCTCACGGCCTCCAGCCGAGGGCGGTGGTGCCTGCGGCACCCGGGCTCCACTGGGCGAGAGCACCTTCGAACGCCGGAGCGCCGTGGCCATGAGCGACCGCCTCGTGCGCGGGGCAGAGCAGATCCGGTACGCCGACGTCGTTCAGGGCGACGGTCGAACGCCGGATACGGACCGGGCCACAGCGTTCCATGGCTCTGCCTTCCTGGAGGGGACGCCACCCGCAGGATGTTGGCCCCGCCGGACGCTGTCCACGCCGAGTTGCGCAAGCTGCCACGAGGACCACAGTCCGCACGGACTTCGCCAAGTCCGCCTGGGAACGCGGCCGCCGGGGACCGGCTAGGCCGTTTCTGATGGCTCTTGGTAGGCGGGGTGGATCTCGTAGTTGGCCGGGCAGGACGCCCGTATGGTGCGGCGACACGAACTCACGGACGCGCAGTGGCGGAAGATCGAACCCCTTTTGCCCGGCAACGGCAAGCCGGGTGGACAGTGGGCAGATCACCGCAGGGTGATCAACGGCGTGCTGTTCCGGGCCCGGACGGGGGTGCCCTGGCCTGACCTGCCGGAACGGTACGGTCCCTGGCAGACCGTCTACGAGCGGCATCGCCGCTGGTCAGCCGACGGCACCTGGATGGCCATCCTCCAGGAGTTACAGATCGAGGCGGATGCCGGCGACCCGGACGGGGAGTGGGCGGTGAACATCGACTCCACGTCCTGCCGTGCGCATCAGCACGCGGCCGGGGCGCCCCGCAAGCCTCCGGCCGACCACCCGCAAAAGGGGGCGGGGCGCGTGAGGAGGCAGATGGGCGCGAGGCGTTGGGGCGCTCACGGGGTGGGCTGATCAGCAAGGTCCATCTGCTCTCCGACGACCGGGCCCGCCCGCTGCACTGGCTGACCTCGCCCGGTCAGCGGGGTGACAGCCCGATGTTCGCCCCGGTGCTGGACGGCTTACGCATCCGGCGCCGCGGCACGGGCCGCCCACGCATCAGGCCGGACCGGGTGCGCGGCGACAAGGCTTACTCCAGCCGGGACAACCGCGCCTACCTGCGGCGACGCGGGATCAAGGCCACCATCGCGCAGCCCGATGACCAGCGGGCCCACCGCAAGCGCCGGGGACAGGCCGGTGGCCGGCCCCCGGCCTTCGACAAGGCCCAGTACCACCGTCGCAACGCGGTCGAGCGGTGCATCAACAAGTGGAAGCAGTTCCGCGCGGTGGCCACCCGGTATGACAAGCGCGACTACATCTTCAACGGCACCCTGACCGTCACCGCGATCGTCATCTGGCTCCGCGACACCGTCCAAGAGCCATCAGAAACGACCTAGCCCTCACCACCACTTCCACGCAGGAACTTTTGGAACACCCGCTGCAGGACCTCGGGGTGTTCCAGGTGCACGTCGTGCCCCGCCTCGGGGACGCTCAGTGCCACCGTCCCGGGTCGCTGCCGGAGCATGGCCTCCGCCTCGTGCGCGGGGATGATGCCGGATCGGCCCAGGACGACCAGCGTCGGGCAGGTGATGCTCCTCCACTCGTCCCAGAAGGAGCGCCGGACGTTCTCGGCCAGCGCGGCGACCATCACGTCACGGTCGAAGCGCGGCCACCAGCCGCCGTCGCGCTCCTCCAGTCCGGCCGGCACTGCGGTGCGTGGTGCTCACATGTCCGCCGCGGACTCGTGCAGCACCGGCCACAGCTCCACCGGCTCGACATCGGCGAACGGCATGTCGGCGGCGACCTGCTGCGCCCGCTCCAGGCTCTCGCAGTCCAGCAGGTAGAAGCTGGCGATGTACTCCTTCGTCTCCAGGTACGGCCCGTCGGTGACGGCCGGGGCCCCGTCCTGGAGGGCGGACCTGATAGAAGTGCGGCCCAACTGTAGGGCGCCCCGGGCGGGGGCCGTTGCCCTCCCCGCCCGGGGCGCCGCGGGACCGAGCCGGTGGGCCGAGGAGTGTCCCGGGGCAGACGAACTCCCGACCATCGCCGTCACCGCGGTCGCACTGATCCCCGATGCTCCGCCGCGTGGACCTCCTCGGCGGAGCCAGAGTGTCGGCAAACGATCGTTTGCCGACAGGGTGGGGACGTGCCACGGCAGCCCGGGCTGCGTGTCGGGCGTTACACCCGGCAGATGTGCGTGAGTCGGCGAGGCCGAGGGCGGTGGTCAGCGGTAGGCGGCGAGGAAGACGCGAGCGCCGGCGGCGGCGTAGCGGTCGAGGTCGGCCTCGGTGTGCTGGACGGTGCCGGTGAACATGGCCTTGTTCACCGGGATCCACAGCAGCAGGCCGGAGAAGTGGTTCGCGGCCAGGAGTGTGTCGTCGATGCGGAGGAGCCCCTGGTCGGCCAGGCGCTGGAAGGTTGCCGCCAGTGTGGTGAGCCCTCGTTGGAAGCCTCGCTCGTACCACTCGGTTCCCAGGTCGGGGAAGACGTCGGCGTTGGCGATGATCAGGCGCCGTAGCTGGATCACTCGGGGGTCGGTGAGGGCGGTCAGGAACTGACGGGCGAGCCGGGTCAGGTTCTCTTCCAGGTTGGCGGCGTCGGTGGGGAGGTCGGCCAGCAGGTCGATCGTGGTGTCGAGCCGGTCGGTGGTGGCCAGGACGATGTCGGCGAAGAGCTTTTCCTTGTCGGAGAAGTGCTTGTAGACGGTCTGTTTGGACACCGTGGCCAGCTTCGCGATGTCGTCCATGCTCGTTCCCGCGTATCCCTTGTCCAGGAAAACGCTGGTCGCGGCCTCCAGGATCGCCTCGTGCTTGCGCGCTGAACGGCTGTCCATCATCGGCTCCTTCTCCATACGTCTGCCCCTCCTACACAGAGTACTGGACTGACCAGTACCCATGTGGGTACTGTACCGTCCAGTTCCGAAGGGTGTGGGGCTTCCGGCCCTGCGCCCCCGCAGATAATGGAGTGGTTCCTTATGGACAAGGTGTTCTCTGCCGACGGCACGGCCATCGCCTACGAGCGGCAGGGCTCAGGCCCCGCGGTGGTGCTCGTCGGCGGCGCTTTCATGACGCGCGGCGATTCCGCCGCACTCGCTGGCCTGCTGGCCAAGCACTGCACCGTCATCACGTACGACCGCCGGGGCCGCGGCGACAGCGGGGACAGCCCGGAGTACGACGTACAGCGCGAGGTCGAGGACCTGGACGCCCTGATCGAGCGCGCGGGCGGCGAGGCGATGGTCTTCGGCATGTCCTCCGGCGCCGTACTGGCGCTGGAGGCCGTCGCCCGGGGCAGCGCCGTCTCCAGGCTGGCCATGTACGAGCCGCCCTTCATTACCGACTCCAGCCGCCCACCGTTGCCCGCCGACTACGTCGCCCACCTGACGGACCTCGTGACGCAGGGGGCGTACGGCGACGCCGTGGCCTACTTCATGACCGCAGCCGTGAGCATGCCCGCCGAGGCCGTCGCCGGGATGCGCCAAGCCCCCTTCTGGGCAGGTATGGAAGCCACCGCCCGCACCCTGCCTTATGACGGCCAGGTCATGGGTGACACCATGTCCGGTCGGCCGCTGCCCGCCGACCGCTGGCGGTCTGTGACCGTGCCCGTACTCGTCGGCAGCGGGGACGCGGGCGCCCCGCACGTGCTCACCGGCGCGCGAGAACTCGCCGCACTGGCGGACAACTTCACCCTGCACATCTTCCCCGGCCAGGAGCACAGCATCGGCCCAGAGCAACTCGCCCCCGTCCTGACCGGCTTCTTCACCACCGGGGAGCACGCATGAGCAAGGTCTTCGCCAGTCTGGGCATGTCCCTGGACGGCTTCATCGCCGGCCCCAATTCCCGTCCCGACAACCCGCTCGGTGACGGCGGAATGCGCATCCATGAATGGGTCTTCGGTGTCGAAAGCTGGCGGGAGCGCCAGAGCATCGGCGGCGGGCAGACCAATCAGGACGATGACATCGTCCAGGAGAACTTCTCCCGCGCCGGCGCCTACATCATGGGGCGGCAGATGTTTGCCGAAGGAGAGGTCGGCTGGCCCGACCCGCCGCCCTTCCGCGCCCCCGTCTTCGTCCTCACCCACACCCCGCGGGAACCATGGGTACGGCAGGGTGGCACTACCTTCACCTTTGTGACCGAAGGGGTTGGCGGCACACTGGCCCAGGCTCGCCAGGCCGCAGGGGACAAAGACGTCCAGATCTCCGGCGGTGCAGACACCGTACGACAGTTCATCGACGCCGGACTGCTGGACGAACTCCAGATCCACCTCGCCCCCCTCATACTCGGCTCGGGCGTCCGGCTCTTCGACGGTGTCTCACATGGTCTCGGCCTCGAACCCACACGGGTGGTCGACTCCCCCCAGGTCACTCACCTCACCTATCGGATCCCATCGTCCTAGGGTGCGTTTCAGAAGTGGATCTTGATGTGTCAAGATCCACTTCGTGGGGCGGCATGATCTGACGAATGCGCAGTGGGCGAAGCTGGAGCCGTTGCTCCCGGTCGGCAAGAAGGCTGGACGGCCACCGGTGCACACCAAGCGGCAGTTGATAGACGGCATACGCTGGCGTACCCGCGCCGGTGCTCCGTGGCGGGACGTGCCCGAGCGGTACGGCCCGTGGGAGACGGTGTACGGCCTGTTCCGGCGTTGGCAGCGGGACGGCACCTGGCACCGCATCTTCGAGCAGTTGCAGGTCCGGGCCGACGCCGAGGGGCTGATCACTTGGGACGTCTCGGTGGACTCGACTGTCGCCCGTGCCCACCAGCATGCGGCGGGTGCCCGCAAAAGGGGGTCTGCAGATCGAGCCGCCAGGCGGTGTGTTCACCGAGCCCGAAGACCACGGGCTCGGACGTTCCCGGGGCGGGCTGACCACCAAGCTCCACCTGGCGGTCGAGCAGGCCCAGAAGCCGATGTCGCTGGTCGTCACGGCCGGACAGCGTGGTGACTCCCCGCAGTTCCAGGTGGTCCTGGGCCGTATCCGGGTACCCAGGATCGGGTCCGGCCGCCCGCGCACCCGGCCGGACAGGGTTCGTGCCGACGAAGCGTACAGCTCCCGCGCGAACCGCGCCTACCTGAGCAAGCGCGGTATTCGCTGCACGATCCCGGAGAAGCGCGATCAGATCGCCAACCGCAAGAAACGCGGCTCCCACGGCGGCCGGCCGCCGAAGTTCGACAAGGACGACTACAAGCAGCGCCACGCGGTGGAGTGCGGAATCAATCGCCTCAAGCGCCACCGTGCGGTCGCCACGAGATACGACAAGCTCGCCGTCCGCTACGAGGCGACTGTGCTGGTCGCAGCCATCAACGAGTGGCTGTGACCAGCACTTTCGAAACGCACCCTAAGGGCGGCCCGCTGCACGGGGAAAAACCGAAGAAGCCCCCGGTCGATGAGTAGGATGGGCAGCGTGCTGCCGAGGCGGTGGCCGGTGGCCGGCCGAAGGCCGTGGGGTGGGAAAAGGCGCAGCAGCAGCGGAGGGTGGGCCTTCCGGCTGATCTTGGTCTGCGGGTGGCTCTGGGGCCGGTCGCGGGGCTGTGGGAGCGGCTGTCGGGCTGGCAGCAGGGCCAGGTGGAGGCGATGGCGCAGGCGGAGCTGACCCGGCTGGCGGGCATGCTGGAGCGGCCAGAGATGGCGCAGCGGCTGCTGGCCGACCGGTTTACCGACCGGCTGGAGGAGACCGGCGGCGAGGCCCTGGTCGACCGCCCGTTCCCGTGGCTGATGCGGCGTGGCCTGGTGCAGCGTCAGGCGTGCTCGGACCGCCGGTGCGATGACGGGATCCGGCTGGACACGGGGGCTGAGTGCGAGAACTGCGGCAACGTGGTGCACATCCGGCGGGCGAAGATCGCGGCAGAGGTCGACCGGCAGCTGCCCGGCCTGACCGAGGCTGAGCGCCGCCGGGTCTTCGAGGAGCGGCTGCGGGAGCAGGCGGCCCTTGAGGCGGAGGACTTCGTGTGGCGTCGGGAGCAGGCCCGCGCGGAGCAGGCCCGCCGCGATGCGGCCCGTGCGGCTGCCCGGAAGCGGGCGGAGCGCGAACATGAGGCCGCGGCCGCCGCCGACGCGGTGCGGCAGGCCCTGCCGTGCGAGGACTGCGGGCAGGACCGGGCGGCCGGGCTGTGCGAGGCGTGCGACCACCGCCGTCAGACCGAGACTCTGATCGGTGAGGCCGGTCTCATCGCAGCGGCCGGGTCCGCCGACCTGACCGACCCGGGCAATGTCGCGGCCGTCACTGCCGGGGCCCGGACGTCCATCGGCGACAGCATCGCCACCGCATGGCAGGAGTTCCTGCAGATCACCGACGTGGCCGCCCTGGAGGCCAATCCGGAGGCAGCTGAGGACGCGTACGCATGCGCCGCGTTCCAGACCGCACAGCAGGCCGTCCAGGAGTACCAGGACAACGCCCTGGTGATGCTGGGCCGGACCGAGGAGGCCGAAGCCGAGGCCCGGCGGGCGTACAAGGCCGAGCAGGGCCGCCCTTGGTTCCAGCACAACCCGAATGGCGCGGGCGCCGTCGCCGCCGCGACGAAGGCCGCCGACGCGGCCCGGGAGCGCGTGGCCGGGTATCTGCTGGCGACGCGGCTGGAGCAGCTGCGCGAGTCACCGCCGCCTGCACCGAGCCGGCCGTGGCCGCGCCGTGGACGGACAGGCTGCCGGAGCTCGCCGCGCGCCCGCTGGACGGCGGTACGGCCGGGGCGGTGATCGCGTGAGCACCGAGCCGAGCGGGCTCGACCTCGCTCGCCAGGCCCTGGTCGCGGCCCGTGAGGCGGCGAAGAGGAACGGCGGCACCCAGACGAAGAAGGCGAAGCGGCATACCGGCACCGTCGTACGCCGTGACGGCCGCGAGCCGCTTCAGCGGGCGCGGGCGGCGGCCGCGGCGGTGTGGGCGCGGGTGCGGCCGGTGGTTGACATAGTACTGGCGGCCGTCGACGTCGTCGCCGTGGTGTACGTGATGCGCGGAGCGTTCAAGCGCCACCACCTGCTCGCCGAAGCCCGCCGCTACCTCTCCTACGTCCTGCGCGGCCGGCCTCACCCGGCGGGCCTCACTCGCCCACATGATTGAGGAGACCGGCCGTCACGCGGGGCACGCGGACGTCCTCCGGGAACTCATCGACGGCTCGACCGGCCGCTGATCCCTGCCGGGGGCCTCAACGCTCCCGGACCCATCGCGTGATCTTCGGCCACAGATGTGGGCCCGCATCGTCGGCGTCAGCTCCCGCCGGTTGTGGCGCATCAGCTGGTGTGATGCGTGGTGCCGTAAATGGTGCCGCCTGTCGGGGAAGTGGTTTTTGGGAAAGTGGCGCGGCCGGATCGGCGGTTCTGGTAGTTCTGGGCCGCACATGGCGGCCGACGGGTCGCCGTACGAGGGGGGATGTCATGTCGAGGAGCTGGACAACAGCGGTGCTGACCGTTGCCGTGCTCGTCATCGTCTCAACGCCGATGGTGTGGCTGCTGGGCAGCCCGGATGCGGGGCGGTTGACCGGTGCGTCCGTGCAGGCGGCCACTGGCGTGGCGGCGTTGGTGTGGGCTCTGTTCCAACGGGCGACGGACGGTTCCGGATCCGCGCGGCGCTCCCGGGACCGGAGCGTCGCGGTGGCGACGGGGCGGGCAGAGGTCGAGGACGGTGGTATCGCCTCCACTGGTGTGCGTCGACCGGCCGGTGCACCGGGTGGATCGGCGCGAGCCGAGCGGACCGGCGACGCCGTGGCACGGGGTGAGGGCAGCCGTGCCAGCACCGGGGTCGACTTCGGAGAGTAGGCCGGGCGAAGGACGGGCGCGAGGGGGGGGAGAGACATGGGGCGTGGTACTGGCGGCCGTAAACGCAAGCGGGGCAGCAAGGCGGTGGGCAAGGGGCGACCGCGGCGCGAGCAGCCCGTCGTCCCGCCCGACGCGCGATCCGGCGAGCCGTCCGCTGCGGCGGAGCAGACGGGAGATGCCCTGGCGACGGACGGCGCCACCGCGGTGACCGGTCTGCGGGGCCCCGGGCCAGGCCGGGGAACCTCGGTCCGTCGTACCGGGAATGCCAGCGCCAAGGGCCCCAACGCTTGGGCCGTCTCGGGCGCCGTCACTGTGGTCCAGGCCCCCTCCGAGCCGCTGCAATGGCCGCAGGTGGTGGGGAGTCCGCCGACGACGGCATCGCCCTTCCAGGAACGTGCCGAAGTTCGGGAACGCATCGAGAGGGAGCGAAACCGGCACGCCACGGTGGTTCTCACCCAGGTGCTGCGCGGTGGTGGCGGAGTAGGCAAGTCCCAGCTTGCCGCCAAGCTGGCTTGGGAGGCGCTCGACGGTGGTACCGACCTGGTGGTGTGGGTGAACGCGACCTACCCAGGCCAGGTGATCGCCGAATACGCCGCTGCCGCCCGCCGGGTGGAGGCACGTGGTGCGGACGGGCAGGACGCCGAGGCCGACGCTCGGGCGTTTCTGAACTGGCTGGCCGGTACCCAGCGCCGGTGGCTGGTGGTACTCGACGACGTGGGCGACCCCGAGGTGCTCGCGGGCTGGTGGCCGCCGGCGTCCTTGCAGGGCCGTGGCCGTGTGCTGGCCACCACCCGCCGCAGGGACGCCGAGCTGTTCGACGGCCGCGCGAAGGTGGAAGTCGAGGGCTACACCTCGGCAGAGGCCGTCGCCTATCTGGAGGGCCGGCTGACAGAGGCGGGAGCCGACCACTTGCGGGACGGTACACAGGCCGAACTCGCGGCCGCGTTGGGGTTGCTGCCCTTGGCGCTGTCGCACGCCGCCGCCTACATGATCAATGAGGATGTGGGGTGCGGGCAGTACCTGCGGCTGTTCCAGGATCGTCATCGGCTGCTCGACGAAGTGCTGCCCGCCCGCGCGGGCAGGGACGGGCACGGGCGGCAGGTCGCCGCGGCGCTGCTGCTGTCCCTGGACGCCGCTCAGGCAGCTGATCCAGTCGGGCTCGCGGTGCCCGCGCTACGCCTGATCGCTCACCTCGACCCCGCAGGCCACCCTCGCGAGTTGTGGCGCTGCGGAGCAATGCTGCGTTATCTGCGCGCCCATCGTGAACCGCGCCGGCGCCTGCTGTGGCGACGACCCACGACCGGGCCGGAACAGGCACGCGCCGTGCTGCGTCTGCTGCACCGTTACGGGCTGATCACCGACGACTCGGCGCATGGCCCGCGCGCGGTGCGGCTGCACGCGCTGACCGCCCGGGCCGCGCGCGAGACGGTGCCCGGCCGAGACCTGTCCGCGACCATGCGGGCGACCGCGGAAGGGCTGGAGGAGTTGTGGCCGGAGCTGGACCAGACCGATCCGGACCTCGCTGCCGTGCTGCGCTCCAACACCAGTGCCTTGGCGGCATGCGCCGAGGACACCTTGTGGGCCGACGAGGATGCGCGCCTGCTGCTGTGGCGTACCGGCAAGAGCCTGCTGGACGCGGGCGCCTTCACCACGGCGTTCGTCTACTGGGAGGATCTGACCGAACAGGCCGGACGGCGTCTGGGGCAGGGGGACCGTCACACCCTGCTGGCCCGCAACAACCTAGCCTCCGCCTATGGGGCGGCAGGCCGTGTCAAGGAGGCCATCGCCCTTCAGGAACGCGGCCTCGCCGACTGCGAGCAGGAGCTCGGCAGCCGGCACCGGGCCACTCTCATCGCCCGAGCCAACCTGGGCGTCTCCTACCAGCAGGCCGGTCGCATCAGCGAGGCCCTCGCCGTGCTGGAACAGGTCGCCGCGGACCGCGAGCGGCATCTCGGCACCGGCCATCCTGACTTCGAGAACTCCCTGGTGAATCTCGCTCCTTGCTATTGGCATGTGGGCCGCACCGACGAGGCGATCAAGATGCTGGAGCGCATCAACAGGGGCCGCGGTCGCGCCGACGACCCCAACACGCTCACCGTTCGGTACGTCCTCGCCCAGTCCTACCATCTCGCCAGGCGCACCCACGAGGCGATCCGCCTGATGGAGCGGGTCATCGCCGACCGCGAGCGCCAACTGGGGCCCGACCACCCGGAGACCCTCGCCGCACGGGGCAGCCTTGCCGCCTGCTACCTGGAGGACGAACGCAGCCGGGAGGCCATCGCTCTGCTGGAGCCCACCGTGGCCGACTGGACGCGCCTCCAAGGGCCCCAGCACCCCAGCACCGTCTCCGGCCGGGCTCATCTCGCCAACGCGTACTGGAAGGCCGGCCGTCGTGCGGAAGGGATCGCCCTGCTGGAGACGGTCGTTGCCGATCGCCGGCGGCTGTTTCCCACTTCACATCCCGAGACCGTGAAGATGGCTGCCACGCTGAGGCAGTGGCAACGGGAACACCGGTCACGTCGACGCTGACCGACTGCCGCGGACTCCCTCGTCTCCGAGGAGCGAGGCGCTACCGAAAGCTGAGCGAGCAGGTGTGCGCGAGGGCCGCGTGGTTACGGCCGGCGGGCAGGGCGATGGTCTGGGAGGCGGGTGGCCGGTGTCCTGATCCGAGCCAGCTCTCCCGGGCCGTGAAGGCCGTACGGTGGCACGTCGTGAGTGGACGCAGTCGGTCCGGGAACAGGTCGACCAGGCCGTCGGTGTGGGTGCCGCCCTCGATGCGGTAGTAGCGGTGCAGGGGGCTGCGGCCGGCCTGGCGCACCATGCGGGCGTAGACGTCAACGGATCGCCTCAAGGTTCGTCGCGTCGGTAATCTTGTTGTTCCCGGTGAGGTGGAAGAGGTGGTCGGCTTGGTCCTCCGTCAGGCGCAGGGGGCGGGCCAGCGCGGTGAGCATCTGGCGGGACGGGCGCGGGCCCCGGGACTGTTCCAGTCGCGCGTAGTAGTCGACGGACATGCCGGCCAGCTGGGCCACTTCCTCGCGGCGCAGTCCCGGTGTACGGCGGCGGGCTCCGGCCGTGAGGCCCACGTCGGAGGGGTTCAGGCGGGCGCGGGTGCGGCGCAGGAAGTCGGCGAGTTGGCCTCGGTTCACCTCTCCAGGGTGCGGGAGGCCGGCCGGCTTATCCAGGGACTGCCGATCCCCTGATGAAGAGGTCTCTCCCGGTCGCTGCCGCATCCGTTGAGGCTGGTCGTCAGCGACAGGCGACACAGTGCGTGAGGAGCACATCATGCTGACTTTGGTGACCGGTACGACGGGACAGGTCGGACGCCGCTTCGTGCCGAGGCTGCTGGCGCAGCGGCAGCCGGGCGAGCAGGTGCGGGTGCTGGTACGTGACGCGGCCCGCGGCGAGCGCTTGGCGGAGCTGGGCGCCCAGGTCGCCGCGGGAGACATGTGCTGAGGAGGAGACACTCGGCAGGGCACTCGCCGGCGTGGACGCCGTCGTGAACATCGCCGCTTCCTTCCGCGGGGTGCCGGACGAGGAGGCGTGGGCCGTCAACCGGGACGCCGCGGTGGCCTTGGGCCGCGTCGCGCAGGCCTCCGGCGTGGAGCGGTTCGTGCAGGTCAGCACGGGCAATGTGTACGGCGCGGGACGGGGCCGTCCGCTGACCGAGGAGGACGACAGCCGGCCGGGCGGCCCGATTGCGCGGCGGGCGAGCAGGCACCGTAAGGCTTCACCGCCGATGCCGCAGGTGGGTGAGCATGTGGACGGCAAGCCGCCGCTACGGCGGCCCCGCGGGCGCCGCGTAAGAGCGCGCATGCCCGGCGGGTACGGTGAGTTCGCGGCAGGCGGCACCTCTTCAGCGCGGGAAGGCGGCCATCGGGCCGACGGAGGTGGGAGGCGAGGGGCTCGGTGCCGCCCTGGCGTTCCAGGGCGACGGCGGCGAGGACGCTGCGCGTCGGTTCCTGTTCCGGCGTGATGCGCTGTGCCGTTTCCTGCGGGCCGGCGGCGGCTGGAGGCATCGCCGAGGGCGAGGCCGGCGGCCGGCGTGGCCGCCGCCGCACCTGCTGTTCGCATGGGAGTGCTTCATGCGCGTTCCGCGTCCGTTGGGAGGAGGCTGTGCCGCAGAGCCTGGCTCAGGGGGCTGCAGCAACGGCCGGGTGGGACGGGGTTGCGGGGGTGGCCGCCGGGGCCGGGCGCGGTGGCGGTCAGGGCTGTGCGGCGGTGCCGTCCGGGGCCGTTTCGGGTTTGGTGTGCAGGACCGCGCGGGCCTGTTCCGCGGCGTGAATGGTGCTCTCCTGGACGAAGTCGAGAAAGCGGGCGGCGTTCTCCAGCCGGGTGGCGGCCGGGGTGCCGGGGCCCAGGACGCCGACGCCCTGCCGTGAGACCTCGACGACCTGGGTGAGGGACCGGGCACTGGCGATCAACGCCTGGTACCAGACGTCGTCGCCGACGACGTAGCGCTCGCGGCGGCGTTCGCCCTGCTCGCGGCGGACCATGCCCTGGCTCTCCAGGTACGTGATGGCCTTGGAGACGGACGCCGGGCTGACCATGAGGCGGCGGACGAGTTCCGCGGCGGTGAGGCTGCCCTCGTCGGTGGTGTAGAGGCCGACCAGCACCCTGGACATCATCTTGGGCATGCCCGAGGCCATGAAGACGGTGGTCAGGGTCTCCTCGTACTCGCGCACGGCCTCGGGGTCACGTCCGTGGGGCTGCTCGGGCGGGTGCTGTCCGTTTCGGGGGATGGCCTGCCGGCGGCGGTGGGCACGGCGTTCGGTGGCACGGTGCGCCAGGTCGGCGCGGTAGGCGGTGGGGCCGCCGTTGCGCATCACCTCGCGGGTGATGGTGGAGGTCGGGCGCTCCAGGCGCCTGGCGATCTCCGCGTAGGGGAGGCCGTCGGCCAGCCCCAGCGCGATCTGCTGACGTTCCTGCTGGGTGAGCCTGCCTCCCGGCATCGCGGCCTCCTTCGGGGTCCGTGGTGAGGGCCAGTATAGCGTTCACCACCATCCCATTGCAACGAGCCTTGGCGCGGGATGTTGCGTTAATTTTGAACCCAGTGCAACGATTTCTCGGCATTGACCTGGGGTTATAGCTACATATCGCAACGATGTCGTTGCTAGATCCGTGAATGCACCGTAGCGTTTCTGTCGTCGGAAACAACAAGCCGTACCGAGGAGCCCACGATGCACAAGACCCGGAGCACGATGCGCACGTTCGATGCCCACGCCCCCATCACAGCCCTCGTGAACGTCCCGGCGGGACACATCCGGTTCATCGCCGCCGACCGGGCCGACACCACCGTCGAGGTGCTGCCCGCCGACTCCGCCAGGAGCCGGGACATGAAGACGGCCGAGCAGACCACGGTCGACTATCGCGACGGTGTCCTGCGGATCGAGACCCCGGTGAACAACCAGTACCTCGGCCCCTGCGGCGCCGTCGAGGTCACCGTCCAGCTCCCCGCCGGCTCCCGCGTCAAGGCCAAGGCCGCCGGCGCCGGACTGCGCGGCGTCGGGCGGCTCGGCGACGTGACCTTCGAGGGCGCCCAGGGCACGGTCAAGCTCGACGAGGGCGCGAACGCCCGCCTGACCCTCCAGGCCGGTGACATCACCGTCGGCCGCCTGAACGGCTCCGCCGAGATCAGCACCCAAAAGGGCGACCTGAACGTCGCCGAGGCCGTCCACGGCACCCTCGTACTGCGCGCCGAGCACGGCGACATCACCATCGGCGCCGCCCGCGGGACCTGCGCCACCCTCGACGCCGGCACCAGCTACGGCCGGATCCGCAACTCCCTCACCCACACCGACGGCCCCGCGGCCGGCCTGACCATCCACGCCACCACCTCCTACGGCGACATCACCGCCCGCAGCCTGTGACGAAGGAGCCCTCACTTCCATGACGAACCCGGCCATCGCGGCGCACGCACTGCGCAAGTCCTACGGCGACAAAACCGTCCTCGACGGCATCGACCTGACCGTCCCCGAAGGAACGATCTTCTCCCTGCTCGGCCCGAACGGCGCCGGCAAGACCACCGCCGTGAAGATCCTCTCCACCCTCATCCGCGCCGACGCCGGTGAGATCCGCGTCGGCGGCCACAACCCGGCCACCCACCCCCAGGCCGTACGCGCCGCCATCGGGGTCACCGGCCAGTTCTCCGCCGTCGACGCTCTGATCACCGGCGAGGAGAACATGCTGCTGATGGCAGACCTGCACCACCTCCCCCGTGGTGAGGGACGCCGGGTCACCGCCGAGCTGCTGGAGCGGTTCGACCTGGCCGAGGCGGCGAAGAAGCCCGCCTCCACCTACTCCGGCGGCATGAAGCGCCGCCTGGACATCGCCATGACCCTGGTCGGCGACCCGCGGATCATCTTCCTCGACGAGCCCACCACCGGCCTGGACCCCCGCTCCCGCCACAACATGTGGCAGATCATCCGGGACCTGGTCGCCGACGGGGTGACCGTTTTCCTCACCACCCAGTACCTGGAGGAGGCCGACGAACTCGCCGACCGCATCGCCGTCCTGCACGACGGCCGCATCGCCGCCGAGGGCACCGCCGGCGAGCTGAAGCGGATCGTCCCCGGCGGACACATCCGGCTGCGCTTCACCGACCCCGCCGCCTACCGCGCCGCCGCCACCGCCCTGCCCGAAGCCACCCACGACGACGAGGCCCTCGCCCTGCACCTGCCCAGCCACGGCAGCCAGCGCGACCTGCGCTCCGTGCTCGACCGGCTCGACACCGCCGGCATCGAGGCCGACGAACTCACCGTGCACACCCCCGACCTCGACGACGTCTTCTTCGCCCTGACCCAGCCCCAGGAGGCCCTGCGATGAGCAGCCCGACCCTCGCCCTGCGCGACTGCACCACCATGCTGCGCCGCAACCTCCTGCACGCCCGGCGCTACCCCTCCCTCACGCTGAACCTGCTGCTCACACCGGTCATGCTGCTCCTGCTGTTCGTCTACATCTTCGGCGACACCATGAGCGCCGGCATCGGGGGCGGCGGCGCGGACCGCTCCGACTACCTCGCCTACCTCATCCCCGGCATCCTGCTGATGACCATCGGCTCGACCACCATCGGCACGGCCGTGTCCGTCACCACGGACATGACCGAGGGCATCATCGCCCGCTTCCGCACCATGGCCATCCACCGCGGGTCCGTACTCGTCGGGCATGTCGTCGGCAGCGTGCTGAAGTGCGTGATGAGTGTGCTCCTCGTCGCGGCCGTCGGCCTCGCCATCGGGTTCCGCTCCACCGGCGCCACCACCCTGGAATGGATCGCGGCACTCGGGCTGCTCACGCTGTTCTCCCTGGCTCTCACCTGGATCGCGGTCGGCATGGGCCTGTCCAGCCCCACCGCCGAGGCAGCCAGCAACAACGCCATGCCACTGATCTTCCTCCCGCTCATCTCCAGCACCTTCGTCCCGGTCGACGCGATGCCCGGCTGGTTCCGGCCGATCGCCGAGTACCAGCCGTTCACCCCCACCATCGAAACCCTGCGCGGCCTCCTCCTCGGCACCGAGATCGGCCACAACGGATGGCTCACCCTCGCCTGGTGCCTGGCCCTGACCGTCCTCGGCTACCTCTGGTCCACCTCCCTCTACGACCGCGACCCCGCCTAGGCGGCATGACAGCGCCGGCCAACACCACCCTTCGAAGCAACCCCGCCCCACCCCCCGAGAGGCCCGTCACCGCCATCACCGCGATGGCGGTGACGGGCCTTTCCGGCATGCCCAGGCCGAGGGCCCGACAGCCACTCCCACCAACGCCGCAGCAGCAGCACACAGCCCCCCGAAGCCCTTCCCCGGATGGCGAAGCCGCCCGTCATCCCACCCGTGTACGCGGAAGACCACGGACGGGCGTGGCCAGGCCGATCCAGCCGCCCACGCTCCGAAGGGGGTCAAAGACACCGGGGACCGCACCCGCCCCCTCGCCGCGCAGCCCCGATACAGCCAGGACAGTCGGCGGCAGCACCCGAAACGCCACTCCCACGCCGAGCAGCACCAGCGCCGGCAGCACCGCGCCCGGGCAGCCGTCACCGGCCGCGAGCGAACTGGAGAGGCTCGCTGTGGAGTTGGCCAAGCAACTGCAGGAGCTTCAGGCCGAGCGGGAAGAGCTCGTGATCGCCGAGCGGGTCCGGAACCGGCCGGTCGAGCAGGACCGGGCCGCGGCGACGGCCACCGCGGCCATCGCCCCCACGCCCGCCCGCCCGGGAGGAGACCGGCACGGCGGAAGCCTGCCCACGGCCGGGCGAAGAAGCCCCGAGCCCCGCCGGCCGAGCCCGCCTACGAGGAAGGCTCAGGGCCGTCGTCGCCGAACTGCCGATGCCGGGATATCGAGCGGCAAGGACGTGCGCCCACGGCTCATCGATGCCGGCCAGACCCAGCACAGCGGCCACGTTGCCGAGCATTCCGGCGCCGAACCAGCGCCGCACGGCGCCATCGTCGCCCAGCAACTGCCGAATGCCGAATGCCGAATGCCGAATGCCGAACGGTACCGACGTGCTTGGCGCAGCACCGGCGCACGGCCTGCCCTACCAGCGGCTCGCCGACGGCACAGTTCGCGTGCATGAGGAAACACAGGATGTTCCGGTCCGCGACGAACGCGGTGTAGGCACCGCCTGCGGCACCCAACGCCGCCTCCGGCGTCAGCCCGGCCCCGCCCGATGCCGGTGGGTGCACGACCAGGGTTTCGGTCCTGACGACGGACACGTGATCGACCGCCGCCGCGAACAGTGCTTCCTCGTTCGGGTACAGGCGACAGAGATACGGCTGACAGATGCCGACCCCACTGAGCAATCTCGTGCGTCGTCCTACCCATAGAAACCCCCGTTTACGCGAAGCAGTCGACCACGGCGGCCACCTGCATGAGCACGCCTGACCTGGGTTTAGCATACGGGTCGTTCCGTATGGTAAAAAGAATAATGACAGTTGTGACTTCTCCTCGCGGACGTCCACGAGATGAGCGTGTCCATACGGCGATACTCAATGCCGCCGCCGCGCTCGTGGCCGAAACCGGATATGCCGCCATGTCCATCGGGGCGGTAGCCGCTCGGGCAGGCACCGGCAAGGACGCCATCTACCGGCGCTGGTCCGGCAAAGCCGAGTTGGTGTACGAGGCGGTCTTCGCCACGACAGAGTCGGCTCCCGTCCCGGATACCGGCAGCCTGACCGGCGACCTGACCGCACTGGCCGAGGACCTGGTGCAAGAGTTCACCACCCCGGCCGCCACCGCGGCCCTGCCCGGCCTGCTGGCTGACTTCGCCGCCAGCCCCGAGCTGCAGACCCGAATCCGCAGCCACTTCCTGGCCCCCGCAAAGGCCCGCCTGACGGAGGTGTTCGAGCGAGCCGCCCAGCGCGCAGAGGCAGACACCGCCGTCCCGGTCGACCTCGTACTCGACACGCTGGCCGGGGCCGTCTTCTTCCATGTCGGCCTCATCGGCACCCCAGCCAACCAAGACCTCGCTGCCCAACTGGCCACCCTGCTCGCGCGTGGAATCGAGACCCGATGAACGGCTGGTTCCTCGCCGCCGGCCTCACCAGTGCGGGTGTCGCTGCGATTCATGCCCGTGCCGGAGGCCGTGACGTCGTACGACCGCTGTTGGCCGGTAATCTGCCGGACGAACCGCGCCGAGTGCTGCACGCCGTCTGGCACATGGTCACGGCTGACTTGATCCTGGCGGCCGCCGCCTTGGTCGGCCTTGCCCTGTTCCGTCATCCTGGCGGGAACATGGTGGCCTGGTTGCTGGCCGCTCACTTCGTTGCCTACACGGCAGTCTTCCTGGCCATATCGCTGGCAGCCGATTGGTCCAAGCCGTGGCTGAGGTTGCCCCAGTGGTTGCTGCTCCTGCCCGTAGGAGCACTGACCGCTGTGGGAGCCCTGTGACCGTCGCCCCCCTGCTGCCTCTATAAGATTGCCGATCGGTGCACAGCTCGGCAGGCCAACGAGGACCCAGCGCGCACGTTGCGCACGAGTCACCGCCCTTGCTGAGCGGTGTTGGAGGGCGCAGGCACTCGCGGTGGGCGGCGCCGCAGGTCTCCACTGAGCGTTTTCAGCGTGGCCACTGACGGTGACGCCGGTCAGGTCGAGATGAGGGCCGCAACGCACAAAGCCCCCGTGCCGTTGAGGGAGGTGTTCGACGTCTCAACCCACCGGCACAGGAGACCTGTTGGTTCCCTGTCCTGCCGCACTCGACCTCCCTCACGCCCTGGTCGAGTGGGTCACCATGCTCATCGTCACCCGCGGGGGTGACCGACGGTGCGAACTCCCGCCGCACCAGCGTGCGCTCGTCGCTCTGGTGTACCTGCGCCGCCACGACACCCTCGCCCGGATCGCAGCCGGGTTCGGCATATCCGTCGGCACCGTCCACGCGTACGTCACCAGCGCGACCGGCCTGCTCGCCGAACGAGCCCCTGGCCTGCTCAGGACGCTGGGCGAGCACGATCCGGACTTCGTTGTCCTGGACGGCACTCTCGCCGAGTGCGACCGCGTCGGTGACAGCCGGGCGGATGACTCGGCCAAGCACCGCCGGCACGGCGTGAACGTCCAGGTCCTCACCGACCCGGCCGGCGAACTGCTGTGGATCTCGCCCGCCCTGCCGGGTCGCACCCACGATCTGACCGCAGCCCGCACCCATCGCATCATCCGGATCGGCGAACGCCAGGGTGTCCCTGTCCACGCCGACCGCGCCTACACCGGCGCCGGCCCCCGGGTCACCACCGGACTCAAACGGCCACCGGGCGGCGAGCTCACCCTCACCCAGCGCACCGTCAACCGGGCCCTGGCCGCAGCCCGGGCACCGGTCGAACGCGGCATGGCACGGCTGAAGTCCTGGCAGATCTTCCGCAGATCCCGCATCAGCCCGAACCGCATGACCGTCATCGCCAAAGCCGTCCTCACCCTGGAGAGGCAACGCTGAAAACGCTCACTGTCTGCCTTCTTGTTCCCAATCGTCGACGGCTTCTGAGGGTTCCTGTAACACGCCTCATGAAAACGCCTGCGCATCCGTGAACAGCTTCTGCGGTGATCGGCTGGTGCCTCCGCACGCCGGACCGCGTACCTGTCGAGCCCCGGGAGCGACGTGGTGAAGGAGTCGTCGACGAACTGGTCGAACGCGGCGTCAGTCGTCGTGTCAGTGACCGGCCGGGTCTCCTCGGTGAGCAGGGCCTTCTCGATCCGTTCCGCCCATGGCGGCGGGACGGGGCGGCGGGCCGAAGCCGACGCGGGGATAGACGCACGGGCCTGCACCGGGGCCAGGAGGACCGGAGGGTTGGAGCCGGGCTGGGGAGGCGGTACGGCAAGCCGAACGGCGGGCGGACGAAGCCGAGCGCACCCGCGAGGAGACCGCGCGCCGCCGGGCAGACGAGGAGCGGCTGCGCATCGCGCGGGAGCTGCACGACTCGCTCACCCACCAGATCTCGGTCATCAAGGTGCAGTCCGAGGTCGCCGTCCACGTGGCCCGGCGCCGCGGTGAGCAGGTGCCAGAAACCCTGCTCGCGATCCAGGAAGCCGGCCGGGAGGCAAGCCGGGAGCTGCGGGCGACCCTCGAGGCGCTGCGCGACGATGACACCACCCCGCCACACGGACTCGACCACATCCCCAACCTGGTGAAACGGTTCCAAGGGACCGGCCTGGAGACGACGCTGACGATCGAAGGACATCCGCACGCCGTGCCGGTCGCGGTGAGCCGTACCGCTTACCGGATCGTTCAGGAGTCGCTCACCAACGTCACCCGGCACGCCGCCGCCACCACTGCCTCAGTGCTCATCGACTACCGGCCGGACGCCCTCGCCATCCGCGTCGACGACAACGGAAAGGACACCTGGTACCCGGCGCCAACGCCCGGACTCGGACTGCTCGGCATGCGCGAACGCGTCACGGCCCTGGGCGGCCGCCTGCGCACCGAGCCGCGCAGCGCGGGCGGCTTCACCGTCCTGGCCGAACTCCCCACGAACGGGGCCTCATGATCCGGGTCCTGCTGGTCGATGACCAGCCGCTCATCCGCAGCGGCTTCCGCGCGCTGCTCGACCTCGAGGACGACATCGAGGTGGTGGCCGAGGCCGCCGACGGCCAAGAGGGCCTCGCGCTCGCCAAGGAGCGGCTGCCCGACGTCGCTCTCATCGACATCCAGATGCCCGTCATGGACGGCATCGAGGCGACCCGGCGCATCGCCGCGGACCCGGCCCTGGCCGACGTACACGTCGTCATGCTGACCAACTACGGCATGGACGAGTACGTCTTCGACGCGCTGCGCGCCGGCGCCGCCGGTTTCCTGGTCAAGGACATCCTGCCGGAGGACTTCCTGCACGCCGTACGCGTCGCCGCCCGCGGTGACGCCCTGCTCGCACCCGCCATCACTCGCAAGCTCATCGACCGGTACGTCGCCCAGCCCGCCGCCCTCCCGCATCGGCGGCGGGCTGGAGAAACTGACCAGCCGCGAACGCGAGGCGGTCGCCTTGGCCGCACACGGTCTGTCCAACGACGAGATCGCCGACCGCCTGGTCATCAGCCCGGCGACCGCCAAGACCCACATCAACCGGGCCATGGCCAAGCTCCACGCCCGCGACCGCGCCCAGCTCGTGGTCATCGCCTACGAATCCGGCCTGGTGACTCCGCGCCGCTCCTGACCCCCGCACACCGTGGAGCGTGCCAGTACGCTACGGCGCCTCGTGGCCCAAAACCTCAGGGACCAGCTCCCTCAGTGCCCGTCGGTCCTCCTCCAGAGCCTGCTTCCCGGCCTCGGTCGCCTTGTAGACGCGGCGGGTACGGCCATCGGCCGCCCGCTGCTTGGAGACCAGCCATCCGTCCGCCTCCAGTCGGTGCAGCGTCGGGTGCAGGGTGCCGGGGCTGCTCCGGTAGCCGTGGGAGGTCTGCTCCTCGGTCGTCCGCGCGCCGTGGATCCCCTCCTCTCGGCCGCGTGACGCAGGATGCGCGGCCGCACCGCGCCGCACTGAAACTCCCGCACCTTGGCCACCGCCGACAGCGATGGAACCGATATCGGCTTCCGATCCTGGCTGTCCAGGCACACGATCCGGGCCCGCCGTGAGCCGTGGCATGCTGCGCCAACCGCTCCTGCCCCGCTGCACGCTGTAGCCGCTCCCCACCGCCGACACCGGCAACTGGTCGCCCGTTGGGAGCGGTGGCCGGCCGCCCGCGACGATCTCCGCAGGGCCGCTGTCACCGACCCGGCTTCGATGACAGACAGGCCAACTTCGATGTCAGAGGACAGCGGCGCAGAGCTCGGAGACGGTGGTTCGGCTTCCTGGCCGATCAGATGATCCGCCGCGGCGCACACAAGAGCGTCCAGATCTTTGAGGCCGACATCCGCCGCTGGGTCGAGAACTGGAACGAGTACCCCAAGCCGTTCGTCTGGTCCAAGACCGCTGAAGAGATCCTCGGCTCCCTCGCCCGCTTCGGCCGACGGATCTCTGGCGCTGGACACTAGAGGCGCTGAAGGACCCTCATTCCGAGTGAACCGGGAAGTCCCGCCCCGAGTCCGGCACCGGCCCCGGGGCGTTGTGCGTCGCGGCTACCGCCGCGCCGGGCCGGCCATGGTCCGCGTTGTGCATGTTTGCCCGGGGATCGCGGTGGAAGAGTTGACCCCGACGACCGGCCGGCCGAGTCGCCGGCGGGAAGGCCGGTTTCCTCGATGCCCTGAACAGAACGGGAGGCCGCCGTTGCGCCTCTACGCGCAGACACCCGCACGCCGGAACCGCCAGGTGCTCGTGGACCTGATCGCCGTGGTCCTGATCGCCCTCACGGTGTGGGCGGCATTCTTCGTCCGCGACATGATCATGCTGCTGGCTGAGCCGGGGCGGAAGGTCGAAAGCTCCGGAGACGACCTCGCCGAGGATCTCGGCAACGCCGGGGAAGCGGCGTCGGACGTACCGTTCATCGGCGACGTCCTGAAGAGGCCGCTCCAGTCCGCAGCCGACGCCAGTACCGGCTTTGCCGACGCCGGCGCATCGTTCCAGCAGACCGTCACCCAGGTCGCCGACGTGACGACCGCAGCCATCATCGTCGTCCTCGTGCTCCTCATCCTGGTTCTGTGGCTCCCCCCGCGCCTGCTCTGGATTCGCCGCAGCATGATCGTCCGCCGCCTTGCCGACGCGCCGGGCGGCGCCGACCTGCTCGCCCTGCGCGCTCTCACCGGCCCGCCGGCCGCCCTCGTCGAGCTGCCCATCCCGCCCGGCGGATTCGCCGACGCCTGGCGCCGGGGTGACCAGGAGGTCATCGCCACCCTCAGCGCGGTCACCCTCGCACACACCGGCCTGCGTCCCTGACGCACGCCTGCCACGGCGGGGGACGGCCGACGGACGGATACAGACCCGGGCACCAGAGGTGCGTCGGGGTTCGCCCAGCGGCTGATGTCCGCACCGGTATGGGCGAAGCGGTTGTCCAGGATGATGAGACCGGAGCGCCGTCGGGCCGGGCGGCCCGGATCGACTTAGGCCCCTTCTGATGAATCTCCGTGGGAGACGGAGCGGCGTTCAGTGCGTGCTCTGGGGGTCCCCCCTGCTCGAAGAGCTTGGGGGAGTGCCGCGGGGAAGCCCTCGTAGCGGAGCTACCTGGGCTTTCGCGCGGTGCGGCGGTGGGGCCCCTCCCGTTCGAGCGAAACCGAGAGCGGGGGAGCGTGCATGGGCGTCGCGACGCCGCGGAGATCCATCAGAAGGGGCCTGATCCAAGCGCGGAGCAGGGTGTTGGCGGTGCCCTTGCGGCGGCGGTTGACGCCTCGCAGCGGTCGTCGCCGACGGAGTAGCAGCCGCGGAAGTAGGTGACGCCGTGGGTGCGACGGTAGATCGCCGGAAGGCGGTCGGGCTTGCCCTGCTTGGCCCAGGAACCTGCAGTGGGGCGGATGCCCAGGGGCCCGAACTCGTCGAAGGCGAAGACCCGGTCCGCGAAGTGCTCCAGCACGTTCTCGATGCGGTAGAGCTGGCGTCGCGTTCGGGATCGGGCGACTCCTTCCAGGTCTTCGTGCGCTGGAAGGTGATCCCGCGGCGCCGGAGCAGGCACCGTAACGCTTCCCGGCCGATCTGTATGACCCGCCCGTGTACTTTCCGCGGGTAGGCGGCGAGTTTGCGGATCGACCAGCGGGTGAAGGGCTGGCCGAGCTTGGCCGGGCGGGTGGTGGCCGTGTGGATGATGAAGTCCTCGTCGTCATCGCTGAGCAGGCGGGGACGGCCTCCCATCCACTGAGGGTCCAGGCAGGCCAGGCCGATCTCGTTGAACCGGTGGATCACCTCCCGCACCGTGTCCTCGTCGGCCTGGACCGGCTGCGCGATTACCGGGACCCGGTTCCCGCCGGCCGAGGTCAGCAGCATCATCGCGTGTCGGTAGCGCACCGAGCCGGTACCGCCCCGGCGCACGACCTGCTGCAGCTTCTGTCCTCCCCCTCCCGTCATCTTCTTCGCGGTCCTGCAAGAGGGCCGCTGGCCTCCGGGCCCGGCATGACTGGGTCCCCCTGTCGAACGAATGACCTGGGGGGGGTGTCACCGGGCCCGAGGGGTGCCGTCGGAGACGCTGATCAGAGGCCCGACCACCGCCTGGCCGGGCGCCATGCCCAGCCGTCCGTCGGCGGCAGGTCTGCATAACGTGGACGCGCGTGAACGGCCCCGACACCGAGGCCGGCATCGCATCGAGACACGTGGGGGCACGGTGATCGACATTGACGCAGTGGGCGTCTTCCTCGGCCTGGACGACGCCGGTGGCGTCGGTATCACTCCCATCCTCCCGATGGTGGAGGCCGCCGAGGCCGCGGGGGCCGACTGGCGCCTGCTCTACGGCGGGGGCACGTAGCTCGATGGTGTTCCTGGACCGCCTCGCCCCGCACGGGGACCGGGTACTCGTCCGTCCGCGGGACGAGTACGGCCTGCTGGACCTCGCGGCCCATCTCGGCGTTCCCGAGGAGGGAACGCTGGTGCACGCCTGCGGTCCCGAGCCGGTGCAGGAGGTGCGGGAACACTGCGGGGCCTGGCCTCCCGGACGCTGGGCGTGGAACGGTTCGCCCCCGTGCCGACGGCCACGACCGGCCAGGCCGAGGCCTTCGAGGTGGAGCTCGCCCGAGCCGTACTCACCCTCACCGTGCCGGCGGACCACTCGATCCCCGAAACCGTGGAGCGGGCCGGTGGCTCGGTCGACTTCTCCTGCCGGGAAGGCACGTGCGGCACCTGCGAGACCGACGTACTCGACGGCAAGCCCGACCACCGCGACTCGCTGCTGACCGAGGACGAGCGGGCCGCGGCGACACCATGCTCATCTGCGTCTCCCGCTCGTGCGGGACTCGCCTCGTCCTGGATCTGTGACGGTGATCACTCCGGGCAATTTACTAGGACGTCCTAGTATCTCTTCTGTCGGCGGTACCTCCGCCCCGTCCGGGAAGGCCCCCATGAGTGATCTGCACCGGCCCGTGCATCCCGTCCGCCTGGTCACGGCTTCGGCTCTGTTCGACGGGCACGACGCGTCGATCAACATCATGCGGCGCATCTTCCAGTCCCAGGGCGCGGAGGTGATCCACCTCGGACACAACCGGTCGGTGCGGGAGGTCGTGGACGCCGCTCTGGAGGAGGACGCGCACGGCGTCGCCGTCTCGTCGTACCAGGGCGGGCACGTGGAGTACTTCGAGTACCTGGTCGATTCGCTGCGTGAGCGGGGAGCCGACCACATCCGTGTGGTGGGCGGCGGAGGCGGCGTCATCGTGCCCGAGGAAATCGCCCGGCTGCGCGGCAGCGGGGTGACCATCTTCTCGCCCGAGGACGGGCAGCGGATGGGCCTGGCCGGAATGGTCAACTCGGTTGTCCGGGACTGCGACTTCGACCTCTGGGACGGCAAGCCGGCCGACGCGTCCGCCGTGCTCGCCGGTGACCGGTTCGCGATCGCCCGCGCCATCACCGGCGCGGAACTGGGCAAGCTGTCCCCGGCTCTCCTGGAGCGGCTGCGGGCCGCCGCCGCGGCACGGGCCGTGCCGGTGCTCGGCATCACCGGCACGGGCGGCTCGGGCAAGTCGTCACTGACGGACGAGCTGGTGCGCCGCTTCCGCCTCGACCAGCAGGACAAGCTGCGGATCGCCGTGATCGCGGTCGACCCGACCCGCCGCCGCGGCGGCGGGGCACTGCTCGGTGACCGGATCCGCATGAACTCCCTGGACGGCAGCCGGGTCTTCTTCCGCAGCCTGGCCACCCGTGGCAGTCGCGAGCTGCCCGAGCACCTGACCGACGTCATCGACGTGGTCAAGGCCGCCGGGTTCGACCTGGTGATCGTGGAGACGCCGGGCATCGGTCAGGGCGACGCGGCGATCGTGCCGTTCGTCGACACCTCGCTGTATGTGATGACACCGGAGTTCGGTGCCGCCTCGCAGCTGGAGAAGATCGACATGCTCGACTTCGCCGACGTCGTGGCGATCAACAAGTTCGAGCGGCGCGGCGCCCAGGACGCGCTGCGCGACGTGGGGCGTCAACTGGTCCGCAACCGCGAGGCGTTCGGCATGCGGCCCGAGGACATGCCGGTGTACGGCACGTCGGCGGCGACGTTCAACGACGACGGTGTCACCGCGCTCTACCAGCACCTGAAGACGGGCCTGGCGGAGCAGGGCCTGCCGCTGTCCGAGGGCGCGCTGGCACCGGTCGCGGTACGCCACTCCTCCGGTATCCGGCAGGTGGTCCCCGCGGGCCGGGTGCGCTACCTCGCCGAGATCACCGACACGGTCCGCGCCTACCACGCCGAGACCGCGCGACTGGCCGAGGCGGCCAGGCGCGTGCAGCGACTGGAGGCGGTCAGGGACGAACTCGCCGGGGCCGGCTGCGACGCGGCGAACGTGCAGTCGCTCCTCGACGAGGCCCGCGGGCAGCTCCCGCACCGGATCGCGGAACAGATCGGGAACTGGCCCGCCGTCATCGCCTCCTACTCCGGAGACGAACAGGTGGTGAAGGTCCGGGACCGGGAGATCCGCACCAGGCTGACCCGCGAGTCCCTGTCCGGCCACAAGGTCCCGCGCGTCGCCCTGCCCCGATTCACCGACCACGGCGAGCTCGTGCGGTTCTGGCGCGGAGAGAACCTGCCCGGCTACTTCCCCTTCACGGCGGGGGTGTTCCCCTTCAAGCGCGACGGCGAGGACCCGGCGCGCATGTTCGCCGGTGAGGGCGATCCCTTCCGCACGAACCGGCGCTTCAAGCTGCTCTCCGAAGACCAGCCGGCCACCCGCCTGTCCACCGCCTTCGACTCGGTCACCCTCTACGGCCGCGACCCCGACGAACGCCCCGACATCTACGGCAAGGTCGGCACGTCCGGGGTGTCGGTGGCAACGCTCGCGGACATGAAGGCCCTCTACGACGGCTTCGACCTGACCTCACCCACGACCTCCGTCTCCATGACCATCAACGGACCCGCCCCGACGATCCTGGCGTTCTTCCTCAACACCGCCATCGACCAGCAGACGGAGAAGTTCCGAGCCGCCGAGGGGCGTGACCCGTCGCCCGAGGAGGCGGCCGAGCTGCGGGCCCGCGCGCTCGCGAGCGTGCGCGGCACGGTGCAGGCCGACATCCTCAAGGAGGACCAGGGACAGAACACGTGTCTGTTCTCCACCGAGTTCTCCCTGCGGATGATGGCGGACATCCAGGAGTGGTTCATCGCCCACAAGGTCCGCAACTTCTACTCCGTGTCCATATCCGGCTACCACATCGCCGAAGCCGGCGCGAACCCCATCAGCCAGCTCGCCTTCACCCTCGCCAACGGCTTCACCTACGTCGAGGCCTACCTCGCCCGCGGCATGCACATCGATGACTTCGCCCCGAACCTGTCGTTCTTCTTCTCCAACGGCATGGACCCCGAGTACTCCGTCCTCGGCCGGGTCGCCCGCCGGGTCTGGGCCGTCGCGATGAGGGAGAAGTACGGAGCCAGCGAACGCAGTCAGAAGCTGAAGTACCACGTCCAGACCTCCGGCCGCTCCCTGCACGCCCAGGAGATGGACTTCAACGACATCCGCACCACCCTCCAGGCCCTCACGGCCATCTACGACAACGCGAACTCGCTGCACACCAACGCCTACGACGAGGCCGTCACCACCCCGTCCGAGGAGTCGGTGCGTCGGGCGCTGGCGATCCAGCTGGTCATCAACCGCGAGTGGGGCCTGGCCATGAATGAGAACCCCTTCCAGGGATCGTTCATCATCGACGAACTCACGGACCTGGTGGAGGAGGCCGTGCTCCGGGAGTTCGAACGGATCAGCGAGCGCGGTGGCGTGCTGGGCGCGATGGAGACCGGCTACCAGCGGGGCCGCATCCAGGACGAGTCGATGCTGTACGAGCAGCGCAAGCACGACGGCTCCCTGCCCATCATCGGCGTCAACACCTTCCTGCGCCCCGGGGGCGACAGCCGGCCTCAGGAGCTGGAACTCGCCCGGGCCACGGAGGAGGAGAAGCAGTCCCAGCTGGAGCGCGTGCGCCACTTCCACACCGGCCACCGCGACCGGGCCCACGACGCCCTGACCGCTCTCAAGAACGCGGCGACGAACGGCGACAACATTTTCGCCGTCCTCATGGACGCGACCCGGGTCTGCTCCCTCCAGCAGATCACCGAGGCCTTCTTCGAGGTGGGCGGCCAGTACCGCCGCAACGTCTGACCCAGTCCCACCGTCCCGGAAGCCACCCCGCAGCGACTCACCAGACAGGACCTCAGGTGGATCCCGTCACTCGTCTCGGCGTGGTCACGGACGGGTAGGTGACCCGGACGTGCGCCGCCCGGGTTCGTACGGTCACGGAAAGCGGCGCGAACCAGGCGCGGATGTGTCGGGGATCGCCCCAGCGGGTCGGGGCCGGGGTGGTCTGCGGCCGGTCCAGGTGCCGGGTGACGGTCGGGGCGATCCGGCCCATCACCCCGTCGGGTGTCCAGGAGGCGACAGCCACGATTCCTCCGGGGCGGCAGACCCGGACCAGTTCGGCGGCGGCCCGGCGGGCGTCGGGGACGAACATCACGCCGAAGGTGGACAGCACGGCGTCGAAGGTGCCGGCCGCGAAGGGCAGTTGGAGCGCGTCCCCGACGAGGAAGCGGGCCGTCGTGGCGAGCCCCGCCCGCCGGGCGCGTTCTCCGGCCGTCCGCAGCAGTCCGGGCTCACGGTCCAGACCGACGGTCGCGGCCCCGGCGCGGGCGGCGGCGAGCGCCGCGGGTCCGGTGCCGGTGGCCACGTCGAGCACCCGGCATGTGCGTCCCGTCGCGGTACGGCCGAGTTCGGCGAGGGCTGTGGCGGTCACGTCGTCCGCGGCGTGGGCCCAGGCGTCGCCGGCGGCGGTGTAGTCGCCGCCGCTCCAGCCGCCGGTCATCGGTAGGGATCCCCGTGGGGCGGGTGCAGTATCACGCCGTGCTCGGCGGCCAGCGTCTCCGGCAACCCGGACAGGCCCGGCAACTGTTCGATGTGGTGCACCCCGGTCGGCCGAGTCCCGACGAGCAGTTCACGGGTGACGTACGCGGCGACCAGACCGGTGATCCTGCTCTGTCCTCGTCCGGTGAGAGCCCAGGCCGCGTGGCGGTCGCCGCGCCGGGCGTCGGCGCGGATCGCGAAGCCGTCGTCACCGACGTGAACCCGCCGGAAGGCGCCGGTCAGCAACCCCCGGACGCGCGGGCGGCGGGCGGCACTCAGCAGCCCGGTGCGGCGGGCGGCGAAGAGCGCGGCGGTCAGCGGCCGGGAGTCCAGGCACAGCCGGGTGGTCACCTTGGGGACGCCGAGCGTACGCCGCAGGGTGTGCTGGTCGGAGAAGGGGAAGGAGTGGGTCGTCCGGGTGCCGTACCCGGGAAGTGCCGTGCGTCGTGGGCGGGCGGTGACCGGCTCGGCCAGTCCCTCCACCGTCCAGCGGACCGCGTCCCCGCCGTGCCGCTCGCCGGAGCCCAGTAGCAGTGTGAGGTCCAGGCGTTCGGCGGCGCCGACCGCCTCGTGGGCGCGGCGGGCGAGCAGGTTCGTCAGACCGGGCGCGACACCGACACTGAGCACAGCCGAGGCACCGGCGGCCACGGCCACCTCGTGCAGATCCGCCACGGCATCCAGCAGCCGGGGCGTGGCGCCGACGTCGACCAGGTGGATACCGCGTTCCAGGCAGATCCGCGCGATTCCGGCGTCCGGAGGCTCGACGCACAGCACCACCACGGCCACGTCGCCGAGCTCGTCCAGTGCCTGCGCGAACCTCTCGGGATCGGCTACGTCGACCCGCACCCCGCCCAGTCGGCGGGCCCTCACCTCGTCGCGCCCGCCGGGCACGACGAGGCCCGGGGACCACTCGGCGAGCGTGGCGGTCACGACCGCGCCGACGGCTCCGTAGCCGCCGACGACCAGGATCCGCCCGGCGGGGACCCCACCGGATTTCACTGTAGTCATACTCCAATCACTAACACTGTAGTCTCACTACAGTCAAAGCCCGCCGACCGAGGAGGCACCGTGGCCGCGCCCCTGACCCGCGCCGAGAAGGCCCGCCGCACCCGACAGCGGATGCTCGACGCCGCCGCCGGGCTGTTCACCGAACGCGGATGGGCCGGTACCACCGTGGAGGACATCGCCCGTTCCGCCGAAGTCGGCGTGCAGACCGTGTACTTCACGTTCAAGAACAAGCGCGCCCTGCTCAAGGAACTGCTCGACACCGCGATCGCCGGCGACCTCGACCCCGTCGCGACCCTCCAACGCCCCTGGGCGCGCGAGGTCCTCGACGCGCCCGACCCCGCCACCCAACTCGCTCTCCAGGCCGCAGGTGCCCGCCGCATCCTCCAGCGCGCCGCCCCGGTCCTGGAGGTCGTGCACGGCGCGGCCGCCGCCGACCCCGAGGTCGCCGCGCTGTGGCAGGCCAACCAGGAGCAGCGCCATACCGTCCAGCTCCGCTTCGCCGAGGCGCTGACGGCCAAGACCGGCGGCGCGCTGCGCGACGGCCACGACGCCTCCTCGGCCGCCGACATCGCCCTGGCGGTCCTCGGACCTGAGACGTACGGCCTGCTGGTCACCGGCCGGGGCTGGTCCCCGGCGCGCTGGGAGCGGTGGGCGACGGACGCGCTCGTACGCCAGTTGCTCCCGTGAGGGTCGACGCCCCCTGCCGCACCACACCCTCAGCCCGTCGAACCGGGGCCCGTCCCCCTCCCGGACCGGCAGCCAGGGTCCGCTGTACAGATCGGCGGCGGCTTGCACCGGTACGACCACGTCCAGCGGGGTGTGGTCGCCGAGCACCGTCCAGGCGCTGCGCTGCATCCGTGACCACGCCGATCAAGTCCTGACCGTGCAATCGGTCGTCGACCACGCACCCCTGTCGCGCCGTGCCCTCGAGTACCGCTTCAGCACCGTCCTCGGCCGCACCCTTCACAGCGAGATCGTCCGCGTACGGATGGGCGCGTGTCGCCGCTCTCCTCACCTCGACCGACTTGCCTCTGGCGCGGATCGCCGAGCGCCTGGGCTTCCCGCATCACCGACCACGGCAGCGAACGGGTCAGCACAACCATCTCGGGCCGTTCCCTGATCGCCGTTCTGATCAGCCTGTACAACGTCACGCACACCGCTGACGAAGGCGACGGCAACTGGGAACTGTCCACCACCCTCTACCAGCGCATCCATCACCCAGCTGACCGCCCTGGCTCCGGACGGGGACCCTGTCACCATCACCCTGGACGACCGATCACACACCGGCCCCGACGACGCGACGACGCCACTCGCCTCGCCACCGACGCACCCGACGACCGGCCCGAAGCCACCGACGGCGACCATCCGCCGCCCTGCTGGAAACGGCAGCCGTCCCGGACCAGCGCAGCGCAGTGCTGCCCGCTGGACAAACGCCGTCACGTGGTTGAGCCGGGATGCATCAGCTGACCGTTGTGCTCGATGGACTTCTCGACGTGTCAGGCGAAGCGGGTTGACGTCGGAGAGCAGCCCGCGCGCCAGCGGTGGCGGGGCCTGGTCACCGTCCGGCGCGGTCACCTGTGCGCCAACCGATGAGGCACTGCGGGCCCCGCCGGAATCCGGCGAGGCCCGCAGACGTCTGCTGCTGTGATCAGGGGGTGAGATCCAGTACACGGACCGGCTCGCCCGCCCACCGCTGCGGGGCGGTGGTCGCGATGATCGCGCCGCCGGGACGGTCCGGGGTGGGCTGCGCCGCGTACTGGCTGTGCGCTGCGGCCCAGGTCTTCTGCCGCGCGACGGCCAGGGCGGCGGCCAAGTCCAGATCGAGGACGGTGATGCCGGGCAGGGAAGCCAGGTGTTCGGCCGTGCCGGGCCGGCCGCGATCGGCTTCCACCAACGCGCAGGCCGGGGCGTATAGGAACCAGCCCGATTCGGCGTGGGCGCGGTGGATCAGACGGGAAGCGAGGACGTTGCCCTGGCCGGCCGCGGCCATCGCGGTGTCGTCCAGGACGATGTGCACAGCGTCGCTCACCGGCTGGTCACCTGGGCCAGGCGCCGGTCCAGCTCACTGTCCAGGTCCTGCTGCTCTGCAGCGGTCGGCGCGTAGCCGTTCCACTCCTTCAACGCGGCCAGGGCCTTCTCCGCCCGCTCGGCACGCTCGGCCGGAGTCAGCAGCGTCTCAGCGAGACGGGCGAGATATGCGCGCAGCGACAGCCCTTCAGCGGCAGCTATAGCGGCCAGCCGCTCCTTGGCTTCCTCGGGGATACGGACGTTGGCATCGGACATTGTCGTACTCCTTCCCACCCCAAAGGATACGGGTACGTACCCGTACCCGCATGTGACTGTTTTCAGCCACGACCCTGCTGTGTAGCCGAATCCAGTGCCATGCTGTGCCAGCGGTGGTCCTCCAACCCCCGTGGAGCCCGATCATGAACCAGAAAGGCCGCCGCGCCAAGCTCACCACCGACAAACTCGCCGCGCTCGCCGCGCTACCTAGCCTTCGGCTTTTTGATGATTTCCGTTATTTCCCTGGCATCGCTAGCTTGGAGTGAGCGTCGGCCGAAGCCACGTGCAAGCGCTGGGTGAAAGGCCCGTGGGTGGTGCGCGTTCACGCGCGGACCCGACCGCACGGCTCGTTCCCTGGCGGCCTCAGCATCGGAGAACGAGCCGTTGTCAATCCCCTCGCAGCGTGGACACGATCTATGCGGCCAGTCCCTCGGCGAGGGTGGCCCGGTACTCGCGTTCATAGTCGATCGGGCTTTTGAACCCGCACACGCTGTGTAGCCGCCTGGTGTTGTAGAAGTCGGTGATCCAGGTGGCGATCTTGATGCGTGCCTCGGTGCGGGTGCGGAAGGTGTGCCGGTGGACGTACTCGACCTTGAGCACGCTGTTGAACGCCTCGCTCACGGCGTTGTCGAAGCAAGATCCGACTCTGCCCATGGACTGCATCACGCCCAGCCTGCGGCAGGCCCTCTTGAACTTCCGGGAGCAGTATTCGGCGAGTTCAACCGGTCGTTGCAACACCGGGCTGCTGTAGTGAGCGTAGCTGCTCATCGAAGACCTCGGCCGGGGTCTTCCAGCCGGGGATCTTGCGGGGTCGGTTATTGATCGCCAGGGCGACGGCTTCGAGGTCCTCGGCGGACCACCGGGACAGGTCGGTGCCCTTCGGGAAGTACTGACGCAGCAGCCCGTTCGTGTTCTCGTTCGTGGGTCGCTGCCAGGGCGAGTGCGGATCGGCGAAGAACACCTTCGTCCCGGTCTCGAGCGTGAACTGGGCATGCCCGGAGAGTTCCTTCCCGCGGTCCCAGGTCAGTGTCTTGCGGAGCTGCTCGGGTAGCTTCGTCATCGACACCGTCAGGGCAGTGTTCATCGCGACGGCGCCGTAACCGCCCAACGCCGGGCCGTTCTTCACGGGCGGCACCTCGCCCCAGCCCTCCATCCTCGGCAGATGCACCAGGAGGGTGGATCGGCTGCTGCGCTCGACGAGCGTGCCGATCGCGGACCGGCCCGTCCCGATGATCAGATCGCCTTCCCAATGCCCCGGGACCGCGCGGTCTGCGGCCTCTGCAGGACGTTCACTGAGGACGACATCCGCGGTGACATGCCCTTGCGGTTTGTTCCGTGACCTCGACCGAGGCTCTCGAAGCGCCCGCCCGGTGCGCAGGCAGGCGACCAGCTCACGCTTGAGCGCACCACAGTCCTCGATGAACAGCGACTTCCCCGGCGGTGAAGTCCCGGCGGACGAAGTCCGGGGCGGCCGGCCGCCTGCCCGGCCTGGTCAGCGACCGGCGCCGCTTGACCTTCCGGCCCGCCAGCCCGAGCTCGGCCATCAGCTTCACGACGGTGTTCACCGACACCCGCCAGCCCCGGCGCACCAGCTCGATGAACACCTTCGGCGAGCCGTAAGTGCCCCCGGAGCAGCGGAAGATCTCCTCGATGTCCTCCGCCAGGTGCTGTCGGCGCTTCTCCCGCTCGGTGGGCGGGCGGTCGCGCCATTTGTAGTACCACGACTCCGATACCCCCAGAGCCCGGCAGGCGACGCGGTGCGGTATGCCCTCCTCGGCCTTGCATCTGCTGATCACCACGACCGCCACGGCCGGGTCCGCCTCAGCTACTTCACCCACAAGGCCACGAATCGCTTGCACACATCACGCTCCATCTCCAGCTCGCGGATGCACTTGTCCTTCTCCCTGGCCTCGGCCCGCAGCCGCTCCAGCTCGGCCCGCTCACTCTCCCGCATCCGGCCACCAGAGGGCTCGGCAGCCGGCCGGTCCGACGACGGTGACCCGTTGCGCCGGGCCCGTGAGACCCAGCTGTGCAGCGTCCCGGGATGGATGCCCAGATCCTCGGCCACCTCCGGAATCGGCTTCCCGGTCTCCGTCACGATCCGCACCGCCCCCTCACGGAACTCGGCGTCGTAGATGCGCTTCCTGGATGCCATGACCCCCAACTATCCCTCCGGTCACGGTCTCCACAGTAGGAGGGGAGGTGCATTCATGACGATGCCGGACACCGTGGACACGGACGCCGCCCGGCATTTGACCACCAGGGAAGGCTGGCGCGCGTCCGCCTCGCAGCGGCCCTCGACGCCCGCGCTGCTGAGCGAGGACGAATACGGGGCCCTGTCCGGCGCCGAGCTGGACCGCTACAACGAAGACCGGCTGGACCATCACGCCCGTCTGCTGGTGGTGGCGACCTCCACGGTGCGGCACACGGTCACCAGCGGTCGCCGGCTGATCCTGCTGAACCGGCACGCGGTCAGCGCCCGCCGCGGACTGATCATCTCCGGCCCGGCCGGAACCGGGAAAACCATCGCGATCACCCAGCTCGGTCTCGCCCACGAACTCCAGGACCGGGCAAGGCATCCGGACGTCGACGACCGCATCCCCGTCGTCTATATCACCGTCCCGCCGGCTGCGACCCCTCGCATGATCGCGGCCGAGTTCGCCCGCTTCCTGGGCCTGCCCACGACCCGCCGGTTCAACATCACCGACATCATCGACTCGGTCGTCGGCGTCTGCACCAAGGCCCGCACCGGCCTGGTCCTGGTCGACTTTACCGACCGCCCGTAGCCCTGCCCGTGATGTCCGTCTGGGACTGTGACCAGCACGTCCTGGGCTTGTTTACCGACCGTGTCCGGGACGTCAGTCATGTTCTGGAGTCGGTACGGAGGACGAGTGGTACGGCACGTGGTGGTCGGGGACTTGAGGGTCCAGCGGATCGAGCGGAAGGACGGGCGGCGGTCGTGGACGATCGTGTGGCCCGAGGGGACGGTCCACACGGAGGCGGACCGGTTCCTGCGTCTCCATGATGATTCGGGAACGCAGAGGACGTACGCGTATCTGCTGGTGGACCATCTGCGGTGGCTGGAGCGGGAGTGCCTGGCCTTCGGTACGGTCCAACTGCGGGACCTTGAGCGGTACATGAGCATAGTGGGTGCTGAGGTCCGCATGCCGCTCGGCGAACCGTGGCGGGTCGGCAAGCGCCCGTATGGACGGTCCGCGCTCTCGACAGCGGCGGCCTGTCTGAAGGGCTTCTACCTGCACCAGTCCTCCCTCGGCGTGAACGGGGAGCTCGGCAAGAGACTCGACACGACCCGGCTTCCGTCGCGGGTGGACCGGCGCCGTTCCTTCCTCGGGCATGTGAAGTCCTCGCTGGCCGCCAATCCGCTCGCGCCCTCGGGGCCGCACCGTCGGCATCCGAAGATGCTCCCGGACGGCGCGAGGGAGAAGCTGCTGGCCACGGTGAACGCGGCTCGTGACCGGCTGGTGGTGACGTGGCTCGCGGACGGCGGGCTTCGGATCGGCGAACTCTGCGGCCTGCACCTGGTCGACCTGCACCTGCGCGAGAACGCGGCCTGCGGCGATTGCCGCACCCCGCACCTGCACGTCTGCCACCGTCTTCCGGCGGTCGACCGGCGACGGGCCGGTGTCGGCGCCCCCTTTTTCGCGCGGATGTGGGAGCCGTCCACGCACGCCCTGGACCAGTCGA
>NZ_JBEOSZ010000049.1:0-62343 GCF_040303285.1 Streptomyces sp. NPDC096046 | reverse complement strand
CCCGACGCTGGCAAGGCACGACCGGGCCGGGCAAGGACGAAAGGGCCTGCTGGGATGCCGGGACGGCGTCGGGGCGCCCGCCTGGCGCGTACGGCGCCGGCGCCGCCGTCGCCGTCGCCGTCTCCGGTACCGGCACCGGCGCCTCCGCAGCCGCCGCCGGCCCGGCCTTGAGCCCGGTCGTGTCCAGCCCCGGTACGAGCACCGGAGGTGTCCCCGGCCTCGGTACGAGCACCGGAGGTGTCTCCAGCCTCGGTACGAGCACCGCAGGTGTCCCCGGCCGCGGGACGAGCACGGCCGTGGCCATCTCCCTCGCCGCCCCCGCCGCGAGGCGGTGGTGTTCGCGGTGTCCCCGGACACCGCGTACGGCTTCGGACGCGGCGACGGGGTCCGCGAGCAGATGCTTCCCGAGCGGTCGTCGGCCGGTGGGCATGGCCTCCGCTCCGCCGGTCACCGGCTCGGGACGGCCGCCCAGGCTCTCGGGCGGCCCACCCACCGGTGCGGGCACTTCTTCGGTACCGCCCACGGCCTCTGACGCATGCCCCGCCGTCGGCAGGGCATCCGCGGTCGGCTGCCCGTGCGTGAGCCGCTCCGTCGTCAGCAGGATCAGGCCGCCCGCCGCCACCACACCGCAACTCAACGCGAGCGCCGTGCCCGTCGAGCCGTAGCGGAAGGTTTCTCCGAACATCGTGATGCCGACCGCGGCCGCCACCACCGGGTTCACGACCGTCAGCGTGGCCAGCGGGGCCGCGAGGCCGGCGCCCCGGTAGGAGGCCTGCGAGAGCAGCATGCCGGCCGTGGCCAGGACACCGATCGCGGCGAGGGACGGCGCGTCCGCCGCCGACACACCGCCCGCCCAGTCGACCGCGACGGTCTTGGTGAACACCGAGGACATGCCGAACGCGATGCCGGAGGCGGTCGCCAGCAGCATGCTGCGCACCGCCGGGTGCCGGTGCGCCGCCCGCGCGGCGATCATCAGCGCCACGACCACGCCCGCGGTGACGAGGGCGACGGCCACCCGCTGGGCCGCGCTCAGCGACCGCGCGTCCGACGCGGCGACCAGCGACAGCAGACCGGCGAGCCCCACCGTCGCCATGATCGCGCCCCGCCACGCCGTGGCACCGGCCTTGCGGCCGACGAACAGCGCCGCCATGGGCAGGGCCACCACGATGGTCAGTGCGCCCAGCGGCTGCACCAGGCTCAGGGGACCGTAGGCCAGTGCCACCACGTGCAGCAGCCCACCGAGGCCGTTCAGCGCGACCGCCGCCCACCAGCCCGGCCGGCGCAGCGGCGCGTACTGCTCGCCCGGCGAGGACTCCGCCACCCGCTCCTGCACGATCGCCCCGCCCGCGTAGGCGAACGCGGAGACGAGGGAGAGCAGAACGGACAGCGCGAGGGCGCTCATCGGCTGCTCCTCTGCGTCAGGCGAGGGCGCTCGGCCCGGCGGGGCGAAAGGTGGGCTTTCATGACCAACACCCTGCCGTGTCCAGGTCTTCCCGTCGTCGTCCCTGAGCACTCATTGGGTCCTACTGCCGATGGAGTACGAAGGGAGCCCCGTCATCCCCAGGGTGGGCGCCCCCGGCCGGGGGCCACCGGGTCGCGTCCCTTAGGGGCCTTGGTACTACTGCTCTTCGTGGACCTCGACCCCGACCTCGCCGCGCTCCGCCCGCTCGCCGGCTTCTTCGTGCTACGCACGGAGGGAGCACCGGCCGGGTCCCTTCCCACTCTCGCACAGGCCTATGCCACGGCGTCACCGGATGTATCGGCAAATCCCCTGATGTTTCGGGTACTGAAGGTCGCGACCGCCCTGCGCGTCCCCGAGTCGCGGGTGGCCGCGTCGGTGACCCACCAGGGGCTCGCGGCGCGGCTCTGGTCGGTCGCCCTCGGCTGCGCCGCGCTCTACGGCGGTGTTCCGGACCTCGACGCCCGGCTGCTGCACTGGGACGCCGACGGCAGCGCCCCCGACGACCTGTGGCTCTCCGGCGTACGGCCCCTGCCCGGCGACGCGCCGACCGTCGCGGACGTCGTCCTGCACGGCCACCTCGTACCGCTGGCGGCGGCCCTGCGTGCCCACCACCGTCTCGCGCCGGGTCTGCTGCGGGGCAACGCCGCCTCCGCGCTGGCCGGCGCCGCCCGGGAACTGGACCGCTGGGCACGGCGGCACGACCGCACGGACGTCGCCGTCCGCGCCCGCTCCCTGACCGCGGAACTCCTCGCGCACCCCCTGCTCGCCGGCGCCGGAACCCTCACCGGATCCGCCTTCCGCCGCCGCAGTTGCTGCCTGTACTACCGGGTGCCCGGCGGGGGCGTCTGCGGGGACTGTTGCTTCACACGGCCGCCTCGCTCTTCCCCACGCGCCCCTTCTGGGTGACCATGAAAGGGAACGGCCGCTGAGAGCAGGGAGTTGCGGGTGCGCGTCGGACTGCTGACCCGGGAGTACCCGCCGGATGTGTACGGCGGTGCGGGCGTCCATGTGGAATTCCTCGCCCGCGAGCTCAGACCGCTCGTCGACCTGGACGTGCACTGCTGGGGCGAGGGCCGCACCGACGGTGTGCGGCGGCACCGGCCCTGGTCCGCGCTCGACGGGGCCAACGACGCGCTGCGCACCTTCTCCGTCGATCTCGCCATGGCCGCCGCCCTGGAGGGCCGCGAGCTGGTCCACTCCCACACCTGGTACGCCAACCTCGGCGGCCACCTCGCCAAGATGCTGTACGGCATCCCGCACGTGATGACGGCGCACTCCCTGGAACCCCTGCGCCCCTGGAAGGCCGAGCAGCTCGGCGGCGGCTACGAGCTGTCCGGCTGGGCGGAGCGCACCGCGATCGAGGCCGCCGACGCGGTGATCGCCGTGTCCGCCGCCATGCGCGAGGACATCCTGGGGTGCTACCCGGCGCTGGACCCGGAACGGGTCCACATCGTGCACAACGGCATCGACACCGGCCTGTACCGGCCCGACCACGGCACGGACGCCCTGGACCGCATCGGCCTGGACCGCTCCCGCCCGTATGTGCTCTTCGTCGGCCGGATCACTCGCCAGAAGGGCGTGCCCCATCTGCTGCGCGCGGTGCGGGACATCGACCCGGCCGCGCAGGTCGTGCTGTGTGCGGGGGCACCGGACACACCGGAGATCGACCAGGAGTTCCGCGAACTGTTCGGGCAGCTGAGCGAGGTCCGCGACGGCGTGTTCTGGATTCCGAAGATGCTGCCGCGCCCGGAGGTGATCCAGCTCCTCACCCATGCGGCCCTGTTCGTCTGCCCGTCGGTGTACGAGCCGCTCGGCATCGTGAACCTGGAGGCGATGGCCTGCGGCACGCCCGTGGTGGCCTCGGCGGTCGGGGGTATCCCCGAGGTCGTGGACGACGGCGCCACCGGCCTGCTCGTGGCACCCGGCGACGGCTTCGAGGCGGGCCTCGCCCGCGCCGTGGACACCGTCCTGGGTGATCCGGAGGCCGCCCGGCGGATGGGCGAGGCCGGGCGGGAGCGCGCGGTCGGTGAGTTCGGCTGGGACGCGGTGGCCCGCCGCACGGTCCGGCTCTACGAGGAGATCGTCAAACAGGCTTAGTGGGTACTGCTCAGGGGCAGGCATCGGGAAATCGGCGTGAGGGGAGCGGCCATGCGAGGTGGTGGTCCTTCGGTACTGGGGATCGTGCTGGCGGGCGGTGAGGGCAAACGACTGATGCCTCTGACCGCGGACCGTGCCAAACCGGCGGTGACGTTCGGTGGCACGTACCGCCTGGTCGACTTCGTCCTGTCCAACCTCGTCAACGCCGATGTCCTGCGCATCTGCGTCCTGACGCAGTACAAGTCGCACTCGCTGGACCGGCACATCACGATGACCTGGCGGATGTCCAATCTGCTGGGCAACTACGTCACGCCCGTGCCCGCCCAGCAGCGCCTCGGCCCGCGCTGGTACCTGGGCAGCGCGGACGCGATCCTGCAGTCGCTGAACCTGATCTACGACGAGCGCCCCGAGTACGTCGCCGTCTTCGGCGCCGACCACGTCTACCGCATGGACCCGCGCCAGATGCTCGCCCAGCACATGGAGAGCGGTGCCGGGGTGACGGTCGCGGGGATCCGGGTGCCGCGCACCGAGTCCTCGTCCTTCGGGGTGATCACGCCGGGCTCGGACGGGCAGACGGTGGAGCGCTTCCTGGAGAAGCCGTCGGACCCGCCCGGTCTGGCGGACGATCCCAACTGCGTGTTCGCCTCCATGGGCAACTACATCTTCACCACCAAGGCCCTCATCGAGGCGCTCAAGCGGGACGCGGAGGACGAGTCCTCCGTGCACGATATGGGCGGCTCGATCCTGCCCCAGCTCACCGAGCGGGGTGAGGCCGCGCTGTACGACTTCAGCGCCAACCACGTGCCCGGCGAGACCACCCGCGATCAGGGCTACTGGCGGGACGTCGGGACGCTGGACGCCTACTACGACGCCCATATGGACCTCATCGCCGAGCGCCCCGCCTTCAACCTGTACAACCGCAGCTGGCCGATCTACACGCACTCGTACCAGCTCTCGCCGGCCCGCTTCAACGCGGGCGGCATCGCCAGCGAGTCCATCATCAGCGCGGGCTGCCTGGTGCGCGGGCAGGTCAGCCGGTCCGTGTTGTCGCCCGGTGTGGTGGTCGACCCGGGCGCCGTGGTGCAGGGTTCGGTGCTGCACGACAACGTGCACATCGGGCGGGGCGCGGTGGTGCGCGGTGCCGTGCTCGACAAGAACGTCGAGGTGCCGCCGGGCGCGACCATCGGTGTCAACCCGGAGCGGGACACGGAGCTGTACACGGTGTCCAAGGGCGGGGTCATCGCCCTGGGCAAGGGGCAGCTGGTCACCTGACGAGACGTCGCCGGAGGACCCCAGCCCCTGGCCGCGCCCCCGGCCGGCTTCACCGACCACCTCGACGCGGTGATCGGCGGCGCCGCCTGGCCCCTGGGCGCGGCCCGGCTCGACCCCGCCGACCCCACCGCCCTCCTGGTCGCCCTCGACGAACCGGTCGTCGGCAACCGGACGGGCACCGCCCGCGGTACCGCCGACCTCCGCTATGACGGCCAGGGCGGCCTCTCCGACACCGAAGGCAACGTTGTCAAGGCGTTCTGGACCAGCGGCCCCAACCACTCGACGCACCAGTTGCGCACCCGCTGGGCCGACGAGGTCGGACCCGGCAACGCCCACCCCGAGTACCCGCGCCCGCAACTCACCCGTAAGGCGTGGCGCAACCTCAACGGCCGCTGGCAGTTCGCCGCCGCCGAGCCGGGCGAGCAGCCGCCCGTCGGCGGGACGCTGAAGGAACGCGTCCTCGTCCCGTACCCGGTGGAGTCCCAGCTCTCCGGCATCGAACGGCACGAGGACCGCATGTGGTACCGCCGCACCTTCACGGTCCCCGCCGACTGCCGCATCGGCCCCGCGCAGCGGCTCCGGCTCAACTTCGGCGCCGTCGACTGGCGCTCCGAGGTGTACGTCAACGGCACGAAGGTCGCCACGCACGAGGGCGGCTACGACAAGTTCGCCGCCGACATCACCGACGCCCTGAAGCCCGGCCGCGCCCAGGAGCTGATCGTCGGTGTCCACGACCCGACCGACGCGGCCTCCGGCGAGAACCCGCCGCTGGGCAAGCAGCGCCTGGACCCCAGCGGCATCTGGTACACCCCGTCCTCCGGCATCTGGCAGACGGTCTGGATGGAGCCGGTGGCCCGCGACCACGTGGACTCGCTCAAGCTCACCCCCGACGTGGCCGGCGAGAAGCTGACGGTCCGGGCGCGGGGCATCCGGGACGGCGTGCCGATCACGGCGACGGCGTACGACGGACGGCGCAAGGTGGCCACGGCGAGCGGCCGCACCGGCCGGGACCTGACCCTGGCCGTCCACGACCCGCACCTCTGGTCGCCCGACGACCCCTTCCTGTACCGGCTGGAGGTGAAGGCCGGCACCGACCGGGTCGGCAGCTACTTCGGGATGCGCTCCATCGCCGTCGAGAAGATCGGCGGCGTCCCGCGTACGGTCCTCAACGGCGAACCCGTCTTCATGATGGCCACGCTCGACCAGGGCTTCTGGCCCGACGGCCTGCACACCGCACCCACCGACGAGGCCCTGGCCCACGATCTGAAGGCGCACAAGCGGCTCGGTTTCAACTCGGTGCGCAAGCACATCAAGGTCGAGCCGGACCGCTGGTTCTACTGGGCCGACAGGCTCGGGCTGCTGGTGTGGCAGGACATGCCCGCGATGACGGCCGGGGTGAACCCGAGCGCCGGCTCCCGTGCCCGCTACGAGCGTGAGATGAAGGAGATGATCGACGAGCACATCAGCAGCCCGTCGGTCGTCATGTGGGTGACCTTCAACGAGGGCTGGGGCCAGTACGACGTGGGCCGGGTCGCCGAGCAGGCCAAGGCCTGGGACCCGACCCGGCTGGTCAACGGCCAGTCCGGGCTGAACCTCGGCGCCGACGGCGGCACCGGCGACCTCATGGACGAGCACGGCTATCCGAGCCCGGCCCTGCCGCCCCACCCCGACGGCGAGCGCGCCCTGGTCAGCGGCGAGTACGGCGGCCTGGGCCTCGCGGTCCCCGGCCACGCCTGGTCGGTGCAGCAGTCCTATGTCGACGTCGACCCGGCGACCTACACCGAGGACTACCTGACGAAGCTGGACGAGGTCCGGGCGCTGGTCTGCAAGGGCGGCAACGGCGCCGTGTACACCCAGATCACGGACGTGGAGGGTGAGCTGAACGGCTTCCTCACGTACGACCGGGCGGTGCTGAAACCGGACACGGCCCGGCTGAAGGCCGCACACGAGGCGCTGATCCGTGACGCCTCCCGGGTGACTCCCACCGGGTGCCCGGCGGCGCAACCTGTGCTGAACTGACCTCACATGCACCATAAGTCCCGCCCCTTTCGCCGAGGCGGGACTTAATCTGCTGTTAACTGTACGTAGCGCGATCGTACTTGACCGTAATCGGCTGGGGGCGGTTGACTGCTGGCCCACCCGTCGTCCATGCGAGGCAAGCCCCTTGACTGCTGACCTGCTCGCCCCCCTCGACCTGGCGTTCTGGAACATCGAGTCCGCGGAAAACCCGATGCACCTCGGTGCGCTCGGGATCTTCTCGGCTCACTCACCCGCCGCGGGCGCCCATGCGGCGGACCTGCTCGCGGCCCGGGCCGCCGGTGTCCCCGGGCTGCGGATGCGTATCCGCGACGTGTGGCAGCCGCTGCCCGCCGCCCTGCGCAGGCCGCTCGCCTTCGGTGGTGCCGCCCGCGAGGCGGATCCGGACTTCGACCCTGCGAACCATGTGCGGCTGCACGCCCCGACCGCCGACTTCCACACGGTCGCGGGCCGGCTCATGGAGCGTCCGCTGGAGCGTGGCAGGCCGCCCTGGGAGGCGCATGTACTGCCGGGCGAGGACGGCGTCTGCTTCGCGGTGCTGTTCAAGTTCCACCACGCCCTGGCCGACGGGCTGCGGGCGCTGACGCTCGCCGTGGGCGTCATGGACCCGATGGACATGCCCGCGCCCCGGCCCCGTCCCGCCGCGCCCCCGCGCCCCCTGCTTCCCGACGTGCGCGACCTGCCCGGGATGATGCGCGGCGCCCTGTCCGACGTGAGCCGCGCCCTGGACATCGGCGCGTCCGTCGCCCGCTCCTCCCTCGACGTGCGCTCCACCCCCGCGCTGACCTGCGAGCCGAGCGGTACCCGCCGCACCGCCGGAGTGGTGCTCGACCTCGACGACGTGCACCGGGTCCGCAAGACCGTCGGCGGCACCGTCAACGACGTGCTCATCGCGGTCGTCGCGGGCGCTCTGCGCCGCTGGCTCGACGAGCGCGGCGACGGCAGCGAGGACGTCGCGCCCCGCGCCCTGATCCCCGTCTCCAAGCGCCGCCCGCGCACCGCCTACCCGCAGGGCAACCGGCTCTCCGGGTACTTGATACGGCTTCCGGTGGACGACCCGGACCCGCTGGCACGCCTCGCCTCGGTCCGGGACGCCATGGACCGCAACAAGGACGCCGGCCCCAACCGGGGCGCGGGCGCCGTCGCCCTGCTCGCCGACCACGTACCCGCCCTGGCCCACCGGCTCGGCGGCCCCCTGGTCGGCCAGGCGGCCCGGCTCTGGTTCGACATCCTGGTGACCAGCGTGCCCCTGCCCAGCCTGGGGCTGAAGCTCGGCGGTCACCCGCTCACCGCCGTCTTCCCCTTCGCCCCGCTGGCCCCCGGCCACTCCCTGGCGGTCGCCGTCTCCACCTACCGGGGAAGCGTCCACTACGGCCTCGTCGCCGACGGCGAGGCGGTCCCTGACCTCGATCTGTTCGCCACGGCCGTCTCGAAGGAGGTGGCCACGCTGATCAAGGCCTGCCGGTCGTGATCAAGGCGAGTTTGGCGGTGCGGCCCGACGCTCCGTAAAATTCGCCGTTCGAAAGCGGGCGCGACCGGCGCGCCGCGACGGCAGAGCAGGGAACGACAGCGGCGATGACGGTGACAGAGGACGGCCCGCAGGCCATGGACGAGGCCGGCGGGCTCTCGTACGGACCCGGCATCGACCCCGAGCGGCTGGCCGTCTGCCTCGGCGTGCTCGAGGAACTCGACAAGCTGGAGGTCGACCACCCGGACGCGATCGCGGTGCGCCGGGCCACGGCCGGCGTCTACCGCACGGTCAAGCAGCGCCGCCGCCAGGAACGCCGGGCCGCCAAGACCGCCCACGACAAGGCGGTCACGGAGGCCACCGCGACCGGCTCCGCCCAGCGCATCGACGACGAGACCGAAGGCCTGCTGCCTTCCTCGCACACCGAGGAGGGCAGGATCGCCGGGATACTCCAGCGCCCGCGCTCCTGCTACACCTGCAAGTCCCGGTACGTGGAAGTCGACTACTTCTACCACCAGCTCTGTCCCGACTGCGCCCGCGTGAACCGCGAGAAGCGCGACGTCCGCGCCGACCTCACCGGCAAGCGCGCCCTGCTCACCGGCGGCCGCGCCAAGATCGGCATGTACATCGCGCTGAGGCTGCTGCGCGACGGCGCGCACACCACGATCACCACGCGCTTCCCGAAGGACGCCATCCGCCGCTTCAAGGCCATGGACGACTCCGCGGACTGGATGCACCGCCTGGAGGTCGTCGGCATCGACCTGCGCGATCCGGCGCAGGCCGTGGCCCTGGCCGATCAGGTCGCCGAGGCGGGCCCGCTGGACATCCTCGTCAACAACGCGACGCAGACCGTGCGCCGCCTGCCCTCCGCCTACGCCGCGCTGGTCGAGGGCGAGAGCGCGCCGCTGCCCGCCGGTGAGCTGCCCGCCCACCACGTCATCGGCGCCTTCAACTCCGGCGCCGTCGACGGCATCGCGGCGCTGCCCCTCGGGACCAGTGGCCTGGACGCCCAGCAGGTCGCCGACCTGGCCCTGGTCGCGGGCAACGCCAGCGTCGAGCGGCACCTCGACGGCACGGCGATCGACGCGGGCGGGCTCGTGCCCGACGTGGTCGACTCCAACACCTGGGTGCAGACGATCGAGCAGATCTCGCCCGTGGAGCTGCTGGAGACCCAGCTGTGCAACTACACGGCGCCGTTCATCCTGATCAGCAAGTTGCGGCCGGCCATGGCCGAGGCCGCGAGGCAGGCGGCGAGCGGACGCGCGTACGTGGTGAACGTCTCGGCGATGGAAGGCGTCTTCGGGCGTGGCTACAAGGGGGCGGGCCACCCCAACACGAACGCCGCCAAAGCCGCGATGAACATGGTCACGCGCACCAGCGCCCAGGAGATGTTCCAGACGGACGGCATCCTGATGACCTCGGTCGACACGGGCTGGATCACGGACGAGCGGCCGCACTACGACAAGCTGCGCCTCGCCGAGGCGGGGTTCCACGCGCCGCTCGACCTGGTCGACGGCGCCGCCCGGGTCTACGACCCCATCGTGCGGGGCGAGGCGGGGGAGGACCTGTACGGGGTCTTCATGAAGGACTACGCGCCCGGGAAGTGGTAGTCGCGCACGTCCCGTGACGAGCCGTCAGCCGACGCCGGGGAAGCGGTAGTTGTAGGCGGGAGCAGTTCCAGGACCGGGCGCGGGTCCTTCGGGACCCGGCGTCGAAACCGGCCGCGGCCCTCCTCGAAGAGCGAGGAGGGCGTCGTCGTCCTGGCTTCGGCCGCGTGGTCGGCCGGGCCGCAGCGGCCCGCCGACGGGTCGCGGCAGAGCCACGACGTGGAATTCGACCGGCGGGCCGCGCGATCCCGGGCGCCCCAGGGCTCCCGGCAGGCGCACGGCCGCGAGAGGGCGGCTGCCGTACGGCAGCGGAGCGGCGAGTTCGCGATGCGGCCAACGGCACGTGGACTGCGCGACCGGCTGGAAGGCGCCGTCGCCGACCTACGCCGTTCGAGTGATTCGAAAAACGCCGTTCTACCTACAAACCCGCACGGAAACACCAGTTGAACGGCAGGTGACGCGTGATTGTTACCGGCTGTTTCCAGCCCCATCGAGCGGGGCTCCGCTCATCTGGTTAGTCTGATGCGGACGGACAGCACACGGGGTCCTACCCACACCCACGGTCCGTCATGGGACCAGCCGGTTCACCACGGCCTGCTCTCCCGTGAGTCGAACCGGCGCCACCGCGTCCGAACTGCATTTGGCACAGCTGCCCGAGCGGGCGTCAGGCGCAGCAGGACCGGCGCGTACGTCCCGAGGGTGACCGACACATAAGGAGTGCGCGGTGACACCGGAGAAGACGAATCGCGATCAGCGCCCCAAGGAACGCGGCGAGCGCGCCGGCCGACGGGTCGACGAGCTCGGCAGCCTCGACGTGTGGGCCCGTTCGGCCCCCATCCGCCTGGCGGGCTACGAGGACGACCTCGCGGAGCCCCACATCCTGCCCAGCGTCGACTGACGGCGGGCAGCCCCCCAGCGCGATCGCGGCGCAGGGACGTGCCAGACTCACGACCATGCTGATCAGGGAAGCGACAGCTGACGACTGGCCTCGCATCTGGCCCTTCTGGCACCGCATCGTCGCCGCGGGCGAGACCTACGCCTGGGACCCGGGTACCTCCGAGGAGGAGGCCCGGGTCCTGTGGATGAGCCCGGCGAAACGCGTCTACGTCGTCGAGGACGACAGCGGCGTTCTCGTCGCCTCTGCCTACCTCACCCCCAACTACGGCGGCCCCGCGGCCCGCATCGCCAACGCCGGCTTCATGGTCGACCCCGACCAGGGCGGCCGCGGCTACGGCCGGGCGCTCGCCGAGCACCTCCTGGCCGAGGCCGGGGCAGCGGGCTACCGGGGCATGGTGTTCAACGCCGTCGTCGAGACCAACCCGGCCGTGAGACTGTGGACCTCCCTGGGCTTCACCGTCCTCGGCACCGTGCCCGACGCGTTCGACCACCCTCGGCACGGCAGGGTGGGACTGCACATCATGCACCGGGCGTTGTAGAGCAGTCCGGGTGAGCACCACCGGGGGATGACCCGGAAGGTCCCGGAGAAGGGGGTCAGGGCCGGGCGTACGGGCGGGTCATGATCTCCATGTTGTGGCCGTCCGGGTCGTCGAAGTAGGCGCCGCGGCCACCGAAGAGGTCGTTGACCCGGCCGGGCCGGGTGTGGTTCGGGTCGGCGTAGTAGGTGACGCCGAGCGCCTCCAGTCGGTCGATCATGCCGTCGAACCGTTCCTCGGGCACGAGGAACGCGTAGTGCTGCGGCTGGATCGGCTCGCCGGTCATCTCGTAGTAGTCGAGGGTCACTCCGTTGCCCAGGTCCACCGGGAGGAACGGGCCGAAGGGGGCTCCCACCCGCAGTCCGAGGACGGCCGCGAGGAACTCCGCGGACAGTCGGCGGTCGCGGGCGTAGACGGCGGTGTGGTTCAGGTGGGCGATCGCGGTCGGCAGTTCGGTGGTGTGCTCGGTGCGGGACATGCGTGGGTCGGTCTCCGGTCTCGGTGTCCGTGGTGAAGCGCCGCTGAGGGGCGCGGGGAGGAAGACAGATGAAGACACGGAGACGAGAGGCGGGGCGCGTGCCCTCTCCGGCGCTCGGGTGGGTCCGGGCGGGGGCATCCCCGCCGCGCTCACGCCGAGGCCGGGCGCCTCACTCGTGCATGGCCTACGGCCGACCCGGCAGTCACCCGGCCGACCCTAGTCCATCGGCGCCGTACGCCGCCACGGGTTTCGTTCCTCCAACTGCCCGGCCAGATCCAGGAGTCGGGACTCCGTGCCGGGGCGGCCCACCAGTTGCACGGCGCACGGGGCACCGGACGGGAGCGTCCCGCAGGGCACGGACATGGCGGGCCAGCCGGTCAGGTTCCACGGGGGTGTCAAGGGGGAGTAGTTCGTGTTCGCCAGCACGTTGCTCAGCCAGCCCCGCTCGTGCCAGGGCCCGGCCTTCGGGGAGCGGCGGGCGAGCGCGGGCGTGAGCAGCACGTCGTGCTCGGCGAAGAACGGCTCCAGTCGTCGGAGCAGCCGCTCCCGGCTCGCCCCCGAGCTCACGGTGCGCAGGAAGGGCCGACCGAGCCGGGCGTGGACGCGGGTGCGTCGCGTCAGGAGCCGAGGATCGAGGGGCCGGGCGTCCGCGGCGGTGCCCGCCGTCCAGTGGGCCAGGGACGTCGTGGCGAGGGACATCGGATAGGGCGGGTCGGCACGCCGGACCTGGTGGCCCGCCCTCATCAACAGCCCGGCCGCGTCCCGGGCGGCCGCCGCGTACGGGCGGCCGATGGTGACGCCGACCAGCGGACTGCGCAGCGACACCGCGACCCTGAGGACCCCGGCATCGTCGCCGGCACCGGCACCGGCACCGGCACCGGCACCGGACCCGGGCTCGACGCCGGCGAGGACCGAGAACATCAGACGGGCGTCCTCGACGGTCGTGGCGAGCGGCCCGTTCTCCGACATGCCGAACCAGGTGCTGTCCCCGTCACCGGTCGGGACCACCCCCCGCCCCGGCTTGATGGTGACCAGACCGCAGTTGGCGGCCGGTATGCGCAGGGAGCCCATACCGTCGTTGCCGAGGGCGATCGGCACCATTCCGGCGGCGACGGCGGCCGCGCTGCCGCCCGACGAACCGCCCGCCGATCGCGACAGGTCCCAGGGGTTGCGGGCGATGCCCAGCACACCGTCCGTGGTGCCGAAGACGCACAGTTCGGGCACGTTCGTCAGCCCCACGACCACCGCGCCCGCCGCCCGCAGCCGGGCCACCGTCACATGGTCCCGCGCGGCCGGTGTGTCCGGTGTGGCGGCCGAGCCGACGCGCCGGGACTCGCCGCGCACGGCCAGGTTGTCCTTGACGGCCACGGGCACCCCGGCCAGCGGCAGTGCGTCGACGTCGCCGCGCGCCGCCACCTCGTCGGCCTCGGCCAGGGCCGCTTCGGCGCGCACCGCGCGAAAGGCCCCCACCTGGCCGTCGAGCCGCTCGATCCGGGCGAGGTGCTCGGCGACGACCTCGCGTGGCGTCACCCGCTTCTCGCGGACGGCGGCGGCTATCTCGGCGGCGGTGCGGCCGGCCCAGGTGGTCACAGGGGCTCCTCGGGATGCGCGGGGACGGGCTTACTGGCGAGTACGTACGGAGAACTGTGCACCCGATGAGGACCGCGCGTCGAGATCGCCGGCGGCCTCGGTACCCGGACGATGCCGTGAGCTGCGGCCCCGCTGCGGGAGGTTCGGCGCAGGCGGGAGGACCGCGCTGGGCCCGCGCCCGTTCGAGCCGCTGACGCTCCGGCTGCGGCGCGCTTGGCGGACAGCGGGAGACGCAGGTCACCTTCGTCCATGTCACATCGTGAGGGGCCGCTGCCTCTCAAGGGTGTACGTACCCACAACGGCAGAGGAGCTCGCCATGAGCGCACGACTGGACATCTTCGCCCTCCCGAGCGGGAGCAGTCTCGTCAAGCAGTTCGCCTCCGTGGGGCGGCTGGTCACGGAGTCACCACTGCCGGCCGCCACGCGGGAACTGGTCTCGCTGCGCGTCAGCCAGATCAACGGGTGCGCGGTCTGCATCGACATGCACACCAAGGAGGCCGCGGCGGCGGGCGAGTCCGCCGTACGTCTCCACCTGGTCGCGGGCTGGCGGGAGGCCACGGTCTTCACCGAGGCCGAGCGTGCCGCGCTGGAGCTGGCCGAGCAGGGGACCCGCGTCGCGGACGGCGCGGGCGGTGTCCCGGACGAGGTGTGGGAACGGGCCGTCAAGCACTACGACGAGGAGCAGCTCATGGCGCTGGTGAGCCTGATCGCCTTCATGAACACCGCGAACCGGCTGAACGTCATCCTGCAGCAGCCGGCCGGGGACTACCGGCCGGGTCAGTTCACGTAGCCGCAGCGGACCGGGCCCTGGGACACCCCTGGGGCCCGGGCACCCTCAGGGCCCGAGCTGCGCCCGCAGCCATTGCTCCACCTCGCCCACGTGCGCGGCCGCCGCCGTTCGGGCCGCCTCCGGGTCGTGGGCCGCCAGGGCCCGGTGGATCGCGGCGTGCTCGCGGCGGGTGCGGGCGAAGGCGCCCTCCTCCTGGTAGCCGCGCCAGACGCGGGCGCGGAACGTCCGCGACGACAGGCCCTCCAGGATCGCGGCCATCGTCTCGTTGCCCGCGGCCACCGCGATCTCCCGGTGGAAGGCCAGGTCGTGGGCGAGGATCTCCTCCGGATCGTCCGTGGCGTTCATCGCCGCCAGGTGCTTCTCCACCTCGGCCAGCCGGTCCTCGGTGATCCGCGCGGCGGCCAGCGCCGTCGCCGTCGACTCCAGGGTGCGCCGGATCTCCAGCAGCTCCACCAGTTGCGGGCCGCGCGACAGGTCCGCCACGACACCGAAGGTCTCCAGCAGATCGCCGGCCTCCAGCCGGGTGACGTAGATGCCCGAGCCGTGCCGGGCCTCCAGCACGCCCAGGGCCGTGAGCGCGCGGATCGCCTCCCGCATCGAGCTGCGGGACATGCCGAGCTGGGCGGCCAGATCGCGCTCGGTGGGCAGCCGCTGGCCCGGTTCCAGCCGGCCCTCGCCGATCATCGCCTTGATCCGCTCGATGGCGCGCTGCGTCACGGTGCCCTTCCGCGGGGCTGTCTCGTCGTCCACGCCATTCCTCCGATCACCGTGCTCCGCCGCAGTCTAACCAGCCAGGTGGTCGGACCACTGCGGACCTAGAGGGGGGGAAGGGCGTCATGAGGGTGTTCTCGCGAGGGAGTGGTCTGATAAGTATGCGGGCATCTGCTGGAACACCGGTCGATGGGGAGCACCCTGAGATGCCCGGAAGCACAGTGCGGAAACGGAACACACGTGCTCACCCTCGCGCAGGTCCCGTCGTTCTGAATTCAGGCCATCCACGGCGGGATCATCCTGGTCGTCCTCGTGATCGCGCGGGTCACCACCGGCCGCACCCAGGACTGACCCGCCCGCCCTCCGCACCCGAATCGAAAGGCCCTCCGTGTCCCCGACGCCCGCCCGCATCACCGCGGTCGACACCCACGACATCCGCTTCCCCACCTCGCGCGAGCTCGACGGCTCCGACGCGATGAACCCGGACCCCGACTACTCGGCGGCCTACGTCGTCCTGCGCACGGACGGGTCCGACGGGCACGAGGGGCACGGATTCGCCTTCACCATCGGGCGGGGCAACGAGGTACAGGTCGCCGCGATCGACGCGCTGCGCGGACATCTGGTCGGCCGCGACCTGGGCGAACTGTGCGCCGACCCCTCCACGCTGAACCGCGACCTCATCGGCGACAGCCAGCTGCGCTGGCTCGGACCCGAGAAGGGCGTGATGCACATGGCGATCGGCGCCGTCGTCAACGCCGTGTGGGACCTTGCCGCCAAACGCGCCGGCCTGCCGCTGTGGCGGCTGCTCGCCGAGGCCGAGCCCGAGTGGATCGTGCGCCAGGTCGACTTCCGCTACCTCACCGACGCCCTCACCCCCGAGGAGGCCCTGACCCTTCTGCGCCAGGGCCGGCAGGGCGCCGGGGAGCGCACGGCCCGCCTGCTGGAGCGCGGCTATCCCGCCTACACCACCTCGCCCGGCTGGCTCGGCTACGACGACGAGAAACTCACCCGGCTCGCGGCCCGGGCCGTCGCCGACGGCTTCCGGCAGATCAAGCTCAAGGTCGGCGCCGACCTCGACGACGACATCCGCCGCTGCCGGGTGGCGCGTTCGGTCATCGGCCCGGACCTTCGTATGGCCGTCGACGCCAACCAGCGCTGGGACGTCGACGAGGCGATCCGCTGGACCAGGGCCCTCGCCGAGTTCGACCCGTACTGGATCGAGGAACCCACCAGCCCCGACGACATCCTCGGCCACGCGGCGATCCGCCGGGCCGTCGCCCCCGTGAAGGTCGCCACCGGCGAACACGTGCAGAACCGGATCGTCTTCAAACAGCTGCTCCAGGCCGGTGCGCTCGACGTCGTCCAGATCGACGCGGCCCGCGTCGGCGGTGTCCCCGAGAACCTCGCGATCCTGTTGCTGGCCGCCAAGTTCGGCGTACCGGTCTGCCCGCACGCCGGGGGCGTCGGCCTGTGCGAGCTCGTCCAGCACCTGTCGATGTTCGACTACGTGGCTCTCACCGGCACCACCGAGAACCGCGTCATCGAATACGTCGACCATCTGCACGACCACTTCCTCGACCCGGTGGTCATCCGCGAAGGTCACTACACGGCACCCACCGCGCCGGGCTTCTCGGCGGCCATGCGACCCGAGTCGCTGGCGCGGTACGGCTACCCGGCCGGCGGGTTCTGGGCCGCCGACCTCGACGAGACGAAGAAGGAGCAGGTCGCATGAGCGACTTCGAGGGCCTGAAGGCTCTGGTGACGGGCGGCGCATCCGGTATCGGCCGGGCCACCGCCGAGCTGCTGGCCGAGCGCGGCGCCCGCGTCGCCGTCCTCGACCTCGACCCGTCGCCGGTCGGCGAGCCGCTGCTCGGTCACCGCGCGGACGTCACCGACGACGCGTCCGTGCGCCAGGCCGTCGCCGCAGCGGTCGACGGCCTCGACGGCCTCGACATCCTGGTCAACAACGCCGGCATCGGCGCACAGGGCACCGTCGAGGACAACCCCGACGACGAATGGCACCGCGTCTACGACGTCAACGTCGTCGGCATGGTCCGCACCACCCGCGCCTGCCTGCCGCACCTGCGCGCCTCCGCGCACGCCGCGATCGTCAACACCTGCTCCATCGCCGCCACCGCGGGCCTGCCGCAGCGCGCCCTGTACAGCGCCACCAAGGGCGCGGTGCACTCCCTCACCCTCGCCATGGCCGCCGACCACGTCCGCGAGGGCATCCGCGTCAACTGCGTCAACCCCGGCACCGTCGACACCCCGTGGGTCGGGCGACTCCTCGACGCCGCGCCCGACCCGGCCGCCGAACGCGCCGCCCTGGAAGCCCGCCAGCCCACGGGCCGGCTCGTCTCGGCGGCCGAGGTCGCGGGTGCCGTCGCCTACCTGGCGAGTCCGCTGTCCGGCGCCACCACCGGCACCGCGCTCGCCGTCGACGGCGGCATGCAGGGCCTGCGGCTGCGCCCGGTGGCCCGGTGAACCGGCTCGGCCGCAGCGCCGTCGAGGTCAGCGCCCTGTCCTTCGGTGCCGCCGCCATCGGCAACCTGTACACCGAGGTCGGCGAGGATCAGGCGCGCGAAGCCGTGGAGGCGGCCTGGCAGCGCGGCATCCGCTACTTCGACACCGCCCCGCACTACGGCCTCGGCCTGTCCGAGCGGCGCCTCGGGGCCGCCCTGCGCGACCACCCCCGGGACCGGTACACCGTCTCCACCAAGGTGGGCCGCCGCCTGGAGCCCTCGGACAGCACCGGTGACGACCTGGCGAGCGGCTTCGCCGTGCCCGCGACGCACCGCCGCGTGTGGGACTTCACCGCCGACGGCATCCGCCGCACCCTGGAGGCCAGTCTGGAACGCCTCGGCCTCGACCGGGTCGACGTCGTCTACCTCCACGACCCGGACCAGCACGCCGAAGCGGCCTTCCGGGAGGGCTACCCGGCGCTGGAGAAGCTCCGTTCCGAAGGCCTGGTCGGCGCGATCGGCGCCGGCATGAACCAGGCGGGGATGCTCACCCGCTTCGTCCGCGACACCGACGTGGAGGTGGTGCTGTGCGCCGGCCGCTACACCCTGCTCGACCAGAGTGCCCTCGCCGATCTGCTGCCCGCGGCCCACGAACGCGGCACATCCGTCGTCATCGGCGGCGCCTTCAACTCCGGTCTGCTGGCCAACCCCGAGCCCGGGGCACCGTACAACTACACCGTCGCCCCCTCCGAGCTGGTCGAGCGCGCCCTGCGCCTGAAATCCGTCGCCGACCGCCACGGCACCACCCTGCGCGCCGCGGCCCTGGCCTTCTGCGCCGCCCACCCGGCCGTGGCGAGCGTCCTGGTCGGAGCCCGCTCGGCCCACGAAGTCCGCGACAGCGCCCACCAGTTCGCCGCGCGCGTACCCGCCGCCTTCTGGCAGGACCTGCGCGGCAAGGGCCTGCTGCCCGCCGACGCACCCGTCCCCGCCGAGCCGCCGAGGGAGCCCTGATGAGAGCCGCCCTGCACACCCAGCTCCGAGCCGACCGCATCGACCGGTACGAGGCGGCCCACCGCGAGGTCCCCGAGGAACTCACCGAGGCCATCCGCGACGCCGACGCCACCTCCTGGACGATCTGGCGATGGGGGTCCCCCCTGCCCGAGCGGAGCCGAGAGCTCGGGGGAGGCACCGACCCGTTCCATGTCCTGGAGTGCGAGGACTACGCCCGCCTCCTCGCCGAACTGGAGAAGCTGCCGGTCAACGTGGCCTGGCAGGCCCGCATGGCCGAACTGCTGGACGTCGTGCACGACTACTCCGGCGAAGGCGCCGACGCCGGTCTGCCCGTGGTGCGGGAGCTGCCGTCATGACCGTGGTCGACGCCCACCACCATGTGTGGGACCTGTCCGTCCGCGACCAGGACTGGATCACCGGCCCCGAACTCGCCCCCCTGCGACGCGACTTCACGATGAAGGACCTCCAACCCGAGGCGAGGAGTGCCGGGGTGGGCCGCACCGTCCTCGTCCAGACCGTCACCGTGCCCGAGGAGACCCCGGAGTTCCTGGCCCTGGCCGAACGGCACGACCTGATCGCCGGAGTCGTCGGCTGGACCGACCTCACCCACCCCGGCGTCGCCGACGAACTCGCCCGGCTGCGCGCCCTCCCCGGCGGCCGGTATCTCAAGGGCGTCCGCCACCAGGTCCAGGGCGAACCCGACCCCGAGTGGCTGCTGCGCCCGGACGTCCGCCGCGGACTGGCCGCCGTCGCCGACGCCGGACTCGTCTACGACCTGGTGGTGCTCCCGCACCAGCTGCCCGCCTGTGTCAGGGCGGCCGACGACCTGCCAGGCCTCACCTTCGTCCTCGACCACCTCGGCAAACCCCCCATCGCCTCCGGCGCGCTCGAACCCTGGGCGTCCGGCCTGCGCGCCCTGGCCGCCCTGCCGAACACGGTCGCCAAACTGTCCGGCCTGATCACCGAGGCCGACCTCGCCTCGTGGACCGTCGAGGACCTGCGCCCCTACGCCGACGTGGCCTTGCAGGCCTTCGGTCCCGAGCGGCTGATGCACGGCTCGGACTGGCCGGTGTCCACCCTCGCGGTTCCCTACGGCGACACCCCGGACCTCACCCGACGGCTGACCGACCCGCGCGACCACGCGCACATCCTGGAAACCACGGCCAGCCGCGTCTACGGCCTGTGAACCGGAGCCGCCGACCGCCTCTACGCCCCCTGATCCGGAGCCACCACCCGCGTCTACGGCTTCTGATCCGGACCCGCCAGCCGCGTCGGCGGCAGGAACTGCCGTACATGAGTCCGCTCCCAGCACGCACCCGTCTCCCGCAGCTCGCGCCACGTCGTGTAGCGGTAGCGGAACAGACGGGCGCGCACGTACCGCGGGGGCTCGTCCGGCGGGAACGGCGAGCGGCGCAGCAGTCTCAGGGTGTCCCGGTCGTTCTCCAGCAGCCGCTCCACCAGCGCTCCGAACCAGGGCTCCGCGTAGGCGGGGGACAGGGCCGCGAACCACATCAGCCAGTCGAGCCGCAGATGGTAGGGCGCGAACTGCCGTGGCCAGCGCCGCGGATCGCCCGGTTTGCCCTTGAACTCGTACTCCCGCCAGTCCGACTCGGCACGCGGCACGTCGTCCGCCGTGCCCTCCACCACGACCTCGTAGCGGACCCGGCTCACGCTGCCGAACGCCCCGTAGGTGTTGACGAGATGGAGCGGGTCGAAGGAGCGGTTCATGACCTGGCGACGGGAGAGCATGTTGCGGACCGGCCGGTAACTGAGGCCGGCCAGCCCCGTCGCGACCGCCGACACCACGACGACGTACCAGAGCGGCGCGTCGGCAACCTCCGGCGGATCGGCCGGGAACCGCACCGCCGACAGCGCCAGCACGATCGTGATCCAGTTCAGCCAGGCGAAGTTGCCCGACAGCACCAGCCACAGCTGGGTGACGATCATCAGCGAGGCGGCGGCCGACGCGACGGGCTGCGGGGTGAACAGGGCGAACGGCACCACGAGCTGGGTGAGGTGGTTCGCGGCCACCTCGACGCGGTGCAGCGGCCTCGGCAGGTGGTGGAAGAACCAGCTGAGCGGGCCGGGCATGGGCTGCGTCTCGTGATGGTGGTCCAGACACGTGAGCTTCCGCCAGCACGCGTCGCCGCGCATCTTGATCAGTCCCGCGCCGAACTCCACGCGGAACAGGATCCACCGCAGCAGGAACAGCACCACGACCGGCGGCGCCACCTCGTCGTTGCCGAGGAACACGGCGAGGAAGCCGACCTCCAGCAGCAGCGACTCCCAGCCGAACGAGTACCAGGTCTGCCCGACGTTGACGATCGACAGGTACAGCACCCACGGCACCAGCCACAGCAGCATGCCGCCCCACAGCGGCAGCAGTGAGTCCAGCCCGGCCAGCAGTGCCGCCGACACGGCGCCACCCGTCCAGGCGCAGAGCGCGAAGAACCGGTCCGAGTAGTGCAGCTGGAACAGGCTCGGTGCCCGCTTGAACGGCACCCGCTCGACGAACCGCGGCACCGGCAGCATGCCGCGCCGCCCGATCAGCGCGCGGAACTGGAGGGCCGCCGTCAGGAACGCCACCAGATAGACGGCGGCCAGCGCCCGCTGGAACACCAGCCGGGTCAGCCAGTAGTCGGACGCGGTGAACCAGTCCACGGCCGTGCGGCCCTCCTCCCTGTGCGGCTCCCGCTCCGGTTGTCACGTTCCGTGGGCAGCCGCTCCGGTTGCGTAACCCGAGTGAGCGAAGCAAACAATAGTGACGCAGTGCCCGGAAAGGGCCGAGGCGAGCGGGAGGGCGAGGTGCGGACACCCACCGGGACCCTCCTCCTGGCCTGCGTGCTCTCAGGGGCGCTCCTCCTCTCGGGCTGCGGCGGCACCACCGGACGCGGCGGACGGCTACGGGCCCGGCCGTGCCGCCGGCCGACGGGACCGTCCCGCCTCTCGAAGGGCCCGCCGACCCGGAGGACCCCGGCGGTCCCGACGAGGTCGGCCCCGATGCCGTCCCGGACACCCCCGATCCGCCGGACGGAGCCGGGCTGATCCCCGACGGCCGGGCCGCCGACCGCATCCCCGGAGGCCCCGCAGACATCTTCACCAACTGAGTGCCGGTCCGACGGAGCGGCTCGTAGACTCGGCACATCCGGTCGAAGAATCGGACGAATCCTGGCAAGGTGGGCCCATGGCTGATCGGGGAGCGAGCGCCCTGTCTCTCCCGGACGACTGGCCCGCCCACCCGGACCCGATCCTCGCGCTCAACCGGATGGGCAGCTTCGACTGGGATCTCGACAGCGGCCTGATGCAGATGGACGCCCAGGCCCACGAAGTCTTCGACGTGCGCCCCGACGAGTACGACGAGCGCCCCGAGACCCTGTCCAAGCGCGTCCCGCCCGGTGAGGCCCGCCGCCTGGACACCGCGGTCTCCCAGGCACTGAAGGACGGCAGCGAGAACTACGGCGCCTACTTCCGCATCCGCCGCCGCGACGGCACGCTGCGCTGGACCCACACCCAGGGCTACATCCGGCGCGACGACACCGGACGCCCCCGCCGCATCATCGGCATCGTCCGGGACGCGACCCAGGAACTCCGCGAGAGCGACGCCCGCCGCGACCAGGCCGCCCAGGACGAGGCCCAGCGAGAGCAGACCAGCGTCGTCGAACTGACCACGGCCGCCCTCGCGCACGCCCGCACCGTCCAGGACGTCATCGACGTCCTCAAGGACACCCACGGACTCGTGCACCTGGGCGCCACCAGCCTCGTCATGGGCCTGGTCGAGGCCGGCCGCATCCGCCTGGTCGCCGAGGGCCCCGCGGACAGCTTCGTGCCCGGCACCCGCGTCACACGGATCGACGAGCCCTACCCGATGAGCGAGGCCGTACGGACCCTCGGCCCGTGCTTCATCGAGTCACCGCAGGAGTTCGCCGAGCGCTACCCGCTCCTGTGGCCGCACATCACCGACCTCGACATCACCTCGGCCGCCTATCTGCCGCTCATCGTCCAGGCCCGGCCGATCGGCGCGATCGGCCTGCTCTACAGCGACCGGTACGGCTTCACGTCCGAGGAGCGCAACATCCTCGTCGCCCTCGGCAGCAGCATCGCGCAGAGCCTGCAGCGGGCCATGTTCTTCGAGCAGGAGATGGACCTCGCGCAGGGCCTCCAGCAGGCCATGCTGCCCCGGACCATCCCGAGCGTGCCCGGCGCCGACGTGGCCGTCCGCTACCGCGCCGCCAGCTTCGGCGGCCCCGTCGGCCGGGACATCGGCGGCGACTGGTACGACCTGATCCCGCTGCCCGGCGGCCGGGTCGGCGCGGTCATCGGCGACGTCCAGGGCCACGACACCCACGCGGCCGCCGTCATGGGCCAGCTGCGCATCGTGCTGCGTGCCTACGCCGCCGAGGGGCACCCACCGGCCACCGTGATGGCCCGGGCCTCCGTCTTCCTGCACGAACTCGACACCGACCGCTCCGCGACCTGCCTCTACGCCGAGGCCGACCTGTCCACGGGCGTGCTCCAGATGGTCCGTGCCGGCCACATCGATCCGCTGGTCCGCCACACCGACGGCTCCTGCCGCCGCGTCACCGTGCCGGGCGGGCTGCCGCTCGGGCTGTCCGCCGAGTTCGGCCGCCTGGAGTACCCGGTGGGCACCATAGAGCTCGACCCCGGCGAGACGCTGCTGCTGTGCACCGACGGCCTGGTGGAGCAGCCCGGTGCCGACCTCGATGACGGCATGCGTACCCTGAGCGCGCTCGTCGACACCGGGCCCGACGACGTACGGGACCTCGCCGACCGGCTCATCGACGTGGCCGCCGAGCGCGGTGGTGACGACGACGTGGCGCTGCTCCTGCTGCGCCGGCGCGGCCCCGACCACCCGCAGTCCGGCCGCCGGCTCCAACAGCACGTAGCCCCCGGCGATCCGGCGGCCCTGACCGGGGCCCGCCACATGATCCGCACCGCGGTCGCCGCCTGGGGAGCGGAGGACCGCGCCGACGAGATCGAACTGGTTGCCGACGAGCTGATCACCAACGCCCTGATGCACACCGAGGGCTCCGCGGTCGTCACCCTGCGGGCCTTCACCGGCTCCCAGCGCCGGCTGCGCGTCGAGGTCGAGGACTCCTCCAGCGCCCTGCCGCGCCGCCGTGAGGCGGGCGAGTCGGGCGTCTCCGGACGGGGCCTGCTGCTGGTGGAGCTGCTCACCGACGTGTGGGGCGTGGAGGCCCGGGGCGGCGGCAAGGCCGTGTGGTGCGAGTTCGTGGTGCCCGACCACGACTGACACCACGTGGCACTCTGGAGCTATGCCGGAACTCCCCGAGGTCGAGGCGCTCAAGGACTTCCTCACCGAGCACCTCGTCGGCCACGAGATCGTACGGGTGCTGCCCGTCGCGATCAGCGTCCTGAAGACATACCAACCGCCCCTGTCCGCGCTGGAGGGCCACGAGGTCACCGCCGTACGCCGGTACGGCAAGTTCCTCGATCTGCGGACCGCGGGCGGCCCGCACCTGGTGACGCACCTGGCCCGCGCGGGCTGGCTGCACTGGAAGGACCGGCTGCCCGACGGGCCGCCCCGCCCCGGCAAGGGGCCCCTCGCGCTGCGTGTGGCCCTGGAGACCGGCGCCGGGTTCGACCTCACGGAGGCCGGCACCCAGAAGCGGCTCGCGGTGTACGTCGTGGGCGACCCGCAGGAGGTCCCCGGCGTGGCCCGGCTCGGTCCGGACCCGCTCGCCGACGACTTCGACGAGCGGCGACTGGCGGAACTGCTGGCCGGTGAACGGCGGCAGCTCAAGGGCGCGCTGCGGGACCAGAGCCTGATCGCGGGCGTGGGCAACGCCTACAGCGACGAGATCCTGCACGCGGCGAAGATGTCCCCGTTCAAGCTGGCCGCGTCCCTGAGCGAGGAGGAGACCGGACGGCTGTACGCGGCCCTGCGCGACACGCTCACCGAGGCCGTCGAACGCTCCCGGGGCGTGGCGGCCGGGCGGCTGAAGGCCGAGAAGAAGAGCGGGCTGCGTGTCCACGGCCGCACCGGCGAGCCCTGCCCGGTGTGCGGGGACACCGTGCGCGAGGTGTCCTTCAGCGACTCCTCGCTCCAGTACTGCCCGACCTGCCAGACGGGCGGCAAGCCGCTCGCCGACCGCAGGATGTCCCGCCTGCTGAAGTGACCCCGGCCCGGGTCACCGGGGCGGCGGCGTCCACTCGAACATCAGGATGGTGGCGTCGTCCCGCAGCCGGCTGGTGGGCGAGTCGAGGATGGAGTGGATGAGCCGCCGCAACGCCTCGGGTGCCGGCTCGCCCGCCGCCATCGCCCCGATGATGCAGCGGGCGAACTGTTCGAGGCCGAACTCTCCGCCGTCACCGGCACGGGCCTCGGTCACCCCGTCGGTGTACATCAGCAACCGGTCGCCGGGCCGCAACGCGATCTCGGTGAGCGACACGAGCCGACGCTGCTGGAGGTCGGCCAGGTACGCCACCGAGTGCTGCGACCCGAGGGCCGCGGTGCAGCGGGCGATCGCGGCGGGCAACTCCAGCGCCAGGCTCTCCGGCCGGCGAGGAACTCCTCGAGCCGGCCTTCCCCGGCCTCTGCCGTCGTCACCGTCTCTTCCCTCACCGCGACCGTGGACACCCGGCGATCTCCCGGATGTGTCGTCCAGCAGGCTCACAGCGGGGCACGGGAAGCGCCCGATGGCAGCGGCGGACGGATGGTCAGCTCGGCCGCAGTGTCCACAGGACCTCCCCGGTCACCGAGCGGATCTCGTAGCGGGCGATGTCCTCCGGATGCATGGAGGAACTGGCCATCATCGTGTCGGGCTCGTCGTCGTGGCCGGGCCCGTGCCAGCTGGTGGCCGTCTCCTCGGTGCCGTCGTGGCCGACGATCACCAGGTGGCAGGGGCGCGAGGCCGAGGCGCCCTTCACCTTCAGCTCGACCTGGCTGCCCGACTCCTCGTCCTCCGTCGTGACCTGCGCCCACACCCCCGTGCGCGCGTCGGTCGCCGCGACCGTCAGGCGCTCCTCGGCGCTGCCCTCGGCCATCATCGCGATGCCGGGCACCGACGCCGCGAGGACCACCGAGGCGGCGAGGGCGAACATCAGACGCCGGCGTCCGGCCCGGCGCCGGGTCGCCACCTCGGCCAGCAGCCCGTCCAGCATGCGCGGCCCGGGCTGCGCCACCGGGTGCACGAACCGTGGCGTCGCCCGCCGGTACAGCATCAACTGCCGTGTGGTCGCGCCGAATTCCGTCACCTCTGCAGCGCACCGAGGGCACTCCATGAGGTGGTCCTCGAAGCGGAATGCCTCCGCCTCGTCCAGCACGCCGAGCGCGTAGGCCGCGACGTCGCGATGCCTCTCCAGGGACCTCATGCCGAATCCTCGTGCCGTTGGGTGCGGGTGGGGTTACTCCTTGCTCCCACCGGTACGGACCAGGCAGCGGAATCACTCAAGCCGGTGACACAATCGCAACCAAAGGATTCGGAGCCCTCCGGCCCCCGGATTGGTCCGGGACCGCGGAAGTCTAAAAAAGATGGATCGCGAGGTGTCCCAGCGGCAGTCCGAGTTGCCAGGCGGGCGTCCAGACCTTCGGCCCCTCGTCCTCCCCGATCGCCGGAGCGCCCCCCGGCACCGCGTTCAGATCGGGTGCGAGCAGTTCCGTCTCCTGCAGCCAGCGCCAGGCCTCCTCGGCGAGGTCCAGGTCCGGTGCGGGCCGGCCCGCGCGCGCGGCGCCGACGGTGAGCTCGGCCAGCCGCTCGCGCACCCACTCCTGCCACGGCTGGTCGTACGCGGTCAGCGACAGCCAGGTCTCCAGCTGGGTGACGACCCGGATGCCGGACAGCTCCCCGTCGGCGTCGGACAGGAAGATGGTGAGCGCCAGGGCATCGCGCCCGGCGCGGAACTCGAAGGACGTCGGCGGCATCAGATCGCCGGTCCGCAGCAGCTCGTCGGCGATGTACTCGGCGTACAACCACGCCATGGGGACGGTCAGTTCACCGTCGCCACCGTCCGTGCTCCCCTGTTCTCTGTCCAGCATCCCTTCCTGCCTTCCTCCGGTACGTGCGCGTCGCCCGACACCGGGTCCCGGGAGCGCAGACGGCCCCCTCCGGAACACGGATGAGAACAGCCGATTACTCAACCGGGGTCATCGGCAAGGCGCTTTACGGAGGCTTGACCCACTCATTGGTTTCACCGCAGGTCGGCGGCGTATCCCGGTAGCACCCTGCGCAGGGCACGCAGCGCGTAGTACGCGCGGGACTTCACGGTACCGGGCGGGATCCCGAGGGTCGCCGCGGCTTCCGCCACACTCGCCCCCTGGAAGTACACCAGCACCAGGACTTCACGGTGCTCCGGAGTGAGTGTCTTCACAGCCTGGCGAACGTCCAGCATCGCCGCGGCCCGCTCCGCGTGGTCGGAGATGACCCGCGCGTTCTCCAGCACCGCGTCGCCGACCTCGGCCGGACGGGCCTGACGGGCCCGCCGGGCGTCGATGGCGAGCCGCCGGGCGACGGTCATCAGCCAGGGCCGCACGGAGTCGAAGTCGTCGGCGCGCAGGGCCTCGGGATGCTGCCAGGCGCGCACCAGCGTCTCCTGCACCAGGTCCTCCGCGCGCTGTCGGTCGCCGTCGCAGAGCCTGACCAGCAGCGCGAAGAGGGGCCGGCCGTGCTCCCGCTGCAGTGCGGCGAGCTCGTGCTCGGCGGTCGTCCCGTTCATGAGTGTGGATCCGGCCGTCATGGCCGTATGCCACCGCAGGGCGCGGTCGGGGCACAGGGCACGTACCCGGCTGTGCGGCGGACGGTCGATCGCGTCGACGAACGGTTCGACGAACGGTCGGGTCGCCCGGCCATGCGGGTGCCGGACGGGCTGATGAGCGTGTCGGAGCCGCGTGGGACGGCGTGCGCCTTCTTTCCTGTTCGTGTGTAAATACGACCACAACGCCCACAGTGGGGTGAATGCATGCTCGCACGCAGCCGACAGGTCGCCCTGGCCCTGACCGTCGTCCTCGCCGCAGGCGCCGCCTGCCAGGCCCGAGGCCACGACAAACCCGACCGCGGACGCCCGGCACCGGCCGCCGCCGGCCCCCGCGGCTTCACGCTCGTCGCCTCCGGTGACGTCCTCCCGCACAGCTCGATCATCGACCGGGCCCGCTTCGACGCCGGTGGCACCGGCCACGACTTCCGGCCGATGCTCGCCGGGATCCGCTCCGTCGTCTCCCGCGCCGACGTGGCCCTGTGCCACATGGAGACGGTCTACGGCGCGAACGGCGCCTACACCGGCTACCCCACCTTCAAGTCCCCGCCCGAGGTGGCCCGGGCCCTCGCCGTCACCGGCTACGACGGCTGCTCCACCGCCTCCAACCACACCCTGGACGACGGCGCCGAGGGCATCCGCCGCACCCTCGACGCCCTCGACCGCGCGGGTGTCCGGCACAGCGGCTCCGCCCGCACCGAGGAAGAGGCGGACACGGCGACCGTCCTGCGGGCCGGCCCGGCCGAGGTCGCCCACCTCGCCTACACCTACGACACCAACGGCTTCCCGCTCCCGGACGGGCAGCCCTGGGCCGTCAACCTCATCGACGAGGCCAGGATCGTCGCCGACGCCCGGGCCGCCCGCCGGGCGGGCGCCGACGTGGTCCTGGTCTCCCTGCACTGGGGCACCGAGTGGCAGGACGCCCCCGACGACCGGCAGCTGACCCTGGCCCGGAGCCTCACCGCCGCGCGCACCGGGGACCGCCCCGACATCGACCTGATCCTCGGCACCCACGCGCACGTCCCGCAGGCCTACGAGAAGGTCAACGGCACCTGGGTGGTCTACGGCATGGGCGACCAGATCGCCGGCGAGATGACCAACCACGAGGGCCTCAAGGACCCGCGCGGCAACCAGTCCACCCTCGGCCGCTTCACCTTCGCACCACCCGCTCGGCCGGGCGGCCGCTGGGAGGTGACGAAGGCGGAGTTCGTCCCGCAGCTGTTCGACGTCGACGCCGGCCGGGTGGTGAATCTCAACCGGGCGATCGCCCAGGGCGCCGACGTCCGGGCCGTCCGCGACCGCATCCGCGACGTCGTGCTCAGCCGGGGCGCGGCCGGGGACGGCCTGGTGATGGGGGAGTAGCGCCTACCCCGCCTCGCCCGGCCCGCGCCGCGCCATCTCAGAACTGCGGTACGAGTAGGCGAAGTAGACCACCAGCCCCAGCGCGAGCCAGACGGCGAACCGCGCCCAGGTCTGCCAAGCGGGCCGCGTTCTTGATGCCGAGGTTCAGCAGGTAGGCGGTGAGCAGGCACAGCAGCGCCGCGAACAGGCCGACCCGGTGGCCGTCTCCGGTGCCGGGGGCGCCCAGCATCCAGGCGGGCAGATCGGCGCCCATCTCGCCCACCAGGAAGCTGAAGTAGCCGGAGATGCCGATCGCGACCACCGCCACGATCGCCGTGTACTCCAGCAGCAGGTCCCAGCCGATGAACCAGCCCGCCAGCTCGCCGAGCACCGCGTAGCCGTACGTGTAGGCCGAACCGGCCTTCGGGATGAGCCCGGCGAACTCGGCGTACGACAGGGCGGCGGCGGCACTCGCGACGCCCGCGACGAGGAAGGAGACCAGCACAGCGGGTCCCGCCGTGCCGTTGGCGACGGTCCCCGCGAGTGTGAAGATGCCCGCGCCGATGATGCCGCCGACCCCGATCGCGGTCAGCTGCCACAGTCCCAACGACCGTTCCAGCCGACCGTCCTCGTCGGCTTCCGTCTCCTCGATCTGCTCGATGGGTTTGCGACAGAGAATCCCCTCACCCGTCCGGAGCCCGGTCATGCGCCTCACCTCTTCACGATCGGCAAACGCTGACGGTCGATCATGACGGCCCAGGCGACCGCAGGACGGAAGACACCACGCACCAGGCGGACAGGACCCCGGCCCGGTCTACGGCACGACCCTCACCGGCCATCGGCCCGCCCTCGGCTCCTTCGCCGCCCGTCGCGACAAGGCCGCCGCCTTCTCACCCAGCGGCGCAGCAGCCGTCACCTACCGCGTCGAGGCCGGGGTGTGCCTGGCCGGCGGTGACCCCGTGGGCGACCGGGAGGCCCGGCCGCACACGATCGCCGCCCGGCAGGAGGCGGCACGCCGTTACGCCCGGGTCCCGGCCGTGATGGGCGCCTCCGAGGACGGAGCCCGGGCTTCGTCCGCGCCGGGCTCAACGTGCTCCAGCTCGGCGACAAGGCGACCGCCGTGTTCCGGTCCGTGTTCGAGGAGGGCGTTCCCGGGTCGGCCTCGCCGAGGGCTTCGTGTCCGTACCGTCCATGCGCAAAGTCCGGGGAAGAGGGCACCCGAAAGGCGGGCAGCGGCCCGCCACCACGGAGGGCCGCCGTCGTTGGCGGCGCTCGGCCTCGCCGGAGGGGACGGGACCGAGCCCGCCGGCCCGCTCTCCGGTCTGTCCGACCAGGTCCGCGTCCGGCACCACAAGCTCGACCGGCTGTGCGCCGACGGCACCGACCCCTACCCGGCGGGGTATCCCGGCCCGCCCCACACCTCGCCGAGGTCCGGCCGGGCGAGCGGGTCACCGTCGCCGGCCGGATCATGCTCGTCCGCGACTTCGGCGGCATCGTCTTCGTCGTCCTGTGCGACTGGTCCGGCGACCAGCCGAGGCGATGGAACCCGACAAGGACGTCCTCGCCGTCCTCGAATACGCCATGCCGCCCACCGGCGGGCTCGGCGTCGGCGCCGACCGGCTGGGTCGTGTTCTCACCGGCCTGACGATCCGCGAGACCCCCGGCCCTTCCCTCTGGTGCGCCGCCGCTGACCCTTCTGCGTGGGCCGGACGGGTGAAGGTGTGCCGCCACACCGGTGTTGCTCAGGTGCGTCGGCCATCCGCCGGGTGACTGATGAGTCATGAAGAAGGATCAGTTGCCCTCCCGGCTGTTCACCCGGCGCCGGGCGCTGCTCGCCGGCGCCGGCGCCGTGGGAGCGGTCGCGACGGGCGGAGTGCTCACGGCGGTCACCGGGGACGAGCCCGTCACCCCCGCCACGGCCGCGGGCCCGCAGGTCCGCCGGCCCCCCAAGTCCTCCGCCTATCGCCTCCAGCCCATCACCGGCTACGGCCCGCCGCGCGCCGTGCCCCGCCGGACCCTGGTACGCAGCGAACCGCTGCTGCGCGTGTCCGGCCGCGGCAGGACCATGGTGCTGACCTTCGACGACGGCCCCGATCCCCGCTACACCCCGGCCATCCTGGACACGCTGGCCGAGTACGACGTGCGCGCCATGTTCTTCGTGTGCGGCGAGATGGCCGTCGGCAACAAGAAGCTGCTGGCCCGGATGGCCGACGAGGGCCACGTCGTGGGGAACCACACCTGGTCCCACCCCTTGCTCACCCGGCTCACCCGCCGGCAGATCCGCTCCGAGATGGAACGCACCTGCGACGTCATCGAGGACGCCTGCGGGGATCGCCCCGAGTGGTTCCGCGCCCCCTATGGCGCCTGGAACCGGGCGGCCTTCCAACTCGGCGCCGAACTCGGCATGGAACCGCTCGCCTGGACGCTCGACACCCTCGACTGGACCACCCCCGGGATCCGGTTCATCACCAAGCGGGTCGAACGCGGCGCCGCCCCCGGCGTCGTGGTGCTCTCGCACGACGCCGGGGGCGACCGCTCGCAGAGCGTGCGGGCCCTGCGGCGTTATCTGCCGGAACTGCTGGACTCCGGCTACCACGTCACGGTGCCCCGGCGGCACTACGCGTGAGGGACGCGTCGGGGCTCTCGCCCGTCAGGCCGGGAACGCTCAGCGCACCTCGACCAGGCGGGCGAACGCGACGACGTTCCCCGCATAGCCCTCCTGCTGGGAGAAACCGCCGCCGCAGGTGATGACCCGCAGCTCCGGGGCGCCCTTGGAACCGTAGACACGGTCACCGGGGAAGTTGTCCTTCTCGAACACCTCGACGCCGTAGATCTCGAACACGGCGGTCTTGGCGTCCTGCCGGGCCACCTCGACGCGATTGCCCTTCTCCAGGGCCCCGAGTCCGTAGAACACGGCGGGGCCCTGCTGGTTGTCGACATGGCCGACCACGACCGCGGTGCCCTTCTCGCCGGGTGTGACGGCACCGGTGAACCAGCCGGCCAGGTTGGGGTCCTCCGGCGGCGGCGCGCCGACCCAGCCGTCCGCGTCCAGGCCCACCGGGATGATCGGCGCGTCGACCTGGATCGCCGGGATCCTGACCCGGTCCGGGAGGGCGTAGGGCAAGGGGCGCACGGTCCCGGTGAAGGTGTCGCCGGGCACCCGGCTGTCCGCCGCCGCCGCGGTCGCCGGCTGCGGCGGGCCCTCGTCGAACTCCCCGGAACCGTTGCGGATGAGCGCGAGGCCGGTCAGCAGAACAAGCGCTATCACGCCCCACGGGGCGCGCTTCTTCCGCCGTGCCTCCTCTTCCGCCTCGGCCAGCTCGGACGCAGACATTCGCCATCCCCTCTCGACACGGCCGTCGCCGAGTCAATCGCGCATATCAGCACGCTAAGCGGCACGCCCGAAACCGGCGACGGGGCGGCGGCGAACGGGTGGCCCGGGGCCGGAAGATGCCGAGCGCGGATACGAGGTGCGCCATCCGAGTTGCCGCCCGGAAGAAACTTCTGACGGTCCGTGACCTGCGGAGATATCCGATTGTGTGATGGTGCCGCGCCGCCTTCCCTCACCAGGACGGACCATTCCCGAAATGCGGCTTGCGGCACGGCAACTGACTGTCTTTCTGGGAGGCGCTTTCTCGCCGATCGACCGGGGACGGGTCCCGGGGCGTCTTCCGCGGAGGTTCACATGCGTAACACTCGTGCCCTGGCGGTCGCCGGCGCGGCGGTCGCCGCCCTCGGCCTCTCCGCCCCCGCGGCCTTTGCGTGGGACACGCCCAGCAACATCGTCGCCCTGCCCGGCGTGATCGCCCGTGGCGGCCAGCTGACCATCACGGTCGACGGCTGCCGCAACGGCGGCACGGCCACGTCCAACGCGTTCGCACCGACCCGGCTGTCGCCCGCCCACCACGCCGGCAAGGGCAACGAGAGCGACCGGGGCGGCGCCGGCAACGACGGCAGGGGCGGCGGCAACGACGGCCGGGGCGACGGCAACGACGGCCGGGGCGACGGCAACGACGCCGGCAGGGGCGGCGACGGCACCGCGCGGGGCGTCGCCACCATCAACAACAACGCCCGTCCCGGCTCGTACGACATCACGGTCACCTGCAACGGCAGGACCCTGACCAAGCCGCAGGCCTTCACCGTCATCGGCGGTGTCCGCGGCGGTATCGGCGGCAGCAGCACCACCGGCGCGTCCCCGACCGACATGGCCATCGGCGGCGGTCTGGTGGCCGCGGCGGTCGTCGGCGGCGGCGTGTTCTGGATGCGCCGCCGGACCGAGCGGCGCATCTGACGCCTCGCTCCACCGCTGCCTCGACGAGTCGTCGCCTCGCACGTGAACGGCCCTCGCCCCGGCCCCCCTCACCCGGGGAGCCGGGGCGAAAGCCTGTGCCCGGCGGCGGGTCAGCCGGCGTCCTCGTCGGCGCGGCGGCGAGAGAAGTGGTAGGCGACGCCGAGCGACCCGGCGACCAGCGCGGCGCCCAGGCCGATCTCCTTGAGGTCGAAGCCGGCGACCGTGCCGCCCTCACCGGCGTGCACCCCCTTGTGGGGGTGGTGCGCCTTGTGATGGGTCGGGTGGTGCGTGGGGTGGTGCGTCGGGTGATGCGTCGGACGGTCGTCCGCGATCGTCAGCAGCGCGCTGCCGCTCGACCTGTCGCACTCGAACTGCACGTCGTACACGGTGCCGGGCTTGGCGTCCCAGTCGACGACGGCAGTCGCCCAGGACTCGTGCGGCGCGATGGTGACCATGTCGAAGACCGGTGAGTTGACCGCCGCCTCACCGCGGCATGCTCGGTTGCGCTCCACCCGCAGGGTGACCTCGCCCCCCGGCGCGACGGTCGAGGGCTCGACGCCGAAGACGAAGTTGGTACGGATCGCCGCGTCGGCGGGCACACAGGAGGTGAGGGCGCCGGCGCCCAGCAGTGCGGCCGAAGCGAGGCATATCGCGCGCATGGTGAATCCTCCGGTCCCCGAGGAGCAAGCGCGGACCTGTTCCGCTCACGTCACAAATGCACCTCGATGCCCGAAACGCTAGGAAGACGCGCACGATGGCGCGATCGCAGTAGCGCGAATGGGGCACGGGTGTGGGCCGCCCGGGGGAACGCCGCCGCGCGGCCGGGGGACAACGACGGTGTGTCGCTCGCCCCCGGCCGGGGTCCGTGCCGGGAAACGCCGTCAGTCCTTGACGCCCGGGAAGAGGTTCAGGAACGGGTCCGCCGACGCGGTCACGCCCCGGCTGTAGGGTGCGTCGAAGTCCCAGATGAGGAACAGCAGGAAGGCGATCAGCGCCGAGAAGAGCCCGGCGAGGACCAGTTCACGGGTCGTTCTGCGGATCTGCAGGGCGAAGATCATTCCGATGGTGACGACGGCCCCGGCGATCAGCCCGAACCACACCACGCCCGGCATGGTCTCCCCGGTCGACTCCGCCCGGGCGATCCGGGCCTGGTTCGCCGCGGTCACCTGGTCCAGCAGCGGCTGGTAGGCCTGGGCCTCGAAGTCGGACGCCGGCTCGTAGTCGGTGACGTCCTGGCGGATCCGCTCGAAGAGCTCGGTGCCGCGCTCGGTCATCTCGCCCTGGTCGGCCATGGTGTCCCACTCGGTGGTGACGACATGGCTCACATAGGTGTGAATGTCGTCCCGGATGCGGTCGCGCTCGTCGGCGGGGTAGACCCGCACCCGCTCCGAGATCTCGTGCAGCGCGGTGGCCTCGGCCTGCACGTGGTCCTGGGCGGCGCTGCGCCCCTCCCAGGCACCGGCGATCGCCAGGCCCAGGACGATCGCGTAGACCACGCCGATCCACATCGTCATGTACTCGATGACGTCCGGGGTCTCACTGGGGTCTTCGTCGTCGGACGCCGTGCGGTGGCGTACGAAGGTGATGACGACCACCACGGCACAGGCGGCCAGCATCGCGAGGGTGAGAACAAGCCATTCCGGCAAGAGGTACCTCCAGGGGCTTCAGGGGTCAGCGCGCGCGCAGCGCGGCGACGGCCACCACCGCGGGCACCGTGACCAGCAGGACGAAGGTGAGCGGCGACATCGTGCCGTTCGCCCGCCGCGGCCGCGGGGGCGTGGCGCGGTACCGCGGGTAGTGCACCGGCGTCGCGGACGGACGCGGTGCCGCTGTGGCCGGCGGGGCCGGTGCCGGGGCCGGGGGAGCGGGCCGTGGCGGCACGGGCCTCGGGGTCGGCCGGGACGAGGGTGGCGCCGGGCGTGGCACGGACGGCCGGGGAGGCGGCGGCTCGGGTCTGGCCGTGGGGGCCGGTTTCGGGGGCGAGGGCTTGGGCGCGGGTGTCGGTGTCGGCTTCGGCTTCGGCGGAGGCGGAGGCGGAGGCGAGGGCGTCGGCTTCGGCGGGGGCGGCGGAGTCGGAGTCGGGGTCGGGGTCGGGGTCGGGGTCGGGGTCGGGGTCGGCGTGGGTGTGGGGGTCGGCGTGGGTGGCGGGCACGGCGGCTTCGTCGGCCAGGTCTTCCTGCTTCCGGCGTACGCCACCGCCTCGGTGCCGCCCGGCCCCGTCGAGGCGTACGCGCAGGCGTCGGCCACCGCCACGCCGGCCGGTGCGCCGACGAGCGCCCAGGTGAGCGTCGCCACCGCCAAGGCCCGTGTGGCAAGGGCGGCTTGAGTAGCGAGGGGTCCATGCACGACGAAGATCATGAGTCCTGTGCAGCCAGGACGTGCCGGGGCGGAAGGGGATTGCCCCGAAAGAGCGATATCGGGGCGTCGCCGGTTTGATCGGCGGTAGTCCGCAGGTGCTCGGCGTGCACGCGTGTGCGACGGCGCGCGGTGCCCGCCACGGGTTCCGGAAAGAAATATGACCGACGATTGAACACAAGCGCCGCCCCCATGCGTACTCATGGTCGTGCGGCGGCGCAGCAGGGCGCTGCAACACCCTTGCGAATATGGGGAGTTGACGATGAAGACCTCCTGGCGGAGCGCCTCACTCGTGGCGAGCGCCGCGGCGGTCCTGGCGCTGACGACGGCGTGCGGTCAGGACAGCCCACCGGCGGCCAGCCAGAACGTGGGCGCCACGGCTGCGCCCGGGGACTACGGAAACATCGGTGCGGGCACCGGGACGGGCGCGAGTGGCACCGCCAGCGGCCAGCCGGCCGCGCCGAGCCCCTCCAGCCCGTCCAGCCCCGCGGGCAAGTTGTCCGTGTCCACCGCCGAGAAGGTCGGCAAGGTGGTCACCGACAGCCTCGGCCTCACCCTGTACCGGTTCGACCAGGACACGGCCGAGCCGCCCAAGACGAACTGCGACGGCGACTGCGCCAAGACCTGGCCGCCGGTCCCGGCCGACGACGCCGAGGCGGGCGAGGGAATCGACAAGGCGCTGCTCGGCTCGGTCACCCGGGCCGACGGCACCAAGCAGCTCACGGTCGGCGGCTGGCCCGCCTACCGCTACGCCAAGGACGTCAACGCCGGTGACGTCAAGGGCCAGGGTGTCGGCGGCAAGTGGTACGCGCTGGCTCCCGACGGCAAGAAGGCGCAGGGGGGCGGGGGCGGCGATGCGCAGGCCGAGGAACTGCCCGGGCTGTCCACCCGCAACGACCCCGAGCTGGGCGAGATCGTCATCGACAAGAACGGCATGACGGTCTACCGGTTCATGAAGGACTCGCAGTGGCCGATGAAGACCGCGTGCACGGGGGCCTGCCTGGACAAGTGGCCGGTCATCGCACCGGTCGACGAGAAGGACACCAAGGGGATCGATCTTCAGGGGTCGACGCCCAACCGGGGCTACGTCGTCTTCGACCGCCCTGACGGCATCAAGCAGCAGACCATCGACTGCATCCCGATCTACACCTTCGCGGGCGACAAGAAGGCCGGTGACACCAACGGCCAGGGCGTCGGCGGCACCTGGTACGCCATCCGCCCCGACGGAAAGCCGGTCGGCGCGTCGAAGTAGCGGAAAAGCCTCCCCAGCGTCGATCAATCGCGTGCACCCGAAGCGCAGACCCGGTCCGCCCCTCCGTGCCCCACGGAGGGGCGGACCGTTTGCGTGCCCCACCTCAACTCATGCGCCGCGTGACGGTTTCCCCTCCGGACAGGAACGCTCCGGAACGCCCCGGACACTGATCGTCATATGTTCGGGGGGTCCGCGGAGGGGTATCAATGCGGCACGTGCCGCAGGCAGTGACCGGGAACGGATGGTCAATTTCCGTTTCGGGTCGCTCCATTGGCGGGCGATCAGTAGCCTCTGCTCGAACACCGGATCGCCTACGCCTTGGAGAGATAGATGGAGCGTCCCGCCTGGGCCCCACGGAGCATCGACATCTCGGTGCCCAGCGTCTCCCGGATGTACGACTACTACCTGGGCGGATCGCACAACTTCGAGGTCGACCGGGAGGCGGCCCGCAGGGCCATGGAGTTCATGCCGGGACTCCCCAAGATCATGCAGGCGAACCGCGCCTTCATGCGCCGCGCCGTGCGGTACGCGGCCGACCAGGGCATCTCCCAGTTCCTGGACGTCGGTTCCGGCATCCCCACCTTCGGCAATGTGCACGAGGTGGCCCAGGCCGCCCGCCCCGGCGCGCGCGTGGTGTACGTCGACCACGACCCGGTGGCCGTGGCGCACAGCGAGGCGGTCCTGGAGGGCAACGAGGACGCGGGCATCGTCGCCGCGGACCTGCGCAAGCCCCAGGAGATCCTGAGCAGCCCCGAGGTGAAGCGGCTGATCGACCTGAATCAGCCAGTGGCCCTGCTCCTCCTTGCCATACTGCACTTCGTGGAAGACGAGGACGACCCGTACGGGGCCGTGGCCGAACTGGGCGAGGCACTCGCGCCCGGCAGCCTGCTCGTTCTCACCCACGCCTCCTACGAGGGGATCCCGCTGCCGCCGGAGCGGGCCGGGGGCGCGGTGGACGTGTACGAGGGCATCCGCAACCCGCTGATCATGCGCTCGCGCGAGGAGATCGCGCGGTTCTTCGAGGGGTACGACATGGTGGAACCCGGACTGGTGGCGATGCCGCGCTGGCGGCCCGACACCGCACCGGACGACGAGGATCCGTACGCGTTCTCCGGGTTCGCGGGCGTGGGGCGTACCGCGTGATCGCGGAACCGGACGGGCCGGAGGACAGACTGCGCCGGTTCGCGACGATCTGGAGCCGGGCCGTCTACCCGGTGACCTCGACGTCGTCGACCCGCCCCGAGTTCGAGGCGCGACTGCTGCCCCTGGCCCGCCGTCTGAGCGAGGCACTGCTGGCCCGGACCTTCGACTCCGACGCGGGCAGGTCGGTCGGCGCCGCCCTCGTGGAGGTGCACTGCACCGACCCGGAGGCGCTCAGCCGCACCCTGGACTGCGTCGACGCCTATCTGGTCCTGTACTGCGGCGGCGACGGCGACCAGGAGGGCCTGCGGGCGCGGTGCGCGCGGCTCCAGCACGCGATGGCGGCCGGTTTCGCCCGGGCGCTGCGCGAGCGGACCCTGACCGAGCAGGAGGCCATCGCGCAGGCCGCACTCCAGGCGCAGGGCGTGGTGGCGCAGGCCCTGCACGCGAGCGAGGCGCGTTTCCGCGCCGTCTTCGAGGGCGCGGCCATAGGCATCGGCATGGCCGACCTCGGGGGCAACATACTGCAGGTCAACGGGGCCTTGCTGCGCATGTTCGGGGTCTCCGAGCAGACGCTGCGCGGCCGCAACGTCCGGGACTGGACCCACGCCGACGACGCTCCGCAGACCTGGCGGCTCTACGACGAACTCGTGCGGGGCGAGCGGGAGCACTACCACCTGGAGAAGGCGTTCTACCGCCCGGACGGCACCGTCCTGTGGACCAACCTGACCGTCTCCCTGCTGCGGGACGCCGACGGTGAGCCGCAGTACCAGCTCGCCCTCATGGAGGACACCACCGAGCGGCGGCTGCTCAACCTGCGGCTGCGCTACGAGGCCACGCACGACGCGCTGACCGGGCTGCCGAACCGCACCTTCTTCTTCGAGCGCCTGGAGAAGGCGCTGGGTGCCGGGGAGGGCCAGCGGTTCGGGCTGTGCTACCTGGACCTCGACGGTTTCAAGACCGTCAACGACAGCCTCGGCCACGCGGCCGGCGACCGGCTGCTGGTGGAGGTCGCCGACCGGCTCCAGTCCTGCGCCACACGTCCCGGCGAGATGGTCGCGCGGCTCGGCGGTGACGAGTTCGTGGCGCTGACCACCGGGTCCGACAGCCAGCGCGAGGTCGACGAACTCGCCGGGCGTATCATGAACGCGCTGCTCGCGCCGATCAGTGTCGACGGCCGGGAGCTGACCGTGCGCGGCAGCATCGGCATCGTCGAGGGCCCGGCCGGGGAACGCAGCCCGGCGGAGGTGCTGCGCAGCGCGGACATCACCATGTACCGGGCCAAGTCGGCGGGTGGCAATCGCTTCGAACTCGCCGATCCGGAGGCCGACGCCCGGGCCATCACGCGGCACGGACTGACCACGGCGCTGCCGACGGCACTGGACCGGGGCGAGTTCTTCATCGAGTACCAGCCGCTGGTGCATCTCGGGGACGGCAGCGTCCGGGGCGCCGAGGCCCTGGTGCGCTGGCTGCATCCGCAGCACGGCGTTCTCGGGCCGGACCGCTTCATCCCGCTCGCGGAGCACACCGGGTTGATCGTGCCGCTGGGGCGCTGGGTGCTGGAGCAGTCGGTGCGCCAGGCCCGTGAGTGGCGGGAACTGCACGGTGGTGTCGCGGCGTCGGGGCCGCTGCGGATCAACGTGAACCTCTCCCCGTGCCAGTTGACGCATCCCGGCCTCGTCCAGGACACGGTCGACATCCTGGAACGGACGGGCATCGAGCCGGACGCGCTGTGCCTGGAGGTCACGGAGTCGGCGCTGATCGGTGCCGACGACGATCTGCTGAAGCCGCTGCGGCGGCTGGCGGAGATGGGGGTCGACATCGCCCTGGACGATTTCGGGACGGGTTACTCCAACCTCGCCAACCTGCGCCGGCTGCCGGTCAGCATCCTGAAGCTGGACCGGTCCTTCACCCGGAGCATGCAGCAGTTCCCGGCGGACCCGGTCGACCTGAAGATCGTCCAGGGGATCGTCTCCCTGGCGCACAGCCTGGACCTCGCGGTGACGGTGGAGGGCGTGGAGACGGGGGCGCAGGCCGAGCAGCTCCGCATCCTCGGCTGCGACACGGCCCAGGGCTGGTACTACGCCAGGCCCGGTCCGCCGGAGCGCCTGCACGAACTGGCTCTGGTGGACGCGACGGGCTAGTGCCGCGGCAGGCAACGTTCGCCCCGTTGCGACGCCCGGTGCGCACTCTCGCCGCACCGGCCGAAAACCCAAGTACGTCCCGTACGAGGACTTCCGGACGGCCCGCCGAGACCACGCACCGGACGCCGCTCCTCCATGGGCAAACGTTGCCAGCCGCGGCACTGGAGGGGGGCACCCTCAGAGGTGCGGGGAACCGCGCGAACCACCAGGACGAGCCCGTACCCCGGCACGCCGCTCGGCACAACGGCGTTCCAGAGACTGGTCACCTCACCGTTCGAGCAGCATCCGCTGCAACTCCCGAGCGGCCCGGGGCGGAGCCACGTCACTGCGGTGCGCCAGCGCGATCGCGCGATGCAGTCCGGGCCGGGCCAGCGGGGTGACCCGCAGCCCGCGCCCGGACCTCGCCGCGACCATCCGCGGCACCACAGCCACCCCCAGCCCCGCTCGCACGAACCCCAGTACCGCGTCCATCTCCCCGCCCTCCACGGCGAAGTCGGGTTCGAAGCCCTCGGCGCGGCAGGCGGCCACCGTCAGCTCCCGCAGGTCGTACCCGTGCCGGAACATCACCAGGCGTTCGCCCTCCAGGTCGGCGACGCGTACCGTGCGCCGGCCCCGGCCGGGGCTCGGGGCATCCGGTGAGGAGACCACGACCAGGTCCTCCCTCAGTAGCTCCACCGTGGTCAGCGCGGGCGCCGGCGTCGGCAGCGGCAGCACCACCAGCGCCAGATCCAGCGCCCCGCGCGCCAGCTCCCGCACCAGGTCGTGCGAACCGCCCTCCTCGATCAGCAGCCTGATGCCGGGGTAGCGGTCGTGGAAGGCACGCAGCACATCCGGCAGCAGACCCGTGCACAGACTCGGCGTCGCCCCCAGCCGCACGCGCCCGCTGCGCAGCTGCGCCAGTTCCCGCACCTCGTGGCGGGCCGTGTCGGCGTCCGCCAGGATGCGCCGGGCCAGGGGGAGCAGCGCCTCCCCGGCGTCCGTGAGCGTGATGTTGCCCCGGGCGCGCAGGAACAGATCCGCGCCCAGCTCCCGCTCCAGCGCCTTGATCTGCTGCGACAGCGACGGCTGCGCGACGTGGACCAGATCGGCGGCCCGGGTGAAGTGCCGGGTCTCGGCGACGGCCACGAAGTACTGGAGCTGCTGGAACTGCATCCTCCTACGATAGCTCCAGCCTATGGAATCAAGCCGGACCATGTCTTGGACCGATCGGGCGCGGGTCCGTAGCGTGCTGTTCCATGGCTCTGGCAACGCGGACGGACCGGCGGCCGTCCTTCGCACGCACCGTGTGGGACTCCACCGTCGGCAAGAAGACCGTGATGGCGGTCAGCGGTCTGATCATGCTGCTGTACCTGGTCGTCCACATGATCGGAAATCTGAAGATCTTCTTCGGGGCGGGCGAGTTCAACCACTACGCGCACTGGCTGCGCACCGTCGGCGAGCCGTTCATGCACTACGAGTGGACGCTCTGGCTCGTCCGGGTCGTGCTGGTCGTCGCCGTCGTCGCCCACGCCACCTCGGCGTACCAGCTCAGCCGGCGCGACATCAGGGCCCGCCCGACCACGTACGTGCACAAGAAGGCACGGGCCTCCTACGCCACCCGCACCATGCGCTGGGGCGGGACCATCCTCGGTCTGTTCATCGTCTGGCACATCCTCGACCTGACGACCGGCACCGTGCACCCCGGCTTCCGGCCCGGCCACCCATACCAGAACGTCGTCGACACCTTCTCCACCTGGTACGGCAACGTCGTCTACATCGTCGCGGTGCTCGCGCTCGGCCTGCACATCCGGCACGGCTTCTGGAGCGCGGCCCAGACCCTCGGCGTCGGCAGCCGCACCCGCGACCGCGCCCTGAAAACCGTCGCGAACGTCCTCGCGCTGCTGCTCACGGCCGGTTTCATCGCCGTGCCCGTGGCCGTCATGACCGGAGTGGTGAGCTGAAGATGACTTCCTGCAGCGAGTACACGGCCTACGCGACCGGTGAGCCGGTCGCCGACACCAGGGCCCCCTCCGGGCCGATCAACGAGCGCTGGGACAAGCGCCGCTTCGAGGCCAAGCTGGTCAACCCCGCCAACCGGCGCAAGCACACCGTGATCGTCGTCGGCACCGGCCTGGCCGGCGGGTCCGCCGGGGCCACCCTCGCCGAACAGGGCTACCACGTCGTCCAGTTCTGCTACCAGGACTCGCCCCGCCGCGCCCACTCCATCGCCGCGCAAGGAGGCATCAACGCGGCGAAGAACTACCGCAATGACGGCGACTCCGTCCACCGGCTGTTCTACGACACCGTCAAGGGCGGCGACTTCCGGGCCCGCGAGTCCAACGTGCACCGGCTCGCGCAGATCTCCGTCGAGATCATCGACCAGTGCGTGGCGCAGGGCGTGCCCTTCGCCCGTGAGTACGGCGGACTCCTCGACACCCGGTCCTTCGGCGGCGTGCAGGTCTCGCGCACCTTCTACGCCCGGGGCCAGACGGGTCAGCAGCTTCTCCTGGGCGCCTACCAGGCCCTCAGCCGGCAGATCGCCGCCGGGAACATCGAGATGCACCCGCGCACCGAGATGCTCGACCTGATCGTCGTCGACGGGCGGGCGCGCGGCATCGTGGCGCGGGACCTGATCACCGGCCGGATCGACACGTACTTCGCGGACGCCGTGGTGCTCGCCTCCGGCGGCTACGGCAACGTCTTCTACCTGTCGACGAACGCCATGAACTCCAACGCCACCGCCATCTGGCGGGCCCACCGGCGCGGCGCCTGGTTCGCCAACCCCTGCTTCACCCAGATCCACCCCACCTGCATCCCGCGCACCGGCGACCACCAGTCCAAGCTGACGCTGATGAGCGAGTCGCTGCGCAACGACGGGCGCATCTGGGTGCCGAAGGCGAAGGGAGACCGCAGGCCCCCCGGCGAGATCCCCGAGGACGAACGCGACTACTACCTGGAGCGCGTCTACCCGTCCTTCGGCAACCTCGTCCCCCGGGACATCGCCTCCCGTGCCGCGAAGAACGTCTGCGACGAGGGCAGGGGAGTGGGCCCCGGCGGGCAGGGCGTCTACCTCGACTTCGCCGACGCCATCAAGCGCATGGGCCGCAAGGCCGTCGAGGCCAAGTACGGCAACCTCTTCGACATGTACCAGCGGATCACCGACGAGGACCCGTACGAGGTGCCGATGCGGATCTACCCCGCCGTGCACTACACGATGGGAGGACTGTGGGTCGACTACGACCTCCAGACCACGATCCCCGGGCTGTTCGCGATCGGCGAGGCCAACTTCTCCGACCACGGCGCCAACCGGCTCGGCGCCTCCGCGCTGATGCAGGGACTCGCGGACGGCTACTTCGTCCTCCCCTCGACCATCAGCGACTACCTCGCCCGCAACCCGCACCACGAGACGGTGACCGACGAACACCCCGCCGTCCAGGAGGTGCTGGCCGACACCCAGGACCGGCTCAACCTGCTGCTGTCCGTCGACGGCGACCGCACTCCCGACTCCTTCCACCGCGAGGTCGGCGAACTCATGTGGGAGTTCTGCGGCATGGCCCGCACCGACTCGGGGCTGCGCAAGGCGCTGGAGCGCATCCCGCAGATCCGCGAGGAGTTCTGGCGGCGTGTCAAGGTGCCCGGCACCGGCGAGGAGTTCAACCAGTCGCTGGAGAAGGCCAACCGCGTCGTCGACTACCTGGAGCTCGCCGAGCTGATGTGCCTCGACGCGCTGCACCGCGAAGAGTCCTGCGGCGGCCACTTCCGCGAGGAGTCCCAGACACCCGACGGCGAGGCCGCCCGCAAGGACGAGGAGTTCGGGTACGCGGCCGCCTGGGAGTTCACCGGCACCGGCGCGGCTCCCGTCCTGCACAGGGAAGACCTGGTCTTCGAGTACGTCCACCCCACCCAGCGGAGCTACGCATGAAGCTCACCCTGCGCGTCTGGCGGCAGCGGAACGCCGACGCCGACGGCACCATGTCCACGTACGAGGTGGACGGGATCTCGCCCGACATGTCCTTCCTGGAGATGCTCGACACGCTCAACGAGGAACTCATCGTCAAGGGTGAGGACCCCGTCGCCTTCGACCACGACTGCCGCGAGGGCATCTGCGGGGCGTGTTCGCTCGTCATCAACGGCGACGCGCACGGGCCCGAGCGCACCACCACCTGCCAGCTGCACATGCGGTCGTTCCGGGACGGCGACACGATCGACGTCGAGCCGTGGCGGGCATCGGCGTTCCCGGTGATCAAAGACCTGGTCGTGGACCGGTCGGCGTTCGACCGGATCATCCGGGCCGGCGGCTACATCACCGCGCCGACCGGGGCGGCTCCCGAGGCGCACGCCACGCCGGTGCCGAAGCCGGATGCCGACTTCGCCTTCGAACATGCCGAGTGCATCGGCTGCGGGGCGTGCGTGGCGGCCTGTCCCAACGGGGCGGCGATGCTGTTCACTTCCGCCAAGATCAACCATCTGAACGTGCTGCCGCAGGGGGCACCCGAGCGGGAGACGCGGGTGCTGGACATGGTGGAGCAGATGGACGAGGAGGGGTTCGGGGGCTGCACCCTCGCCGGTGAGTGCGCCACCGCCTGCCCCAAGGGGATTCCGCTCATGTCCATCACCAACATGAACAAGGAGTGGCTGCGGGCGACCCGCAAGGCCGCCAAGCGCTGACCCCGTGGAGGGGGAAGGACGTTCGCCGACAGGTGCGAACGAGCGGGACCGGGAGTGGTGCTCTTCCCGGTCCCGTCCGGTATCCCCGTGTCACGGGCCGGGACCGGCGAGGTGGGGGCCCAGCGGGCCGAGGTCCAGGTCGCCGCGCCGCGCCGCTCCGGCGTGCCGAACCCGCGCCCCTCCAGCGCGCCCCGCAGCCGCCGGGCGCCGATGCCGTCCAGGACGCCCGCGTCCCGCACGCCGACGTGCCGGACAGACCAGGCGCGGGGACCCGGTCGCTGACCGACGCCGGGGCGTCGAGCGGCCTGCCCGGCGTCGAGGGGCCTCCCCGGCGCTCGGTGGATGGAACCGGGCCACGTCGTCGCTCGTGGCGCGAGCCGTTCAGCAACCTCACACCCGTTCTCTCTGCACATGACACGCGAAGGTCAGTCGGCATCGGCAGAACAGAGGCGAAGGATCGCACGACACCGCTCAGCGCCCCGCCTCACCGACCGGCCCGTGACCAGGAGAGAGCCATGACCGGCGTACTGACCGTCGACCGCCCCGCGCAGCCCGCGGCCCCCACCCGCTACACCGTCACCCTCGCCCGGAACGAGGAGGACGTGCGTGCCGCGCAGCGGCTGCGGCACGACGTCTTCGCCGGGGAGATGGGGGCACTGCTCTCCGGCTCGCAGCCGGGCCTCGATGTCGACCCGTTCGACGCGTACTGCGACCACCTGATCGTCCGGGAGGAGACGACCGGCCAGGTCGTCGGCACCTACCGGCTGCTGCCGCCGGAGCGCGCGGCGATCGCCGGGCGACTGTACTCCGAGGGCGAGTTCGACCTGGCCTCGCTCGACGGGATCCGGCCGGAGCTCGTCGAGGTCGGCCGCTCGTGCGTGCACCCCGGCCACCGCGACGGCGCGGTCATCAGCCTCATCTGGGCCGGTATCGCCCGCTACATGGTCGAGCGCGGCCACGAGTGGCTCGCCGGCTGCTGCTCCGTCCCACTCGCCGACGGCGGCACCCTCGCGTCCGCCGCCTGGGACCGGGTGAGCGCCAAGCACCTGTCACCGGAGGAGTTCCGGGTACGGCCGCTGCTGCCGTGGACGCCGGGCCCCGCGCCCGACTCCCGCGTCGAACTGCCCGCCCTGCTGCGCGGCTACCTGCGCCTGGGTGCCTGGGTGTGCGGCGAACCGGCCCACGACCCGGACTTCGGCGTCGCCGACCTGTACGTGCTGCTGCCGATGAGCCGCGTCAACGGGCGCTACCTGCGGCACTTCCTCTCCCTCGTACCGGCCTGATGAGCGCCTGGCTGCCCACCGCGCCGTGCACCCCGCAGGCCTGTGTCGAGATGCCCGCGGCCGTGCGGTCACGGGCCGTACCGCGTGCCGTGCTGCGGCTCACCGCGGTCCTCCTGCTCCTGCTCGGCGCGATCGCGCTGACGCCCATCGGGGCCCGGGTACCGGCGTCCCTGGTCCGGCGGTGGTGCCGGTGGATCGTGCGGGCCGCGGGGGTCCGGGTCCGTATCACCGGTGCCGCCGCGCCCACCGGCGGACTGCTGCTGGTCGCCAACCACATCTCCTGGCTGGACATCCCGCTGCTCGCCGCCGTCCGTCCCGCCCGGATGCTGGCGAAGACCGAGGTACGGCGCTGGCCCGTCGCCGGTGCGCTGGCCGCGCGCGGCGGGACCCTGTTCATCGACCGGGACCGGCTGCGGGCCCTCCCGGACACGGTCGCCCGGATCGCCGGGGCCCTGCGCGAGGGCGCCGCGGTCGCGGCGTTCCCCGAGGGCAGCACCTGGTGCGGCCGGGCCCAGGGCCCTTTCCGCCGGGCCGTCTTCCAGGCCGCCCTGGACGCCGGGGTGCCGGTCCAGCCCGTGCGCATCGGCTACCGGCTCAGCGGCGGAACGGCCACCACGGCCCCCGCGTACGTCGGCGAGGACACGCTGCCGGCGTCCCTGTGGCGGGTGGCGACGGCCCGCGGCCTCATCGCCGAGGTCGACGTCCTGGACCCCCTGCCCCCGGGCAGCAGTCCCGACCGCCGCTCCCTCGCCGACTCGGCACAGCCGCCGGAGACGGCCGCGCCGGCCCGGACGCACACGGTGCTGGTGGCGTAGGGACCCGGGCCTCGCGGGACGCGGTGTGGGTGTTCGCGGGGGGCCTCGGCGAAAGCCGGCCGTCCGCTCCGGGACCTCAACGGCCCCCGGACAGCGTGCGCGCCAGATACGGCGCCGTCCGGCTCTCCGCCGAGCGCGCGACGTCCCGGGGCGGTCCCGACGCCACGATCCGGCCGCCCGCGTCGCCACCGCCCGGGCCCAGGTCGATGACCCAGTCCGCCCGCGCGACGACGGACATGTCGTGCTCGACGACGATCACGGTGTGCCCGGCGTCGACGAGACCGTGCAGCTGACGCATCAGGACGTCCACGTCGGCCGGGTGGAGGCCGGTCGTGGGCTCGTCGAGGAGGTAGAGCGTATGGCCGCGCCGGCCGCGCTGCAGTTCGCTCGCCAGCTTGATGCGCTGAGCCTCCCCGCCGGACAACTCCGTCGCGGGCTGCCCCAGACGGAGATAGCCCAGACCCACGTCGAGCAGGGCGCCGAGGCTGCGCGCCACGGCCGGGGTGTCCGCGAAGAACTCCGCCGCGCTCTCCACCGTCAGATCCAGCACCTGCGCGATGTTCCGCCCGCGGTAGGTCACTTCCAGCGTCCGCGGGTTGTAGCGGGCCCCGCCGCAGTCCGGGCAGGGTGCGTACGTGCTGGGCAGGAACAGCAGCTCCACGCTGACGAACCCCTCGCCCTGGCAGGTCTCGCAGCGCCCTCCCGCCACGTTGAAGGAGAACCGCCCGACACCGAAGCCGCGGGCGCGAGCCCCGTCGGTCGCCGCGAACACCCTGCGCACGACGTCGAAGAGGCCCGTGTAGGTGGCGAGGTTGGAGCGCGGTGTGCGGCCGATCGGTTTCTGGTCGACCGAGACCAGCCGGCCCACCCCGGCGGTGTCCTGCGTGATCTCGCCGATGAGCGTGGACTTGCCGGAGCCGGACACGCCGGTGACCGCGGTGAACACGCCGAGCGGGAACTCCGCCGTCACGCCGCGCAGGTTGTGCCGGGTGACCGGGCCGGTCCTCAGCCACCCGGTCGCCTCGCGCACGTCCCGGGCCGCGGCGGGGGAGCGGTCGAACAGGTAGCGGGCCGTCGCCGACTCCTCGACACCGGCCAGCTCGGCCACCGGACCGCTGTGCAGCACCCGCCCGCCGTGCTCGCCCGCGTCCGGACCCACGTCCACCAGCCAGTCGGCGCCGCGCACCACGTCCAGGTGGTGCTCCACCACGAACGCCGAGTTCCCGGACGCCTTCAGCCGCTCCAGCACCGTGAGCAGCGCCTCGGTGTCCGCCGGGTGCAGTCCGGCCGACGGCTCGTCGAGCACGTAGACGACACCGAACAGGCCGGAGCGCAGCTGGGTGGCAAGGCGCAGGCGCTGGAGTTCTCCCGCGGAGAGGGTGGGAGTGGGGCGGTCGAGGCTGAGATAGCCGAGCCCCAGCTCGACGACCGGCGCGATACGCGACCTCAGGTCGCCGGTGAGGACCCGGGCGGCCTCCGAATCCCCGTCGAGACCGGCGGCCAGGTCCACCAGCGGCACGGCCGCCAGCTCGGCGATGGTCCGGCCGCCGAAGGTCACGGCCAGGGCCTCGGGGCGCAGCCGGCTGCCGCCGCACGCGGGGCAGGGCGCGCTGGTGAGGAACCGCTCGGCCTTCGCCCGCAGGGCCGGGCTCTTGGAGTCCGCGAACGTCTTCATCACATACCGGTGGGCGCTCATGTAGGTGCCCTGGTACGGCCGCTGGATGCGGTCGGCGTCCCGCACCGGGTGCACGGTGACCACCGGCTGCTCGTCCGTGAACAGGATCCACTCCCGCTGCCCGGCGGGCAGCTCCCGCCACGGCCGGTCCACGTCGTAGCCGAGCGCGTCGAGGATGTCGCGCAGGTTCTTGCCCTGCCAGGCGCCGGGCCACGCGGCGATCGCGCCCTCGCGGATCGGCAGCGACGGATCGGGGACCAGCAGTTCCTCGCTCGTACGGTGCACCCGCCCGAGCCCGTGGCACTCCGGGCAGGCTCCCACCGCCGTGTTGGGCGAGAAGGAGTCGGAGTCGAGCCGCTCGGCGCCGGGCGGGTAGGTGCCGGCCCGGGAGAACAGCATGCGCAGGGAGTTGGAGAGGTTGGTGACGGTGCCGACGGAGGAGCGCGAGGTGGGCGCCGCGCGGCGCTGCTGGAGCGAGACGGCCGGGGGCAGGCCGGTGATCTCCCCGACCTTCGGGGCGCCGACCTGGTGGATCAACCGGCGCGCGTAGGGGGCGACCGATTCGAAGTAGCGGCGCTGCGCCTCCGCGTAGATCGTGCCGAACGCCAGCGACGACTTCCCCGAGCCGGACACGCCGGTGAACACGGCCAGCACGTCCCGGGGGATGTCGACGTCGATGCCCTGGAGGTTGTGCTCGCGGGCGCCGCGGACACGGACGAACGGGTCATGGGGGTCGCGGTCGTGCATGGGAGACGACTCTAACCGGAGGTGATCGCGGCCAGCCGCCGGTAGGAGTCCAGCAGGGCGTCACGGTCGTAGGTGCTGGTCGTGACGAGTACCTCCTGCGCGCCCGTCTCCTTCAGTACCGTCTCCAGCTCGTGCGCGACCTGCTCCCCGGTGCCGGCGATGTGCCCGGTCAGGCCGGACTCGTAGAGGTCGCGCTCCTTGCCGGTCATGGTGAGGGCCTCCACGCGCTCGGCGGGCGGCAGGGGCGGGAAGGTGCCGTGGGTGCGGGAGTACGCCATGGCCCAGGCCTCGGGGACCAGCAGCCGCCGGGCCTCGTCGGGGGTGCCGGCCACGGCGATGGTGCCGGAGATGACGACGTAGGGCCTCGCGGCCCAGGGGGAGGGGCGGAACCGGTCGCGGTAGAGGTCGATGCCGCGCCGCATCTTCTCCCGGTTCCTGAGGTCGCCGATGACCAGGGGCAGGCCCGCGCGTGCGGCGATGTCGGCGCCCTCCCCCATCGCCAGGACGAACGGCGGCACGCTCAGGCCCTCCGCGGGCCGGGCGTGGACCCCGGTGGGGGAGGTGCCCCGGAACCAGCCGAGCAGCTCGGTGAGCTGGGCCTCGAAGTCCTCGGCGTCGCCCTTGTCGCGGCCCAGCGCCCTGCGCACTCCGTCGGTGAAGCCGACGGACCGGCCGAGGCCCATGTCGATCCGCCCGGGGAACAGCGATTCCAGCACCCCGAACTGCTCGGCCACGACCAGCGGCCGGTGGTTGGGCAGCATCACCCCGCCGGTGCCGACCCGGATCGTGCGGGTCGCGCCCGCCACCGCGGCGGCCAGGACGGTCGGCGCGGAACCGGCGACTCCGGGCACGCCGTGGTGCTCCGAGACCCAGAGCCGGTGGTAGCCCAGCCGCTCCAGCTCCCGCGCCAGCCGCACGGTGTCGCGCAGGGCCTCGGGGTGGGTGTGCCCCTCGCGGGTGCGGGAGCGGTCGAGGACGGACAGGCGCACGGGTTCCATACCGGGTTCTACGCCGGGTGGGGCCGTCGGTATTCCGCCGCGGGGGGCATCCCCGGAAAACCGGGTGACCGCGTCCGGGCACGTCAGGACAATGTCACGGTACTCGGAAGCGAAAGGCGGCCGACCGTGACCGTCCCCAACGTCCTGCTCTCCGGCATCGTCGGATCGACCGCCTACGGCCTCGCCCGCCCGGGCTCGGACATCGACCGCCTCGGCCTCTTCGCGGCGCCCACCGAGGAGCTCCACGGTCTGCGCCGGCCGAAGGAGTCGCACGTCAGCACGGCACCGGACCGCACCCTGCACGAGGCGGTCAAATGGTGCCGGCTGGCCCTGGGCGGCAACCCGACCGCGATGGAGCTGGTGTGGCTCCCGGACGAGCTGTACGAGGTGCGCACCCCGCTCGGCGACGAACTCATCGCCATCCGCACGGCGTTCCTGAGCGCCAAGCGGGTCAGGGATGCCTACCTGGGCTATGCCACCCAGCAGTTCCGGCGGCTGGAGGCACGCGGTGACGCTTCCTTCTGCGCGGACACCCGCAAGCGCACCGCGAAGCACGCCCGGCACCTGAAGCGGCTGTGCGAGCAGGGCCTGGAGCTGTACACCACGGGCCGGTTGACGATCCGGGTCGACGACCCGGAGGAGTACCACGCCTTCGGCGAGCGGGCCGCCGCCGACCCGTCGGCCGCGCTGACCTTGCTCAGGCACTACGAGGCCGCCTTCGACGCGGGCCCGACGGCGCTGCCGGACGAGCCCGCCGAGGCGCCGGTCGAGGCGTGGCTGCGCCGGGTCCGCGCGCACTTCTGCACGGAGGCGGTGTGCTCAGCCGTCGGGGCGTAGCAGCCCGCGCTCGTAGGCCTTGACCAGGTTCTGCGGTACGAGGTGACGGACGCCGTCGACGGTGACCGGCACCAGCGCCGGCGTGGCCGCCTTCCACTGGGCGCGGCGGTGACGGGTGTTGCTGCGGGACATCTTCCGCTTCGGGACGGCCATGGGGACTCCTCCTCGGTGGGGCGGGCACCGAGGACGCTACATGAAAATGGAACCCATTAACAATGTGTGTCCCGGTGCCCGGCCGCTCCGCGGGCCGCCGTTGTCCCTGGAGGGACGTGTCAGTCGTCCGCGCCCACGAGCATCCGCACCTCGAACCGCTCGTGCGCGGCGGCCTCTTCGGCCGGGCCCTTGTCCAGCACCGTGCCGAGCCAGCCCAGCAGGAAGCCCACCGGGATGGAGACGATGCCGGGGTTCTGGAGCGGGAACCAGGCGAAGTCGGCCTCCGGATAGAACGAGCCCGGGACGGAGGAGACCACGGGGGAGAAGACCGCCAGCAGTACCGAGCACAGCAGCCCGCCGTAGAGGCTGAGCAGGGCGCCTCTCGCGCTGAAGCGCCGCCAGAACAGGGTGTAGATGATCGTCGGCAGGATCGCGGACGCCGCGATGGCGAAGGCCAGGAAGGCCAGCGTCGCGGTGTTCGCCCCCCAGGCGACGAGGGCCAGCAGGATCCCGAGGACGCCGATGACCACCCCGGACAGCCGGGCGACGGTCAGCTCCTCCGTCTCGCTCGCCCGGCCCTTGCGGATCACCTCGCTGTACAGGTCGTGCGCCAGGGAGGACGCCGCGGCCAGCGTGAGACCGACCGCCACGGCGAGCAGCGTCAGATACGCCAGGCAGGTCAGCAGGGCGGTGAGGACACTGCCGCCCAGCTCGTGGGCGAGCAGCAGGACGGAGGCGTTGCCGGTGCGGTCCGTGCTCTCGATGGTGTCCCGGCCGAGCAGCGCGGTGGCGCCCAGGCCCAGGATGCCGGCCCCCAGACAGACCGCGCCGACCAGACCGACGGCCCACAGCACGGAGGAGCGCAGCACACCGCTGTTGCGCGGGGTGAGCAGCCGCATCAGCACGTGCGGGAGGGCGGCGAGGCCGAGGACGATGGCCAGTTCGAGGCTGAGGAAGTCCAGCTTGTTGCTGACGGTGCCGCCGTAGCGCAGACCGGGTTCCAGGAAACTCAGGCCCGAACCGCTGCGCTCGGACGCCCTCTCCAGCAGGGCGTTGGGATTCCAGTCGAAGTGGTGCAGCACCCAGCCCGCGGTGAACAGCACGCCCACCAGCAGCATCACGGCCTTGATGATCTGGATGACCGTCGCACCGGGCATGCCGCCGAGCGAGGCGTACAGGATCACGAAGGTGCCGATCACGACCACGCACAGGGTGCGGGTGGTGCCGCTGGGCACACCGACGAACTGGGTCAGCAGGGCCACACCGCCGACGAGTTGGGCCACCAGATAGAGCGTGGCGATGGCGAGGACGCAGACCGCCAGGGCGACCCGCACCGGCCGCTGCCGCCGCGGCAGGCGCAGCGCCACCGTGTCGCCGAGCGTGAACCTGCCCGTGCGGTGCAGCGGTTCGGCGATCAGCAGCAGCACCATCATCCAGGCCACGGTGGTGCCGCCGAGGTACATCAGCCCGTCGTAACCGGTGAGTGCCACGAGGCCGGTGCTGCCGAGCAGGGTGGCGGCGGACAGGTAGTCGCCGCACATGGCCAGACCGTTGCGCAGCGGCGACAGGGCGCGGTTGCCGAGGTAGAACTCGCTGATCTCGTCGCGCTGGGGAGCCGTCAGCAGGGCCATGAAGAGGGTGATCACGACCACGGTGAGGAACAGGACGAACGTCAGCTGCAGGCTGCGGTCGTCGATGGCGGCGGCGGTCACCACGTGCGGAACCCCCTCGTTCCGTGCGGCTGTCCGGCCCCCTGTGCGGAGGCCGCCGACCGGGCGCGGCGGCTCTCCGTCTCGTGCAGCCGGGATCTCAGGCCGCGGGCGAGCGGATCGACCCGCATCCGCATGTGCCGGGCATAGCGCCACGCTGTCACGCCCATGATGACGAACTGCCCGAGACCGAGGGTGAGTCCGAGCGTGAGGCGGCCGAACAGCGGCTGGTTCATCACCTCGGGCACAAAACTCGACAGCAGCACATACAGCAGGAATCCGCCGACGGACAGGATCGTCGCCCGCAGGCCGAACCGACGCTGCGCACGACGCAGGGAGTGAAATTCGGGATGGTCGGATATGCGGGACGGTGGAGTACGTTCGATGTGCGGAAGCGGGAATGTGGGAGTGTCATCCCGCCGCGGTGAGAATTCGGGCACAGGCGCACCTTCTTCGCTGCATCGTGCCCCGCACTCGACCCCGTCGGGTCGGTGTCCGCGTCCGGTTTTCGGGCAGGGGGGAGCAATGCCGGACGCGCGATGGGGTGCGGGCTCGTGGGGGATTCGTGAATCCGAAGAACTCGCTGTTCGGATTCACGCGGACGGCCTCGGGGATTCTGTGTGGAGTCCCCTGACAGCCCCGGCCACGGGTGGTGGCGAGGCTGAAAGCGGAGTATGTCAGTGCTGTGCTTGAGCCATCAACTGCGTGGATGAAATGCCTTCGGCTCGTGGCTCGTTCACGCCCCCATGGCGGGTTGCCCCTCCTGCGACAGGCTGCGTGAAAAGGGCCGGTCGCCGAACGGTACGGACCATGCCCCGGTCCCGCCTGTCCCGAATGCGCTCGGCGCGCGCGGACCCCTTACGCTGGGCAGCGTGAGCGACGACCGCAGCAAGGCCCCGCTGGCCGTGTTCGACCTGGACAACACCCTCGCCGACGCCTCGCACCGGCAGAGCTTCCTGGAGCGCAGACCGAAGGACTGGGACGGGTTCTTCTCGGCGGCGACGCAGGACCCGCCGGTCCCGGAGGGCATCGCGCTGGTCGAGGAGAACGCGCGGGAGTGCGAGATCGTCTACCTCACCGGGCGGCCCGAGCGCTGCCGGCGCGACACGCTGGACTGGCTCGCCGCCCAGGGGCTGCCCGAGGGGCGCTTGTACATGCGGGGGGACACCGACCGGCGGCCCGCCCGGGTCACCAAGCGGGAGGTCCTGCGGCGCCTCGCCCGAACCCGCGAGATCAGGGTGTTCGTCGACGACGACGAGCTGGTCTGCGCGGACGCCCGGCGTGCGGGCTTCACCGTCGTGCGGGCCGACTGGGTGACCCGGTCCGCCGAGATGAAGGCGGCGCAGGAGAGGGAAGGGCGGACCTGAGGCCGGGAGCCGGCCCGGCCTCGGCGAGAGCGTCACCGGGACGGAGGGTCCCGAGACCGCCCGCCCCGGGTCCGCTCGCCTACTCGGACTCGTCGAGGCGGAAGCCCACCTTGAGGCCCACCTGCCAGTGCGCGATCTGCCCGTCCTCCAGCTGGCCGCGCACCTGCGTCACCTCGAACCAGTCCAGGTTGCGCAGCGTCTGCGAGGCCCGGCCGATGCCGTTGCGGATGGCCGCGTCGACGCCGTCGGGGGAGGTGCCGACGATCTCCGTGACCCGGTAGGTGTGGTTCGACATGCCGCTGCTCCTCTTCCAGTACCGGTTATGACACGCGTCCCTCCACCGTGCCCCACGCGGCGGCGAAGCGCGAGACGTCGTCTCCCGCCGTCGCCGCCGCCCCAGGGGTCACCGGTGTCAGCGCGCCACGCTCAGCGACAGCGCGAACCGCCCCTCACCGTCGGTCCACCAGTGGGTCAGGTCCAGTGCCGCCACGGACAGTTCGGCGCGTACGCCCTCCTGCCGGAACTTCGCCGACACCTCGGTCCGCATCTCCTCGCCCGCCGCGAAGTCCACGGTGAGGTCGAGCGCCGGCACCTTCACCGTCTGCGCCGTACGGGAACGCAGCCGCATCTCGATCCACTCGTGCCCGGCGTCCCACACCGCCACGTGGTCGAACGCGGCGGGCTCGAAGTCGGCGCCCAGCTCGCGGTTGATCACCGTCAGGACGTTCTTGTTGAACGCGGCCGTCACCCCGGCCCCGTCGTCGTACGCCCGGACCAGCACCGCCTCGTCCTTGACCAGGTCCGTGCCCAGCAGCAGGGCGTCACCCGGGGCGAGCAGGGCGCGTACGGACGCCAGGAACGCGGCGCGTTCGGCCGGCAGCAGGTTGCCGACCGTGCCGCCGAGGAACGCCACCAGGCGGGGTCCCGGCGTGTCCGGCAGGGTCAGTTCCGCCGTGAAGTCGGCGATCAGCGCGTGCACGTCGAGCCCCGGCCGCTCGGCGGCGAGCGCCTGCCCGGCCTGGGTGAGGGCGCTCCCGCTGACGTCGACCGGAACGTAGGTGTGCAGGTCCGTGAGGGCGTCGAGCAGGTGCCTCGTCTTCTCCGAGGAGCCGGAGCCGAGCTCGGCCAGGGTCCGGGCCCCGGTCGCCGCGGCGATGTCGCCGGAGCGCGTGAGGAGGATCTCCCGCTCGGCGCGGGTGGGGTAGTACTCGGGCAGTTCCGTGATCTTCTCGAACAGGTCGCTGCCGTGCGCGTCGTAGAACCACTTCGGCGGCAGGGTCTTGGGGCGGCCGGTCAGACCCCGGTGGACGTCGGCGCGCAGCGCGGCGTCCGTGGCGTCCTCCGCCAGGGTGCGGGTGAGGTGGAACGGGCTCACGTACGGGGCTCCTTCGGCGAGGGGGAGGGCACGGCGACGTCGGTCGGCTCCTTCAGCGGCGTGAGCAGCACGTCGGTGCGGCTCGCCGCCAGCAGGGTGCGGTCGGGAACCTCCCGCCAGTGCGGATCGTCGTCGTAGGGCTCGGAGGCCACGACGGTGCCGCCGCCGGGCCGGGTGAGGTACCACAGGGCGTCGCCCCAGGCGGTCGCGGTGATGGTGTCGCCGTTGGTGAGCAGGAGGTTGAGCCGGGAACCGGGGGCCGCGGCGGCGACCTCCAGGACCGTGTCGGCCATCGCCTGGCCCTCCTCGTCACCGCTGCGCAGCCGCGCCAGGACCAGCGCCCACACGAGCGCCGAGTCGTTGCGGGCCTCCAGCGACAGCAGGTCCTCGTGCGGCAGCGTCCGGGACACCGCGGCCAGCGAGCCGGGCCAGCCCTTCACCGCACCGTTGTGGCTGAACAGCCAGGTCCCCGCGGCGAACGGGGCCGCCGCGGCCTCCGCGTCCGCGCCCGACAGGGTCGCGTCCCGCACCGCGGCGAGCAGCGCGCTGGACCGGACGACCCGGGCGAGATCGGCGAACGACAGGTCGGCCCAGATGGGCCCGGCCCGGCGGTAGCGGGCCGGTACCGGGTCGCCCGGCGCGTACCAGCCGACACCGAAGCCGTCGGCGTTGACCGTCCCGTACCGCTGGTGCCGGGGAGCCCACGACTGCCGGTACAACCCGTGCGGGGGGTGCACGAGGAGGCTGCCCAGCGGCTCCTCGGGCCCCACGTACGCCACATGACGGCACATCAGACGTCCTCCGACCGTGCCGTGCGGAATCCGGAGAAGATCTGACGCCGGACCGGGTAGTCCCAGTTGCGGAAGGTGCCCCGGCAGGCCACCGCGTCCACCGCGAACGAACCGCCGCGCAGCACCTTGTACTCGGGCCCGAAGAAGACCTCCGAGTACTCCTTGTACGGGAACGCCCGGAACCCCGGATAGGGCAGGAAGTCGCTGGCCGTCCACTCCCACACGTCGCCGATCAACTGCCGTACGCCGAGCGGCGACTCACCGGCCGGGTAGCTCCCGGCGGGCGCCGGACGCAGGTGCCGCTGGCCGAGGTTGGCGTGCTCGGGTCCCGGGTCGGCGTCACCCCACGGGTAGCGCATCGAGCGGTCGGCCGCCGGGTCGTGCCGGGCCGCCTTCTCCCACTCGGCCTCCGTGGGCAGTCGGCGTCCCGCCCAGCGGGCGTAGGCGTCGGCCTCGTACCAGCACACGTGGAGCACCGGCTCGTCGGGCGGGACGACCTCGGTGACGCCGAAGCGGCGCCTGAGGAACTGCTTCCCGTCGCGCCGCCAGAACAGCGGGGCGTCGATGCCGTGCTGCTGGATGTGCGCCCAGCCGTCGGCCGTCCACCACCGCGGGTCGCGGTAGCCGCCGTCCTCGATGAACGCCCGGTAGGCGCCGTTGGTGACCGGGGTCGTGTCGATGTGGAAGGGCGCCACCTCGCGCCGGTGCGCGGGGCGTTCGTTGTCCAGGGCCCACGGTTCGCCGGAGGTGCCCATCGTGAACGGACCGCCCGGCACGAGGACTTCGGACGGACCGGTGAACAGCGGCACCGGATCCGGGTCGGGCGCCGTCAGGGCCTGCGGGCCCGTGCGCAGCTGATGGGTGATCAGCATCGTCTCGTCGTGCTGCTGTTCGTGCTGCGCGATCATCCCGAAGGCGAACCCGGCCTCCGTCAGCCGCGTTCCGTGGAACGCGGCCCGCTCCAGCACGTCCAGCGCCCGGCCGCGCACCTCGGCCGCGTAGGTCCGCGCCTCGGCCGGTGACAGCAGGGGCAGCTTCGGCCGCTCGGCGCGCGGGTGCTCGAAGGCGTCGTAGAGGCCGTCGATCTCCGGGCGTATCGCCTCGTGCCCGGCGACCGTCCGCAGCAGCCACTGCTCCTCCTGGTTGCCGATGTGCGCGAGGTCCCAGACCAGCGGCGACATCAGCGGCGAGTGCTGGGCGGTCAGGTCGGGATCCTCCACGCAACTCGTCAGCAGGGTGGTGCGGTCGCGGGCCACGACGAGTGAGGCGACCGCCCGCTCACGGAGCACCTCGGGGTCGAGGGTCGCGGGGTCGACAGCGGGATCGGTGTCGGTCATGGGCGGAAGTCCTTCCCGTGGGCGCGACCGTCCGTGCCGCGCTGTCGGTCGAGCAGGTCGTCGGCGGGGCAGCGGCCCAGGACGACATAGCGGTCCAGATAGGCCGTGACGGCCTCGACGACCTCGGGTGCGGCGCCGAGCCGGGGCAGGGCGTCCAGCGCTGTCGTGAAGCAGGTGACGGCCACCTCGCGCAGTTCAGCGTCGGCCAGGCCGGTGCGGGCCGCGTCGAGCCACAGCGGGTTGTGCGGCGCGGGCAGCCCCAGCGTCCGCTCGGCCAGCGGCTTCACGGCCCGGTAGACGGTCTCGGTGGCCTCCGGGTCGTCGAAGAGCGCCGCCGTCACGGCGAGCGGCACGATCCAGCCGTCGTCGCCGGGCTGTGCGTCGATCATGCGCAGTTCGAGGTGGCCGCGCGGTCGGACCGGCGGGAACAGCGTCGTGACGTGGTAGTCGAGATCCTCCCGGGTGGGCGGCCGGGGCGCGCCCGTGCGGATCCAGTCCCGGAAGGTGAGCCCCTCGGGGACGTCCCAGGGCCCGCCGTCCTGCCGTACGCACATCACGGGGGCGTCCAGCACGTGCCGGGCCCAGGCGCCGCGCGGATCGGTGTCCAGCCGCGGTCCGCCCGCCCGGCCGGCGCCGATCCGGGTCCACGCGAGCTGCCGGGTGGACCGCCAGCCGGTCGGCCGGTGCCCGGCGAGCGGGGAGTTGGCGAACGCGGCGACCAGGACGGCGCCCAGATGGTGGGCCAGCCACCAGCGGCGCACCAGGCCCTGCGGCCCGGGCTCCTCGTGACCGGCGTCCAGGCACACCTGCACGGAGGCGGAGGCGCACATCATGGCGCGGCCGGCGGGACCCGTGCGGTCCAGAGATGTCTCCATGGCGTCGTAGCGCGGTGCGCGCAGGAACCGGCGGGGTTCGTGCCAGGGATCGTGGCCGAGGCCGACGAGCGTGAGGCCGTCCTGGCGCAGGACCGCGCGGACGGCGTCGAGGTCGGCGGAGACGGTGCTGACGACTTCCGTCAGCGAGGCGGCGGGGGGCGAGCTCAGCTCCAGCTGGCCGCCCGGTTCCACGGTGAGCGCCGACCGCAGGGACAGCGGTCGCAGTGCCGCGTAGGCCGCTTCGAGTCGTTCGGGTGTGACGGGGAGCCGCGGTTCGCGCAGCTCGTGGACGAGCCATTCCACCTCGACACCGAGGCGGCGTGGTGGGCCGGTCTTGAAGCAGATGCCGCGGACCAGAGCCTCGACCTCGGCTTCGGACAGTGACGTGCGTGGCCGGGTACAGCCACGTGTCGAATCGGACATTGCGGGATCCTCCTGAGATTCCACCATGCCACCGGTCCGGGCTCTTCCGCGGCCCGGATCGGGATCACTCGTCCCACCCAAGACGCTCACGGCGCTCGGCACAAGGGGGCGAAGTGGGACGTTCCGGGGCGGTCATACGCTCCGGCCCGGCGTTTCCCGGCGCTTTCCCCCGTGTTTCCGCGACGGCGAAAACTCCGTTGCGCCGGAGATCCCGCATCACCCACCATGCGTGCGTGAGTACGACAAGAAAGGCCGCGCGGCGCGTGGTCACGGCGCGTACGGGGGTCACGCCGTGAGCGCGCGCCTGCGCGGTATCGCGCGGCAGACCGAACAGATCGTCGCGGCCGGGGCCTACCGCGCGCCGGACGGGCGCGAGGTCTCCATCGCGGCCGAGTTGTCGGCGGCGCGCGAGGGCACGCGCCTGTACGGGCCGGAACCCGTGCCCGTGCCCGCCGATCGGGTGACGGGGACGCTGAGGACGCTGGTGGAGGTCACGGGTGAGAGCAGCCTGGAGGCCGCCCGTCGGCTCGGCGGGCGCGTGGCGGTGCTGAACTTCGCCTCGGCCCGCAACCCCGGCGGCGGCTACCTGAACGGCGCTCAGGCCCAGGAGGAGGCCCTGTGCCGGGCCTCCGCGCTCCACACCTGCCTCCTTCAGGCCCGCGCCTTCTACGACCACCACCGCGCCCACCGCGACCCGTTCTACACGGACCGTGTCATCCACTCACCGGGGGTGTCCGTGTTCCGCGACGACCGCGGCGGCCTGCTGGCCGAGCCGTACACCGCCGGCTTCCTGACCTCTCCCGCGCCCAACGCGGGGGTGGTGAAGCGCACGGCGCCCGAACGGGCCGCGGAACTGCCGCGGGCCCTCGCGGCGCGCGCCGAACGCGTCCTGGAGACGGCCGCGGCCCACGGATACCGACGGCTCGTGCTGGGCGCCTGGGGCTGCGGGGTGTTCGGCAACGACCCCGCGCAGGTGGCACAGGCGTTCCGGGTGCTGTTGGTGCCCGGCGCCCGGTTCGCACGGACTTTCGGGCACGTGGTGTTCGGGGTCCTGGACCGGACGCGGGACCGCGCGGTCCTGGGAGCCTTCGAGCAGGCGTTCAGCTCCAGCCGTGGCGCTCCTGCAGGCGGCGCCTGACCAGGTTGAAGCGCATGCGGTCCAAGGCGCAGGCCTCCCGACGCATACCGTCCTCGTGCAGACGCAGCACCCGGTCCACATCGACCCACGAGTCCCGGCCCGTCCGGTCCCAGGGCCCACCGCCGATCGGCACCCACTCCCGGTCGCCGTCGTGCCGCTTGCTCGACAACTGCACCGCCAGGAAGGTGCCGGCCGGCTCGCGGGCGACCACGAGCACCGGGCGGTCCTTGCCGCGGCCGTCGTTCTCTTCGTAGGGCACCCACGTCCAGACGATCTCCCCGGGGTCCGGGTCGCCGTCGTGCGCGGGGGAGTACTCCGTCCGCACCCGGCCCACCTGGCGCGGGTCGGCCTGGACGGTGGCGGAGGGGCCGTGACGGCCCGGGACGTTCTCATCGGTGTACGCGGTCACGGGGGCACCCTAGAGGCGGCCCCCGTGCTCACGCCCGAAGGGTCACCTGTCGTCCCTCGGGAGCTTCTGGACCTGCCCGTTGAGGGTGGAGATGTCCTGCGGTGCCCGCTGTCGCGCCGGTGTGTCTCCGGCTCGGCCACCCGCGTCATCTCATCGACCGAGCCGGGTCCGGTCGTTCCGGTGACCCGGCCCATGAGCCCGGCCATCGACGCGTCCGCCATGAGGACGGCCCGCGGTCGCTCAGGCGGCGGCGGAGCGCGCCGTGACCGGCGGTGACGGCCACTTCTCGGCCCAGCGCAGCTCCGCTTCCAGTTGCGCGGCCACCTGCACGAGCAGGGGCTCGCTGTTGGCCGGGCCCAGCAACTGGGCGCCGACCGGCAGGCCGTCCGGTGTGAAACCGGCGGGCACGTTGACGCCGGGCCAGCCCAGCACGTTCCACGGCCAGGCGTACGGGCAGGCCGCGATCATCGCCCGGTCGGTGGCGAACCCGCTGAGTTCGAGCAGGGCACCGATCCGGGGCGGGGGAGCGGCGGTCGTGGGCGCGAGGACCACGTCGTACGAGGTGAAGAAGGCGCCGATCCGCCGGTGCAGCACGGTCTCCGCACGCCGGGCCACCCGCAGCGGGGCCCCGCCGAGCAGCCGGCCCAGCCGAGCCGCGTCCCGGGTGCGCCGGTCCAGCAGCGCCGGGAAGGGCGCCTCGCCGACGCGCTCGGCGATCCCGGCCGTGGCCCGCGGCACGAAGGTCAGCCCGATCTGCCCGTAGGGCGGGTCCGCCTCCTCGACGCAGTGGCCCAATGCGGCCAGCCGCTCGGCCAGTTCGACCACCCGGGTGCGCACCTCGGGCAGGAGCCGGGCGGGCACCGCGGTGAAGGGCGGTTTGAGGGAGAGCGCGATGCGCAGCCGCCCGGGGTCGCGGCCGACGGCCCGGGACACGTCCAGGGCCGGGGGCCGGTGCGGGTCCCGCGCGTGGTTGCCGCTCGCCGCGTCCAGCAGCAGAGCCGCGTCGGCGACCGAGCGGGCGAGGGTGCCGTTGACGGTGATGCCCTGGAAGGACTCGCCGCGGGGCCAGGTCGACACACGGCCGCGCTGAGGTTTGATGCCGACCAGGTGGGTCCAGGCGGCCGGGATCCGCACGGAGCCGGCACCGTCCGAGCCGAGTGCGGCGGGCACGAGCCCGGCGGCGACCGCGGCGGCCGAGCCGCCCGAGGAACCGCCGGGTGTGTGGTCCGTGCTCCACGGGTTGCGGGTGGCGCCGAAGGCCGGCCCCTCGGTGAAGGGCCACTGCCCGAACTCGCAGGTGTTGGTCTTGCCGACGATCACGGCTCCGGCCGCGCGCAGCCGCCGGACCGCCTCGCCGTCCTCGGCCACCGGCGGGAACTCGCCGCAGCAGCCGAACGCGGTCGGTTCGCCGGCCACGTCCATGTCGTCCTTCACCGCGACGGGGACTCCGAGCAGCGGCCGGTGCCCGCTGTGCGAGGCCGCCTCCCGGTCCGCGGACAGTTCCCGGTCGGCGGCGTCGGCCTCGGCGAGCGCGGCCTCGGTCCGGACGATCCTGAAGGCGTTGAGGTCGGACTGGGTCGCCTCGATCCGCGCCAGCGTCCGCTCGACCAGCGCCCGCGACGTCACCTCCCCGGCGGCCAGCGCACGGGCGGTCTCCGTCAGGCCTTCGCAACGGTCGAGCGTCATCGGACACCTCCGGAAGCGGCTTGTCTACCGAACGGTAACGTCCGGTGGCCGGTGGTGGAATCCCGGCGACAGGGCTGGACGTTCTCCCGCCGGCCACATCTTCCTCACTGGGCACATCGTCCCCTGCTCAAACCATTGACGCCTCTCCGCTTCGCCCTTACGTTCTGAGCCCCCCCCTTCTGATCGATTGGCCGAACTGTGTTCGGTATATCGAACCTGTCCTAGGGAGAGCCGCCCGTGACTCCACACCCCGCTGCTGCGTGCCCTGGCCGCCCTGCCCGCCTCGGCGCTCCTGCTCGGCGAAACCCCCGGGCACCGGCGCGGGTACGCCAGCGTATGCCGTCTATCAACTGCCGCTTGGTGTGCACCGGTGGCCGTCCAGCCTTCTTGCCGACCGGGAGCAACGG
>NZ_JBEOSZ010000048.1:0-62825 GCF_040303285.1 Streptomyces sp. NPDC096046 | reverse complement strand
CACCCAGTACGAGGGCTTGCACCCGGCACGCCGAGAGCACGCACCGGACGCCGCTCCTTGACGGGCAAACGTTGCCTGCCGCGGCACTAGCCCGCTTTCCTGGCCGCGGCCCCGCGGACCTCGAGACCGTCCAGCAACTCGGCCGTGGCCCGCGCAACGGCCTCCACGGCGCGGTCGAACACCTCCTGGTTGTGAGCGGCGGGGGCGCGGAAGCCCGAGACCTTCCGCACGTACTGCAAAGCGGCGGCGCGTACGTCCGCCTCGGTGGCCTCTTCGGGCATCGCGGGCGGACGCAGCGTCTTGATACTCCGGCACATGCCCCCAGTCTCGCCCCTCCGGCCCTCCCACGACAGCGATACCTGCCATGATCGCTCCCAGGCGGCCACCGTCCCGGGGCCGACCGACGAGAGGAACTCCTCGTGGCGAACCAACTCACCGTGGCCGTCCTGGGCCCCGGCGGCGTGGGCGGCCTGCTCGCCGCCCTGCTCTCCCGCACCGGCCACCGCGTGATCTGCCTGTCCGGCGAGAGGACCGCCGAGGCCCTGCGCACCGACGGCCTCCAGGTCCGCAGCGCCCGCTTCGGCGACTTCACCGCCCGCGTCGAGGCCGACACCGAACTGCGGGAACCGGTCGACGCGTGCCTGGTCACCGTCAAGCACACCACCCTCGACGCCGCGCTGGCGCGGGTGCCCGCACCGGTGCTGTCCGACGGCCTGCTCGTGCCGTTCCTGAACGGCGTGGAACATCCGGCGGCCCTGCGCGCCCGCTACCGTCCCGACCGCGTCGCCCCCGCCGTCATCCGCGTCGAGTCGACCCGCGTGGCCCCGGGCGTCGTCGAACACGGCAGTCCTTTCGCGGAGATCGACCTGACCGGCACGGACGTGCCCCGGGCCCGCCTCGACGCCCTCGCCGAGGCCTTCACCGCGGCCGGTCCGGCCACCCGTGTGCTGGAGGACGAGACGGCGGCCCTGTGGGCGAAGATGTCGTTCCTGGCGCCGTTCGCCCTGCTGACCACCCGCTACGGCCTCCCTCTCGGCGAGGTCCGCACCCGCCACCGCGACGAGCTGACGGCCCTGGTGGAGGAGACCGCCGCGATCAGCCGCGCGTGCGGCGGCCCGGCGGACCCGGCCCAGGCCCTCGCCCGCTACGACGCCTTCCCGCCATCGACGAAGTCCTCGATGCAGCGCGACGCCGAGGCCGGCCGGCCCCTCGAACTGGACGCCATCGGCGGCGCGTTGCTCCGCGCGGCCGAGCGGCACGGGACCCCGGCCCCGGTGGTGGCCCGGGTGGTGGGCGAGGTGTCCTGTGCCATCGAATTTTAAGTGGCGTGGACCACTATGTGTCCCATCTCAAATGACCTGGTCCGAAGCAGCAGCTGTGGCCTGGGGCGACCAGAACAGTTGAGACACCTGAAGCGGCCGAAAATCTCAGTTGGTCTGGACCCTGGCGTATGAACACTGGCTGTCGTCTCAGCTTGACTGTGTCGGACATCTTGGAGTTGCCGAGGTGGCGGGCCAGGGCGACGAGACCGGCCGTCGGCTGGTGGTCCGCAACGGCTACCGCCAGCCCCGGAAGGTCACCATCGCGGCCGGAGCAGTGGAGGTGAAGGCCCTGCGGGTGAACGACAAGCGCGTCGACGAAGCCACCGGCGAGCGCAAGCGGTTCTGCTCCACGGTCCTGCCGTCGTGGTGCCGCAAGTCCCCGAAGATCAGCGAGGTGCTGCCACTGCTCTACCTGCACGGTCTGTCCTCCGGCGACTTCGTGCCTCCCCCCTGGAGCAGTTCCTCGGCAGCGCGGCGGGGCTCTCCCCGGCCACGGTCACCCGGCTCACGCAGCAGTGGCAGGCCGACCACGCCGCATGGACCGCGACCTGTCGGAGGTCGACTACGTGTACGTGTGGGCCGACGGCATCCACCTCAACGTCTGCCTGGAGGAGCCCAAGGCGTGCGTCCTGGTGCTCATCGGGGTCCGCGCCGACGGCTCCAAGGAGCTGGTCGCCCTCAAGGACGGCTACCGCGAGTCGGGTGAGTCGTGGACCGGCCTGCTGCGGAACTGCGCCCGCCAGGGCTTGCGCGCTCCCGTCCTCGCGGTCGGGGACGGAGCCCTGGGCTTCTGGAAGGCCCTGGTCGAGGTGTTCCCGGAAACCCGCGAGCAAAGGTGCTGGGTTCATAAGACGGGCAATGTCCTCGACGCCATGGCGAAGTCTCCGCCGTCGTACCAACCGGGTTGCTCGCCACCGCGATCAGCACGGTCAGAGAGGGGACTTGCTCACCGGAACGGGAGCGCAGGGACGACGGGCACCTCGACATCTGCATCGATCGGCGGAACTATCCGAGCATGCCCGCCGATCATGCTGCCGCACCGGGAAGCTGCAAGATTCCCGACAGAGCCAAGCTCAGCGGTAGGTCGCAGCCTTTCTGCGGCGGTTCGGGAGGAACGGGTCGATGGATCCAGCACCGGATCCGGGGCCGGCGTCCTCGCCACGAATGCGGCTCGCAAGCCGGGCGAGTCTGGGATCACCGGGGCGGACGTCGATCTGGAAGTGGGACTCCTTGACCGGCTTCGCGTGTCCACCCCAGCCGATGACGCCCTGGCAGTCGGCAAGGATGTCCGCAACGACGACCTTCTCCAGTTCGGACAGACCGGTGCCCCTCTGTGCTCCCAGCGGGTAGAAGAGCGGGCGGATCCCGATCGCCGTACCGGACAGGTGGTTCGACTCGAAGCCGGCGCCGACAGGGCCGCGGTCCGTGTGACCCTGCACGTCGCCGGAGCGGAGCATGTCGATCTCGTACGCGAAACGGCGAGCCACATGGAGCAGCACCGTGGCCACGTCCCCTTTCAACAGCGGCACGTCGACGTCGGTGCCTTGACTCGGAAGCGTCCGATGCGGTCGCTGTCGATGACGGGCCAGCCGTTCTGCGACCGTCGGCCACGCCACACGCCCGGATCGGGCACGGCTGCGGCAGTGGTGGAAGCAGTCGCGAGGAGGGCTCCCGCGGTGACGCCCGCAGCCAGGCCGAGCGCCTGACGGCGAGTGAATATGTGAGCGGTGTCGCTCAACGCGTGTGTCCTTTCCGGTAGCGGCGGTAGGCAAGGACCGCCAACGTCACCAGGCAGCCGGTCAGCACGGCCATACAGGTGAAGAAGAGTGGATTGACCCAGATGCTCACGAGTTCCTTCCGCTCGCCGTTGTCCCAGTAGCAGGTGGCGTGCAGCGGAAAAGTGCCGTCTTCGTAGCGGTCGAAGCGGACGATGGGACGCCGGTCGAAGAAGTCGGGACACGCCTGCGACGGAAAGGCGAAGTGGACCTGAGACCAGCCGAGCAGATAGCACAGGGTTCCGGTGGCGGTGGATGCCTTGATCAGGCCGAGGAGCCGTCGGCCCTTCCGGACGCGCACGAAGGCCAGGCCGAAGCCGACAAAGAGCACCGCCATGATCCAGGAGTCCATCAGGGCGAACCGTCCGCGAACAGCTTGGCGTGGTTGGACTTCAACTTCGCCTGGCTGCGGGCCTCCAGCCCGGCGCGAGCGATCAGCGCTTCCGCGAAGCCGAGGCAGTAGTTCCTCAGCCGGTCCTCCGGAAGCAGGTGGGAAAGGACCATGGCGGCTCCTCCCGTCTGCTGTTCGAGGAAGATACGTCCGACATTGATGAGCGGGTCGTCGATCGACGTGAGGATGTAGAACGCCGCGTCCCTCGCGGTGGCCTGTGATGTGCCGAACCGCTTGGCGACGTAGTCCTTGAACCGCGTCACCCCGCCGGTCTCCTCGTAGTGCTCGCGCATCGCGGTGGTGATGGGGGTGCCGGCCCGCATCTTCTCAGCCAGGAGGAATCCGTCGGCGTCCTCGACGAGGTCGTTGAAGCCGAACGAGGAGACCACGCCGATCTTGCCGAGGCGTTCGGTGCAGTAGGTGTAGCCGTTGGCGTAGGAGTCGCTGTCCCGGCGCCACTCGCCGTAGAACGTCATGATGTCTCCGGCCCACCCGGCCACGTCACCCCGATTGGCCTTGCTCTTGTCGGCCAGAGGTGGCTTTAGCATGTGTCCGGCCGCAGTGGCCAGGAGGTGCTGTGGACCCAGAGTCTGCCCCGTGAAGGGGTCGGTGAAGTCGGACAGCAGCTCGACCGCCCGGCTGTCGGCGTAGGCGATGAACTCCCAGTCGACATCGCCGATCAGGTTCTTCCACTCGCGCCCTGCATAGCGCTCCTTCCGGTAGTAGTCCGTGACCAACCGGTTTGGATCGCCCTTTCCGTAGCTCTTGGCGAGGTTGTACAGCTGGCCAATGTTCGCGAGAAAGTCGGCGGCGGGTGAGACGGCACGGTGGACGTCCTTCTGGCCGTTGTCGGAGCCAGCCCGGTGTGCGTCGCGGTCCAACCAGAACGTGTCACTGCCGTTGGTGACCTTGTACTCCTTGATCTGATTGAACGACCAGTTCGCCGGCAAGGGGAAGCCGAGGTTGCCGGAGAACCCCCAGGACATGCCGGAAACGAACGAATGTGCGGCGTAGGTCTCCTTCGTCACCTGCGTGCACACGTTCCGGGAACCGTATACGCCGTGGATGTACCGCTTGCCCTTCGACGCGAGGCCGGAGCTGACCCCGCGGAAGTACTCCAGGATTTTCGGCATGTCCTCCTGGGTGGCGTCATAGTCGACTGCGAAATAGATCACGGTGCCGCGGTTGAAACCGAAGTGGACCGCTTGGTCATGGGCAAATTGGCCGTGCTTGTACCCGTTGCCCCAGTAGTACTCCGCCAGGCTCCTGCCGTTGTCCTGGAAGATCGGGAAGACGCGCAGGCCTGCTTTGAAGATGTTGTCGAGTTCACCCTGCTCCAGCATCTTCGAACCGCCGCCCGCTGAGGCCTCGTTGAGGTACCGGCCGACGTACCGGTAGCCGTCGGCGTACATCCTGGCGCCGCGGGACGGAGTGATCGTGTAGGCGGTGTCGGAAGCGTTGACCGGCCGGTCGGGATCCCCCATGGACACCAGGAGTTGCGCCCATGTGGTGTAGTCGCCCCTTCCCGTGACGGGGAGCTGGGAGAACGTCTGGAACGCCCTCACCCAGCCTTCGACATCACCGTCCCAGGAGTCGGTGAAGTGGGTGGCGGCATTGGGCTCGCCGTATCCGGGAACGGGCTCGTTGAACACGCAAGCCGCAGAAAACAGTTGGACGAAGAGGCCGGACGACCCGGGCCCGACAGGGTGCGCTTTGATGCCAGCCTGCGTGCCGGGGCCGAAGTTGCCGTTCGCGTCCGCCTCCGCGATGCCGACCGCGAGCTGGATCGCCTTCATCAGCGACTGCTGCACGTCCCGCGAGTAGATCCCGTCGGTGGGTCCGATGGAGAAGGTCTTCTTCATCCAGTACTTCTTGTTCAGCCACTGCTGGATGGACCGGATCTTGTCCGTGCCACCGGCGACAGTGATGTAAGCGTCCATGTTCATGAGGGCTTTGAGCACCTTCGCCTGGACCACCCCGCCGTCTTGGGGCAGACCCATGTTCTCCTTCACCTTGTCGACCGACGCCGCGGCGACCGTGTCGAACTCGGCCACCGCCGTGTCGCCGCCCCAGTACCCCTTGCAGAACAGGGCGTGGCGGATGAGTTCGACGATGTTGGTGTTCTTCTTCCACCCGATGCCGATGGTGCCGAGCGCGGTGACCTTGGCGAGGGTGCCGTCCCCGAAGTTCGCCACGACGGGGCTGACGCCGAGCTCATGCTGCAATCCCATGATGAGGGAGTACATGGTGGCCCAGCCGGTCTTTAGTTCAGCGGCCAGCGACCGACCCAGTAGTAGACCGAGCTGAGCTTGTCGCGGAACCCGTAGTCGCCGAGGTTCTTCTTGCCGCTGCTGGAGAACTGAAGGCGCCTTCCGTTGTAGTTGGCGTCCTGGTACAGGCACCAGTAGTCGGCGGCGCACTTGTCGCGTGGGTCAGAAGCTCGAAGCTTGGCGGCCTTCACAGATTCCTCACGGACCAGTTCCGGCAGCTGCGGGTCCGCGAGGGATTCCTCGTTCGTGTCGTAGCAATGGAATTCCCCGTTGGGAAGCTCGGTGCAGATGTTGGCGCCCTCCCACGACTCGGCGAGGTTGATCTCCCGCCCGTCGTACTCGGCGATCACCGGGTTCACCGGCGGCGTCGGATCCGCAGTGGGATCCTGGGATGCCGTGGCCGTCGGTTCCGCGGTGGGTTCCTCTGCTGCGTGCACCATCGTGCCCGCGCCCAACAGGAGAGCACCAGCAGAGGCTGCGGCTAAGGGGTCCTTTCACTATGAGCGTCCGATCAGGTCGCGTGGTCTGGTGCCGTGCATCGCAAGGCGCCGGAGCGCCCATGTAGCGGAGCTACCTGGGCGTTTCGGCAACGCGGCGAGGTGCGGTGCCAGGCCGCGCGACCCGGACGGGCATAGTGAAAGGACCCCTAAGAGGGCGGAGACAAGGGGTCTGCGTATCAAGAGGTTTTCTCCATAGTCGTGTCGTAGTGGTGCAATCTGGTCCCCTCAGGGCCGTACACGTTCAGCACGTATCCCTGAGCGAGGCTGACGCCCTGCCCGGTGAGGAAGGACGTCAACGTCTTGTCGAAGTCGTCGAAACCGGGCCCGTAGCCGGAGCGCTTGCGGGTCCACACCGTCAGCTCCAGCACGCCTTGGCGGTTCGCGTACTTGAGGCCGTACACATCCCGGTGTCCGCCGGCATTCCGGTAGCGGGCTGCCAGGTCGCTGTCGGCGCCGGCTGGGGATGCGCTGATGGTCGGGGGGCCGTCGACACTGCTCCTCGAAGATTCTGTGCAGCCCGAAATCAGAGCGACTGTGGCCAACAGGAGTGCGGGAAGCGTTCGTTTCACCGCGCCAGTGTGGCAGCACGACCATCTACACCTGCTGGCGAGCAAGCCAATCGACAGCCCGGCGACGCTTCGAGTCGACACCGGCCCCAGCACCCTCGCTGGGAGCAGCGGTCCACCCTGAATCGGAGTGAGGTCGCTGCCGGGGTACACCCGGTCGACGCCCCTGTACTGCTTGAAGCAGGGTGACGGAGGAGGCGACGCGGTCGCTGAACTTGCCGTCGATGCCGCCACCGTCAAAGCCCTAGCAGTACAGCGCGGACTGGACGATGCGTATGAAGCCGGCGGACGGCGCGGTGGACGTGTTGATCTTCAGTTGCTTCGACCGGAGTGTGGACAGAGTGGTGGGGCCGAAGTTGTCCGACAAGAGCTGATCCCCAAGTTCCCACTAGACGGCTCGGGTGAGGGCGTACATGACCGGCCAGCCTGCTCTACCCCTCCTCGACGGTCACGCTGATACGACTGCCATACACCTTGTTGACGAACGTCTGCGCTCGCAGAACCATCTCGTCGGCCATAGGGGGTGGCTTCTCCTTCAGTGGGCGCGCTACGGCGAGGGACAGGACAGGCAGGGAACACGGACGCCACGCTCTCGCCCCTTGCCGAGAAGCAAGAACACCGCGAAGAGCGCTGGTTGGATACCGCCGACGGTCAGGGAAGCAGGACGCGACAGAGCGACGACTGCGCAGGCAGACAAGCGCGAACAGACGGCACCGATGGCCAGCATCGCAGCATGACAATGCACCCCTCCCCGTGGCAACTCGGTCCCCCGGTCGCCTCTTGACTGGCGTACACAGCAACGGACTGGTCAAGATCCGCTGCATGAGGTCAATACCATAGGCACAGGTAAGTGCCGGGTAACAAGAGGCAACTCCGGCATCCCGCTCCGGCTGGCGTGAAACCCCCCCGGACGACCCGGATCCGGCCGAATGACCGTCGATGCCGGGCCTCGTCCAGGAGTTCGCGGGCCCGTCCGAGCTGAGTGATGGCGATGGTCTTGCCGGTGCCGGAGGCCGGAGACGCTCAGACTGCGACGGACTCTGATCGCGTGTCCGGATCCGGATCCGCCTCCGCGAACTGACCCAACGCTACTCCTGACCACCCGCACCCCGTACCGATGAGACCTCGATGGCACAGGACACGAGGTATACCCATCCGCCTGAACCACAGGAAGGAACTCGCCTGCCAAATTCGAACAGGCGTATCATTGGGTCGTGGCTACGACCTATGACTTTCCGAGTGACCTCCTGGCCGGTCAGGAGGAACTCCATCAGGTCCGGGCCGAGCTCTCGGCCCTGCTGAAGCGGCTTCCCTGGTCGGTGGAGCCGCTGGACGGTTTCAGCGACGACAACGGCTGGCGCAAGGTGGAACGCCCCGCCTCGCCCGGCTGGACCGCCGACGAACAGGCCGAAGTGGAGAAACTCCGGCGACGGGAGCACGAACTCGCGGTGTTCGTCAGCACCCACCGCTACTGGTCCGAACTCACCGGCCCCGAGCGGGTGGCGGCCCGCTCGGGGCTGAAGCACGCGCACGAGGCCCCGCCGGAGGAGACCGGCGGAACCTCCTGACGCCCGAGGGGATCAGCCCTTGCCGCCCGCATGCCGTTCATCTCACGGATCTCGGCCTGCCTGGCGGTGACGATGTCGTCGGCCATGGCCCGGGCGGGGCCGTAGCGGCCCTCGCCCTGCTCGGTCCGGGCCATCTCCACGGCCCCCTCGTGGTGCTCGACCATCAGGGTCAGGAACTGGACCTCGAAAGCCTTGCCCGTCAGCCGCTCCAGCGCGGCCCTGTCCTGCTCACTGATCATGCCGGGCCTACCGGAGTGGCCCGAGCCGGAGTGATCCCCGCCGCAGCCCGTGGACCCGGGAACGTCCGCGCCCCAGGTCTCAGCCAGCCGGTCATGGTCCGGATCTGCGGATCCGCGCCTTCTCGATCCGCCCGGCGAGATCCCGGACCGCCCCGGAGGAGGCCCGGCCACAGCCCACCCGCGCCATCTCCAGCGCCTGCCGGTGGTGCGCGATCACGCCCTGCGCGAAGGCGATGTCCTGGGGGTTGTTTCGAGGAGCGCTGTTGATCTGACCTGGTGACCGGCCTGGTTCTCGCCCGCGTGGCCGACCGAACCACCAGCCCTGTCACTCAGCCGCTCCGCGCGCCCCATCTCGTCTTCGGACGGGAGGGGGCGCTGTGGTTGTGCCCGGATTACCCTGCTCACATGATTCGCGCTGTGATCTTCGACGTCGGCGAAACCATCACCCGCGATGACCGGTACTGGGCATCCTGGGCCGACTGGCTCGACGTCCCTCGGCACACCCTGTCCGCGCTCGTCGGCGCGGTCGTCGCCCAGGGCCGCGACAACGCCGACGCCCTGCGCCTGGCCCGGCCCGGCATCGATGTCGCTGCCGAGTACCGGACCCGCGACGCCGCCGGCCACGGTGAGCACCTTGACGAAAGCGACCTGTACGAGGACGTCCGCCCTGCCCTGGCGGAGTTGCGGCGGCTCGGGGCACGGGTCGTCATCGCCGGAAATCAGACCGCCCGCGCGGGTGAACTGCTGCGGGCCCTCGACCTGCCTGCCGATCTGGTGGTGACCTCTGGGGAGTGGGGGGTGGCCAAGCCCTCCAGGAAGTTCTTCCGTCGGGTGCTGGACGTGGCCGACGCGGCGCCCGCCGAGACGGTGTACGTCGGTGACCACCCCGCCAACGACGTGATGCCCGCTGCGGCAGCCGGGCTGCGCACGGCGCATCTGCGGCGTGGTCCGTGGGGGCACCTGTGGGCCGACGATCCGAACGTGATGGCCACAGCAGACTGGCGCATCGACAGCCTCATGGACCTGACCGCGATCGTGGACCGGTAGCTTGTCCCCCTCCGCCGTTGCCGGGCGGAGAAGCCAGTACTCGCGGCGTGACACAGCGGCTACCGTTCGGAGTGGACGCACCGAACGGAGCCACTATGCCCAGCCCCGGCACACGCGAGGTAGGCCAGCGCATCGCCACGATCCGACGGGTGCGGCGGATGACACAGGTCGAACTCGCCCGCGCAGCGTTCGTCTCCCTCGCCACTGTGAAGGCCATCGAACGCGGCGCCCGCTCGCCCAGCGACGACACACTCGACTCGATCGCGGCAGCCCTCAGCGTCGACCCGAGCCGCATCATCACGGGCAGTACCCGCACCGACGGCCGCGTCCACGCCGCGATCCCCGCCATCTCCGCCGCCATCAGCGCCTACGACATCCCCACCGGCACCGCTCCCCGTCCACTGCCCGAACTCGGTGCTGCTGTGGGCCAGCTGGTGCAGTGGCGCCTGGGCGCCCGGTACGCACAGATCGCTGATCAAGCTCCGCACCTCCTCGGCGATGCTCTCGCCGTGCTGCATCAAACCACGGGCGCCGACCGAATCCGCGCCGCCCAACTCCTCGCCGTCACCGCACGCTCGGCCGACGCGGTCGCCTACAAGTTCGGGCACCAAGACTTGTCCGCCCGCCTGGTCGAGCTGATGCGCTGGGCCGCCGAACAGACCGACGACCGCATCGCCCAGGCCACCGCCGCCTACGTGCGCACCGAGACGTTCTTCACTGCTCGCGCCCATGCGCAGGGCCTCATCGCCTTGGAGCAGGCAATCGACGCCGGCCCCAGCCCGCTGAGCCGGGACACGACGGCTGCCCGCGGCGCACTGCACATGCGAGCCGCAGTGATCGCCGCCCGGGCCCGTGACGCCGATGCCGCGTCCCTCCACCTGACCGAAGCCCACCGGCTCGCCGAGGCCGTACCGGAGGACGCCTACGACGGCACGCAGTTCGGCCCGGACACCGTGCGTGCACACGAAGTGTCCGTAGCAGTCAGCCTGGGCCAAGAGCATCTCCAGCAAGCCTTGGACGTCGCGGACGAGTGGACGCCCCCGACCGACATGCCGGCCGAGAGACAGTCCGGTTTCTGGATCGAGCTGGCTCGCGCCCAGGTCTGGGCCGGGCACCCTGGCGATGCCTTCGAGTCGCTGAAGGTGGCCCGCTTCATCGCACCCCAGCACACCCGCGAACACCCCTGGGCGCGCGAGGCAGCCGCGACGCTGCGCCGCTTGAAGCGCGCAGACGCCGAATCCCTGACCAGCTTCGCCGACTGGATCGGTGCCGTCTGAGGGGATACACGCTGTATCCCTTCCGTCCCCTGTAGCGGCCCATCATCTGTCGGTAATCACCGGACAGAAGATGGGAGCCGTAATGAGCAGCCGCACCGAGCCACCCGTCAGGGTGCAGGGCTCCGTGAGTATCGCCCGTCTCGAGGAGCGTGCGCCCTGGCACTGGGGTGTCGTCAGCCGCCCCCTGTCACCGGTCGGCCGCGCCCAGCGGAGGGTAGGCCGACTGTGGAACATCGTGTCCTGCGGGTGCCATAAGGCACCCACGCAGCACGCCGGGCGGACAAGCTGAGGCCGGCCGTGGACGCTACCTGCGGACCTCTCGCCATGCTGCCCCTGCCGAACGTTTCCTCCCTGTCGCTGCGGCAGACCGAAGGCACAATCTGCGTATGGTGCGGCGCCGGGCTCGTCCCCTGCACCGCCCGCGACCTCGGCCCGCGTCCCAGCCCCGGCTGGGGACTGATCTTCCCCCGCGGTTGCGGCAAGTGCGTTCGCGAGAAGGCAGCCGAGGTGTACAGACTGCACGTCTCCAAGTGTGGTGCGTGCCTCCGAAACCAGCAATGCGCGGACCGGACGGGCCTGCGGCGCCTCGCATCGGTGGGTGGGCCGTGACACTCTCCGCATCCCTCCCGCCTCCGACCGAGCTGACGTACGACCAGTACCAGGGATGGGCCTGCTGTTGGTGCGGCGCCTCGCTGAGGAACGGCGGAATCAGCGCAGGCATATCCCGCGGCGGCGTCCGCGCTTACAGGCTCGACGTCGAGGTTTACGCCTGCCTGCCATGCACCTACCTACGAAGCCTTCGGCTGCGCCGCCGGTAGTCACATACGCCGCGAAACCTGACGGGCCTCCGAGGGCTCCCGCCCCGGCCCCGAACCCTGGGTAGTCCAGCGCCGGGGCGGGTCTCACACGCACCACCACCATGGCGCGAGGGAGAGGCATGTTCGGTCACTCCGGCCGTCTGCCCACCAGCCCCGCCATACCGCAGGGCCTCGTCACCGCCCGCCCTTGGGGGCTCGATGGTGAGCAGCTCAGGGATAGCGGTGGCCCACTGCGACGCGTCCTGGGGGGTGCCGCCTACGAGCCTCTTCCCCATCACGCGAAAGGCCCCCAGGAAGTCCTGAGGGCCTCTCGTCTGCTGCTCGGTACCGTGGGCGCGGACGGTTTCGAACCGCCGACATCCTGCTTGTAAGGCAGGCGCTCTACCCCTGAGCTACGCACCCGGCTCCCGGACCACGCGTCCAGGACGAGTCGACAGCCTACATCGCCGGGGGCACGGTCCCGCAAACCCGTATCGCGGCGCACCCCGAGGTCCCGCACCTGAGGTTAACCCCACCCCCGATCCGGGAGTGGCCCGGATCCCCCGGCGGGCCCCGGATCCATACGGTCGTAGAGCGCACCGCAGCGCCCGCCGTCCGTCCAGGGGGAGACCGTCATGACCGCACTCACCGCCACCGCCCGCGCCACCGCCCTCGCCGGTGCCGTCGTCGTGCTCGTCGCCGGTCTCAGCGCCTGCGGGGCGTCCGCCGGGGACGACACGGACCCCGACCACCGGTCCTTCGGCCTCCAGGGCCGCACTCTCACCGTCGACTCCGACGACTCGGCCCTGGAGATCGTCGCCGACGGCGACAACGCGGCGGGCAGGATCGAGGTCACCCGCTGGTTCAAAGGGTCGGTCGTCGTCGGCGAGGAGCCCGAGGTGACCTGGGACATGCGGGACGACCGCCTGGTGCTGCGGCTGAAGTGCTCCGGCGTCGTCGCCGACTGCTCGGCCAAGCACCGCATCGAGGTGCCCCGCGGCATCACCGTGAAGGTGCGGGACGGCGACGGCAGCGTCCGCGCCCGGGGATTCCGCGACCCCCTGGACATCCGCACCGGCGACGGCTCCGTCCGCGTCACCGACACCACCGGCCCCCTGGAGCTGCGCACCGGTGACGGGTCCATCCGGGCGAACGTCTCCTCCCGCGAGGTCCGCACCCGCACCGGCGACGGCTCGGTCCGCCTCGAACTCGGTGTCGTACCGGACCGGGTGGAGTCCCGCAGCGGCGACGGCTCCGTGACCATCGCACTGCCCCGGGCCGCGTACCGCGTGACCACCGAGACCGGTGACGGCGGCGTCAATGTGTCCGTGCCCCGCGACGAGAGCAGCTCCCATGTGGTCTCCGCCCACACCGGCGACGGGAAAGTGACGGTGCGAACGGCGAACTGACCGGGCCGTGTGTTCGTCCTCTACCGGTGGGAGAATGACACCGGGCAGGGTGGACCACAGCACGGGAGAGGGATGTGACGGCGACACCAGCGCAGCCGTACTCGCCGTCGGTGTCGCGCGCGCATCGTCCGCGCCGCCGCGGCCGCGTTCCCGGCCCGCTCCGCGACACGCTCGCCCTGACGATGCTGCCGCTGCTGGCCGCGCTGGCCCTGCCCGCCGCCTTCGCGGGCGGGGGCACCCGGCGCTGGTTCGGCGGCCGGGCCGAGAACCAGCGGGCCGAGGCCCAGGCCGCGAAGGACGCCGCCGCGGCGGCCTTCTACGAGCTGGACACCGCCCAGCGCGACCTGCGCATCTCGATCGAGACGATCACCGCCGTCGACGACTCCCCCGCCGCCCGGCGCGTCGTCGCCGACTTCGACGCCCTCGGCCGGCGCATCGACGAGGCCAGCCACCGGTACATCGACGCCGTCGACGCCCACGATCTCGACCGCGACGACCTGGAGGCCTCCGCCGCCTCCCGCGCCCGCGGCGAGCTGACCGCCGCCAAGGAGGAACTCGGCCGGGTCAAGCAGGAGCTCGACCGCTTCACCGACGGCCTCGGCACCCTCCTCGGCAAGGCCGAGACGCAATTGGCCCGCCTCGCCCCCGCGGTCGAACGCGCCCGGCAGGCCCTGCTCGCCGCCTCCAACGCCCTCGACGCCGTCCGGGCCTCGGGCCTGAAGGCGGACGACCTCGCCGCCCGGCTCGCCGCCCTCTCCCCGGAGCTCACCAAGCTGAACCAGGGCGCCGGGCAGCACGGCGTGCCGCAGACCCTGGAGCGGGCCGAGCGGGTCACCCGCGAGGCCGAGGCGGTCCGTGTGGAGGCCGAGCGGCTGCCGGACCGTGCCGCCGAGATCGACCGCCGGCTCGTCTCCCTGCGCACCCGCGCCCAGGCCCTCACCACCCGCTCCGAGCAGGTCGAACCGACTCTGAGCGAACTCCGCCGCCGCTTCACCGCGGCCTGCTGGCAGGACCTGCAGCACGTCCCCGACTCCGCCGCGGAGAGCGTCCGCCGGGCCGAGACCAGGCTGGCCGAGGCGCACACCGCCCGCGGCGAGCAGCGCTGGGCCGACGCCACCGCCCTGCTGTCGACCGTACGGGCCCTGCTGAACAGCACCGACGAGGCCGTCTCGGCCGCCGGCGACCGGCTGCACCGGCTGAACGCCGTGCAGAAGGACCCCCAGCAGGAGATCGAGCGCACCCGCTTCGCCATCCGCGACGCCCAGCGTCTCGCCATGGCCGGCCGCAACACCCCCGACCCGCGCCACGCCCGCCCCCTGGACGACGCCGTGTCCCGCCTGGACCGCGCCATCGCCCTCCTGGAGGAGCGTCACCCCGACTACTGGCACTTCCTCACGGAGACGGAGGCGGTCCGCCGGACGGTGGCCCGCGTGGTCTCCGGGATCCGCGAGGAGCGAGGGGCCGGGCACTGAGCCCGGCCCCGGTCCGGTCTCAGGTGCGGTAGGCGTAGTAGTACGCGTTCGGGTACGACGCGACGAGGCTCGCCACCGACCTGCGGAAGGTGTTGTTGGAGTGGTAGGTCACGTACGGCACACCACCGCTCTTGTACGTGACGATCATCGTGTGGTCCTTGGACCCGTCCCGATCGAAGTCCAGCTGGAGGACGTCACCGACCTCGAGCTGGAAGACGTTGGCGAGGGGCTTGGTCCGCTTGGAGTTCTGGGCGAACCAGGACCATTCGTTGACGCCGATGAACGAGTGCGACTGGATGTCGGCGTTGCCGAACCACCTGGTGTAGTCGTACACATAGCCGGGGACGTGCTTCCAGCCGCCCGCCTTCAGGGACTGGCTGACGAAGTTGGTGCAGTCGCCGCCTGCGCCGCGGCCGCCGAAGTCCGGGTAGTCCTTGTTGTAGGCGTTCCAGTGCTTCTCGGCGTAGGCCGCCATGGCCTTGTAGTCGTACGCCGTGCCGGTCTTCGGGGCGGCGGCCGGGTTGCGGGTGGTCGCCGCGCGCGGGGCGTTCGGCATGGTGTCGGCGGCGGTGGCCGCCTTGACGGGGGCGGGCTTGGAGAGCGTGTTCACCGCGAGACCGCCCTGGTCGGTGTCGCGGATGCCCGTCAGTCGCCAGTCGCCGTGCCGGTCGGCCTTGAAGGTCAGCTCGTGCCGGGCCTGGAAGCCGGTGGTCTTCGGCGCGTCGTCACGGGCCCGGGCGTAGGTCAGGGTCGTGGTCTCGGTGACCTCCGCCTTGGCCGTGCGGCCGGTCACCCGTGTGGCGTCCAGGGTGACGGTGGTGCGGGCGCCGCGGTACCTCTCGCCGGCCTTCGCCAGCTTCTGCTTGCGCTGCCCCAGCGCGGACCGGGTGGCGTCCTCGGCACGGGCCGTGCCCGAGGACAGCTCGACGTCGTCGGAGAAGCCGTCGGTCAGCGGCTTGTCCGCGTCGGCCTGCCCGCCGTCGACCAGGGCGTTGGTGCGGTCGGTGAAGACCGCGTCCGCCAGCCGCTGGAAGGTGGCCCTGGTCCGCGCGTCCACCGTCGGGTCGTCGCTGACCGCCGCGCCCGCGCTCCAGTTGGGCAGCAGGGCGACTCCGGCGACGACCGAGGTCGCCGCGGCCCCGAGTATCGTGACGCGACGGCGCGTCCCGCTCAATTTCCTTGATTTCACTCGTTTTTCCCCTCTTGCCCCGGCCGAAGGGTTACCGGGGTAGGAGATTTTTGCATGAAGTGTGCGGCCTCTGTGAAGGGCGTTGCGCCTGTTACTTTCGGACCTGATCACTTCACGACCGTCGACCAGTCGGGCGACTGTGCCGGGTCCAGGCCGCGCAGTCGTTGCAGGGTCCCGGGCTCCTGCACATCGAGCCAGTCGGCCAGTTCCCTGAAGGACACGCATTCGACGTCCTTCTTGGTGCACATGCCCTTGATGACCCGGTCGACGGCCCGCATGTAGATGCCGCCGTTCCAGTCCTCGAAGTGGTTGCCGATGAACAGCGGGGCCCGGCTGCCGTAGTACACGCGGTTGAAGCCGGACATGTAGGAGGCGACGGTCTGCTCCTCCCACTCGGGGTACTTCGCCGGATCGCCTTCGGTCTCACCCTCGGACTGGTTGTAGAGGAAGTTGAAGTCCATGGACAGGCCCTGGTACTTGCCCCCCTCGTAAGGGAGCATCTGCAGCGGGAAGTCCCATATGCCGTTCTTCTTGCGGGGCCATATCTGGAAGTCGCCCGCGGAGCTGGCGTCGTAGCGCCACTTGTAGCTCTTGGCGGCCTTCAGCAGGTTCTCCTGGCCCTCCAGGCAGGGCGCCCGTCCGCCGGTGACCTCCTTCCTGAAGTCGAACGGCAGCGGGTCGATGTCCTTGAATCCGGTGTTGGTCTTCCACTTCTCGACGAAGTCGTAGAACTGGTCGATCTCGCTCTTCCACTCCGCGACACTCCAGTCGCCGCCGCCCTTCTTGCCGCAGAAGTGGCCGTTGAAGTGGGTACCGATCTCGTTCCCGTCCTGCCACGCCTTGCCGAGCTGCTCCAGCGTGGTGCGGATGTGCTCGTCGGTGGGGAAGCTGATCGCCGCCGAGCCCTTGGAGTGCTGGGGCGGGGCGTAGAGGTCCTTCTTGCTCTTGGGCAGGAGGTAGATGCCCGTGAGGAAGAAGGTCATGTGGACGTCGTACTCCTTCGCCAGCTCCCGGTAGTGCGAGAAGAGCCCGTCGTCGCCCTGCAGCGCACCGTCCCAGGAGAAGACGACGAACTGGGGGGGCTTCTCACCCGGTTTGAGCGGCACCGGCTTCAACTGCCCCTTCGGGGGTCCGGTGTAGGAGGTGGAGCCGTCCCCCAGGACCTTCGTCCGGCCGTCCCACTCGGGTTCCCGGTCCGCCTTCGCCGAGGGCTTCGCGCGGCCCGGGGAGGAGGCGGTCGGGGCGGTGGTGTCCGAGGGGGTCAGGGCCAGATAGCCCGCGACCAGCGACGCGACGACGAGGATGGCCGCCAGGGTCAGCACCCTCGGCGACGCGGTGCGGCGGGGTGCGCGGGGTCGGCGGCGGCGGCCGGACGGCGGATTCATGCGCGACTCATTCTCCGAGGGGGTGGGGGTACGGGTCGGTGCCGGGCGCGGGGGTCATCCGATGCCGCGGGCACCGGACCAGATGCGGTACGGGACGCTGTCGTCGAGGGAACCCGCGATCCCCTTCAACGGCAGGGGTTCGAGGCTCTTGGCGAGGTCGATGCGGTAGGCCACCACGGCCGTCGACACGGAGTTGGCCGTGCCGACGTACCAGGCGGCGGTGTCGTTCTGCGTGGTGCCGGCCTTCCCGGCCACCGCGGTGGTCGTGGCCGCCCCCGGGCGGGCGGTGCGGAAGGCGTCCGTGAGGGCGGACTGGACCGCCGCGGCCACGTTCGCCTTCACCGCACGGCGGGACGCGGGTTTCGTCAGCGCGACCTCGGTGCCGTTGCGGGTGATCCGGGCCACCGAGTACGGCTCGACGTGCGTGCCGGCGGCGGCGAACGTGGCGTATCCGCTGGCCATGCGGATGGCGCTGGGTGTGGCACTGCCCAGCGACATCGCGGGCACCTGCGGTCCGAAGCTGGAGGAGAGCAGGCCTGCCCGCTGGGCGGTCTCCCGCACCTTGTCCAGGCCGGTGTCCATGCCGAGCTGCATGAACGGCGTGTTCACCGACAGGGCGAGCGCCCGGCTCAGACTGATCTGGCCGTAGGACTTCTTGCCGTCGTTGTGGGAGGTGACCTGCTTGCCGCCGCGGTCCCAGTAGGGGCCCTCGGGGGTCCTGACGGCGATGCCGTCGTCCCCGTCGTACAGCGTCTGCGGGGTGACCTCGGTCGCGGCGCCCTCCCGGGTCTTGTGCACGCCGTGCTCCAAGGCGGCGGCGTAGACGAAGGGCAGGAAGGCCGAACCGGCGGGCACGGTGGTCGCGTTGGACTCGTTGTAGCCCTGGGTACGGTGATCGGGGCCGCCGTGCATGGCGAGGATCCGGCCGTCGGCGGCCACCGAGGCGGCACCGAAGTGCAGGGACTTCGCCTTGGCCGGGTCCTCTTTCCGCGCCTGCTTGCGGGCCTTGGACACGGCGTCGGTGAGCGCGCTCTCCTGCTTGCGGTCGAAGGTCGTGTAGATCTGGTAGCCGCCGAAGTCGAACTCCTTGTCCGAGATGTGCGCCGCCTTCTTGGCGTACTGGGCGGCCAGTTCCAGGAGATAGTCGCTCTGCTTGCCGGTGTCGAACCCGGGCGCCCGCTCCAGCGGCTCGGGGAACGCCTTGTACCGGGCCCGCTCGGCCTTCGACAGGGTGCCGATGTCGACCATGCGGTCGAGGATCCAGGTCCAGCGCTCCACCGCACGGGCGCGGTTGGCCTGGCTCAGGGCCGGGTCATAGAGTCCCGCGCCCTTGAGGAGGGAGGAGAGGAAGGCGGCCTCGCTGACGTTGAGTTCGCCGACGTCCTTGCCGTAGTAGGCCTGGGCGGCGCGCTGGATGCCGTAGGTGCCGCGGCCGAACCAGCTCGTGTTGAGGTAGCCCTCGAGTATGTCGTCCTTGCTCATCCTGTTGTCGAGCTTGAGGGCGATCATGGCCTCGGTGAACTTGCGGCGTACGGACCGGTCCTGGCTGAGGTAGACGTTCTTGACGTACTGCTGGGTGATGGTGGAGCCGCCCTGGGTGTCTCCCCGGCCGACCGTGCGCCACAGGGCGCGGGTGAGGCCGGTGACGGATATGCCGGGGTCGCTGTAGAAGCTCGCGTTCTCCGCCGCCAGCACCGCGTCGCGGACGTCCTCGGGTATGTCCTTCAGCGGCATCGCCTGCCGCCGCACCCAGCCGGTGCGGGCCATGGGCGTCCCGTCGGACCAGAAGTAGACGTTGTCCTGCTGTGTGGCATACGAGTTGAGGTTCTGGGGGATGTCGGTGGCGGCGTAGGCGGAGCCCAGGAGGACGAACATCAGGCCGGTGAACGTCAGCGCGGCACCGAGCCACTGCCGCAGTGAGGGCGCCCAGCGGCGCCAGCCGGTGCGGTCGGCGTGCGGGTAACGGGGCCTCAGTCGGCGGGCGCCGGCGGCGAGGCGGGTGGCCGGCCGCGCCAACGCCGGCGGTGCGGGGGGAAGACGGGACAGGAGGGGGGGCCGGGGGGCTCTGCGCCGACGGCGCGACCGGCCGGGACCACTCCCGTCGGGGGCCGCACCGGACGATGTGTTCGCCTTGTCGGTCGCGGCCACCTCGACGACGCGCAACAGCACGGTCTGGTCCGCGTTCATCGAACCCGGGACCTTCAACTGCATGGTCTCGTCCGGTTCCTGCCCAGCCTTGGACACGACTGCGTCTCCCTCCCCCTCAGGTGGTGCTCCGCGCGGAAGGACTCGGCTGCCTGGGTCAACGACAGCGAGTCCTCACCATCCCCCGCTTGTACGGCTCCTCGCGGCATTCGAAAAGCTATCAGCGGCTTTTACAGTTCCTCCACACCGGTACGGCAAGAGTGATCTCAAAGAGCGTGACTTCCGTCGGTGCGGATTACCCTGTCCCCATGCCTCGCTACGAGTACCGCTGCCGGACCTGCGGCGACACCTTCGAACTCAGCCGTCCCATGGCGGAGTCCTCCGACCCCGCGGCCTGCCCCTCCGGTCACGACGACACGGTGAAGCTTCTCTCCACGGTCGCGGTCGGCGGCTCGGCCTCCGCCCCGGCCCCGGCACCCGGCTCGGGTGGCGGCGGCGGTGGCGGCTGCTGCGGTGGCGGCTGCTGCGGCTGACGCCCCTCCCCGGTTTCCTCAGCAGTTCTTCAGCTTCGGTTTCCTAGCGTGGTGGTATGACAGCCATCGCAGCGGACGCCGGACCGCAATGGGTCAACGACCTGATGGACGCGCTGGGCGCGCCGGGTGCCGGTCTCGCCATCGCCCTGGAGAACCTGTTCCCGCCGCTGCCCAGCGAGGTGATCCTGCCCCTCGCCGGGTTCGCCGCGAGCAGCGGCCGCATGAGCCTGCTCGCGGTCCTGCTGTGGACGACGGCGGGCTCGGTGATCGGCGCGCTCGCCCTGTACGGGGTCGGTGCGCTGCTCGGCCGTGACCGGACGGTGGCGATCGCGTCCCGGCTGCCGCTGGTGAAGGTCTCGGACATCGAGAAGACCGAAGCGTGGTTCCTGAAGCACGGCACCAAGGCCGTGTTCTTCGGCCGGATGATCCCGATCTTCCGCAGCCTGATCTCCGTGCCGGCGGGCGTGGAGCGCATGCGTCTGCCGGTGTTCCTGGGACTGACCACCTTGGGCAGCGCTATCTGGAACACGGTGTTCGTGCTCGCGGGCTACTTCCTCGGCGCCAACTGGCACCAGGTGTCCGGCATCGTCTCGGCCTACTCCAAGGTGGTCCTGGCCGTGGCGGCGCTGGCGGTGGTGGTCTTCGCCGGAGTCCGGCTCCTGCGACGCCCCGAGACGAAGCGCCCCGAAGGGGCACGGGCAACCGCGCGATCGGCCACGACGAGGCCGCACCCGTACGACGACCAGGACACCCGGGTGCTCAGGTCGCGATCGGCCACGACGAGGCCGCACCCTTACGACGACCAGGACACCCGGGTGCTCAGGCGCCCCGCACTGCCCCAAGAAGCTCCCGAAGGATCCGCTCCCCGGCCAGAACGCCCCTCTCGGGAAGCGCTCTGAGCGCGGGAGCCGTCCAGCCGGTGTCGGCCAGCTCACCGTGGCCGGGGCGCCAGCCCCGGTCGGCCGCGAGGAGCAGGTCGGCGTCGAGCAGGGAGTCGCCGGCGGCGAGGGTGAGCTCGGCACCGGTCCGGCGGGCGACCTCGCGCATCGCCGCGCTCTTGGTGAGCGGCTTGGGAACGGCGTAGATCTTGCGGCCCTGGAGGGACACCGTCCAGCCGCGGTTCTCCGCCCACACCGCCAGTTCCTTCACCCAGTCCTCGTCGAGCAGCTCCCGCTCGACGACCAGGTAGGCGAACAGGTCGTCGGCGACGCGGTGCTTGCGCACCCACACCGGGTCGGCGGCCCGCAGCAGGTGTTCCTGCACCTCCGCCAGGGGCGCGCACTGGTCGGCCAGCCGGGCGGTGACCCGGGCGTGCCAGTCGGGGTCGGAGACGCCGTCCACCAGGAGGTGGCCGCCGTTGGCGCAGATGGCGTACGTGGGCTGGGGACCCGGCAGGTTGATGCGCTGGTACTGCTTGCGCGTCCGGGTCGTCGTCGGCACGAACACGGCCGCGTCGCCCAGGTCGGTGAGGAGCTGGGCCGCCGTCTCCGTCATGTACGACAACGGCTTGCTCTCGTGCACCTCCACACAGAGCAACCGGGGTGCCCGCGCGTCCGGCATGGTCAGCGCGAGAGCGGCGGACGAGTAGATCAGGGTGCGGTCGAGGTCGCTCGCGACGAGTGCGGGCATCAGAGGGTCACCGCCTTGCCGTCGGCGCCGGTCGCGCCCCGGGTGTACTTGGGGTGGATCAGGCCGACGCAGGTGTAGGGCAGTGCGTCGACCTCCTCGACGGGCACGCCGCGCTGCTCGGCCAGCAGGCGCACATGGTCGAGGTCGCTGCCCGCACCGGCACGCGCCAGGACCTTCCAGGGCACGCGGCGCAGCATGACCCGGGTGGTCTCGCCGACGCCGGGCTTGACGAGGTTCACATCGTGGATGCCGTACTCCTCGCTGATGCGCTCCACCGCGGCCCAGCCCTCCCAGGTGGGCGAGCGGTCGGTCGCGAGCAGGTCCTTGGCCTGGGCGCAGGCCGCGTCCGTGACCTCGGGGAAACGGGCGGACACGGCGTCCAGGAAGGTCACCGAGACGTCGGTGCCGGCGAGTTCGCGGTAGAACTTCGCGCCGTGGAAGTCGTGCGGGCCCACCAGGTCCGCGCGCAGCACGGTCCGCGAGATCAGACCGGAGACGGTGGAGTTGAGGCAGGCCGAGGGGATGAGGAAGTCCTCGCGGGTGCCGTAGGTGCGTACGCAGGAGCCCGGGTCGGCCAGGACCGCGATCTCGGGGCTGAAGCCGCCGATGCCGTCGGTCTTCTCGAACTCCTCCAGGGCCTGGGCGAGTTCGCGGGTGATGGCGCCCTTTCCGGTCCAGCCGTCGACGAAGACGACGTCCCGCGGGTCGTGGTGCTCGGCGAGCCAGCGCAGCGCGTTGGCGTCGATGCCGCGGCCGCGGACGATCGACACGGCGTAGTGCGGCAGGTCGAGGCCGTGCCGGTGCTGGGCCCAGCGGCGCATGAGGACGCCGACGGGGGTGCCCGCGCGGGCCAGGGAAACCAGGACCGGACGCGGGGACCGCTCGGCGAGGACCGTCTCCGTGACCACGCCGACCGCCTGGGCGATACGGGCCGCCGAGGTGTCCAGGGCGGCGTGGAACAGCTCCTGGTACTGCTCGCTCGGCTGGTACTCCACGGGCAGTGACTCCGCGTAGTGCGCACCGCCGCTCTGGATCGCCTCCTCGCGCTCCTCGGTCGGCGCCTCCAGCGTCACGTCCGAGAGGTCCTGGAGCAGCCAGCCGACCTCCTCGGGGGCGTACGAGGAGAAGGCGGGGCCGCGGAGGGGCTCGGGCAGCATGGAGGGCCTTTCGGGGGCGTGCGGGGCCTCGGGGGCGTACGACGGTACGACGGCGAGGAGGACCTGCGGGGTGTGCGCGGCGAGCCGGGCCAGCAGGCCGTCCGGCGCGTGCAGCCGGGGGGTGTCGGCGGCCGAGTCGACGACGGCGACGACGGCGTCGAAGCCGGCGCCGGCGATGTTGTACGCGTATCGCTCGCCGGAGCCGTCGGCGGGATTGTCGTGGGCGGGGAAGACCAGGCGGGTGCGTATCGCGTAGCCGGGGTCGTCGACCGCGAGGACGGGCGAGCGGGTGGTGGTGGAGTAGCGGACCTCGACGTCGGTGGTCCGCTCCAGTTCGCGGGCGAGCCGGAGGGGGGCGTACATCAGCTCCTCGAAGCCGAGGACGTGCACGCGGCGTGCGTCGGCGGGCAGCGCGTCCGCAAGGCGGCGGGCCATCGCGGGGAGGGCGTCCTCAAGGCGCTCGCGATGCGCGGGGGTGAACCCGTGCCGGCCGCCGTCCGGCAGGTCGGCGGGCCAGCGCAGGTCCACGCGGGCGACGTGGGGGTCGGTGCCGTCGCCGCCCGGGGGCGGGCCGGTGGGGGATGGCCGGGCGGTCCCCCGCGCCCCTTGAGGGTGTTGCCCCAGGGGCGCCGGGGACTGCGCGGCCGGACACGACGGTGCCGCACCCGCCGACGAGTCCCGCGCCGCGCTCCGCGACTCGTACCGGGCCACCAGCTCCTGCCCCTTCTCCAGCACCCCCTCGGGCAGCCGTACGGTCCCCGAAGCCGCCGTGACCAGGTCGACGCGGGCGCCGATCTCGCGGGCGAACTCCTCCAGCCGGCCGGCATCGGCCGCGGACCGCATGTCCACCAGCGCCACCACGACGTACCGCCGCCGCGGATACCGCTCGTGCAGATCCCGGACGGTGTTCAGCACCGTGTTGCCGGTGGAGAACTCGTCGTCGACCAGGACCAGCGGCCCGTCGCCGGTGAGCAGCGTGGGGTCCTCCGGCAGCAGCAGGTGCGAGGTCGCGTGGGAGTGGGACTCCTCGAAGCCGCCGGCCGGGGTGAGACCGTCGACCGGGCGGCGGGTGGAGTGCAGGTAGGGTGCGGGGCCCAGCCCGTCGGCCACGGAGTGGCCGAGGCCGGTCGCGGTCTCCGCGTAGCCGAGGACGACGGCCCTGCGGGCCTCGTCGGCGCCCAGCAGGTCACGTACCCGGCGGCCGAGCTCGAACCCGTGGTCGTACACGACGGACGGCGACTGCGGCACGTGCTTGCCCAGCACGTTCGACACCAGCAGGTGGGCCCGCTTGGGGTTGCGGCGCAGCGCCAGCCCCAGCAGGCCGGTCAGCCGGTCGTCGCCGACGAGCTCGACGCCGAGCCGCTCGGCGACCCAGCTGCCGGACCAGACACGGTCGGCCTCGTCGCGCACCTCATGGTGCTCCCCCTGGTTCACTGCCTTCCCCGCCTTCTCCGCCTTCTCGGTCTTCTCTTCCCCGTGCGTCCCTTGCGTCGTGATCAGCCGGGCAGTCCCGCCGCCAGCAGTTCCACGAAGCCGATGTCCTGGTTCGCCACGCCGAAGACCTCGGCCCGCAGCAGGGTCCGCTCGGCCCAGGCCCGGTGCGGCTTCACCTCGTTCATCTTGTTCGTGTAGGCCGACCTCATCACACCCCCGCCGCCGCGCTCGGGGCGCAGGATGTCCTGGGCGTCGGAGAACTCCTCGTGGCTGACGACCGACAGGGCGTGCACCGGCAGGACATGGGAGGGGTGGATGCAGGTCTTGCCCAGCAGGCCGTTGGCCTGGTCCAGGGAGATCTCCCTCAGCAGGCCGTCCATGGCGTGCTCGATCAGCTTCTCGCGCAGTTCCGCGGCCTGCACCTCCAGGAAGGGGCTCTGGCGCAGCAACGGCTTGAACATGCGCTCCTGGACCCGGAAGTACTCCCACACCGGCCCGGTCACGGTGAAGCCGGTCCCGTCGGCGCGGCCCAGCATGTTCACCACGTCCTCGATGACGGAGGCGACGATCTGCACGTCGTAGGCCGTCATGTCGGGGCCTCTGCGCAGTCCGTAGGAGGAGCAGAAGTCCGTCACTCCCAGGCGCAGGGCCAGCACGCGCTCGCGGTACTTGTCGATCGCCCGGGAGATGCCCTCCAGGGTCTCCCCGCGGGACTCCCGGTACAGCAGCTCCGGGGACTCCAGCACGGGCATGGCGAAAAGGCGACGGCCGCTTTCGGCCTCGGCGGCGACCAGGGCTTCGAGGAAAGGCGTGCCGCGTTCCTCGGTGAACTTGGGCAGGACGAACCCGGACAGCAGCCGCGCGGTGGGACCGAAGCGCCGTACGAGGTCGGGTATCTGCCCGGGGGCGCGGACCCGGATGAACAGCAGCGGCAGGTCGGCGTCCGGGAGGTCGCCGAGGGCCGCGAACTGGCGGACGAGGTTCTCCTCGCCGGGGCCGACGTCCGCGTCGTCGATCGAGTCCTCCAGGCACAGCACCATCGAGACCACACCGCGACCGGCCTGCTTGAGGATGTCGTCGGCCAGACACGGCCGGGTGGCCGGGCTGTAGAGCGTGGCGCCCAGGGCGGCCGAGAGCAGCCGGGCCGGGGAGTCCGCGGTGAACGGGCACGGCTCGCGGTAGAAGAGACGCTTCCGCACCTCAGGGGCGATGTGCCCGAAGTGACGCATGGAACTCCCCCGCGGTGATGGTGCGACCTACGAATCGACGACATCTGGCCGGTAATAGTACGTAGAAGTCCATGTCGGAGGTTCCCGTCAGGCATGAATTTCAGGTAACGCGGGCCATCACAGCCAGTACCCGGCCATGACCACGGTAGTCCGCGACGGCGGCCGGCGCCGCTCGCGACCGTCGCCCGCGTTGTCGTGAGCAGGACCGAGAGGGCAGGATGACCGCATGACGCACGCGATGCTGAAGGGGTCGAACGTCCCGCTGGAAGCCACCACGGTGCGCGCCGTGCTGCGCTGGACACCCGGGCAGGGGGTTCCGGACGTCGACGCCTCCGCGCTGCTCCTCGGCCCCGACGGTCGTGTGCGCTCCGACGAGGACTTCGTCTTCTACAACCAGCCCCGGCACCCGGCCGGGAAGGTGTGGCGGCTCGGCAAGAAGCGGGACGCCGAGGGCCTGACCGACACGATCCAGACGGAACTCACCGGTGTCGAGCAGGAAGTCAGCCGGATTCTGCTGGTCGCATCGGCGGACGGCGTGACGTTCGACCGTGTAGAGGCGCTGCGCATCCTGCTGTACGACGCGGCGGGCTCCGACGCCGAGGCGCTGGCGTATTTCGACGTCAAGCCGGAGACGGGCCAGGAGACCGCGCTGATCTGCGGGGAGCTGTACCGGCGCGGCGAGGGCTGGAAGTTCCGGGCGCTGGGCGAGGGCTATTCGAACGGGCTGAAGGGGCTCGCGACGGACTTCGGCATCTCGGTGGACGAGTCGGAGGCGGCCGCGGAGCCGACCACGACGGTCCCCGCGCCGCCCACCACGAACACGCCCGCGCAGCAGACGACCGCCGGTCCCGCGCAGCAGCCCCCCGAGACGTCTCCGCCGCTGCCCCCGGAGCAGTCCCCCGGAGTGCCCGCGCAGCCCGCCTACGGGTATCCCCAGCAGCCACCGGCGACCCAGCCGGCGTACGGCTACCCGCAGGCCCCTGCCGGGGCGGGTGCGGCGGGGGCGCAGACCGGCTACGGCTACCCGCCGCCGGTCACGGCGGCCCCCGACCCGGACTTCACCCTGCCCCCGCAGGGCCCGCAGTTCGCCGGACGCTAGTGCCGCGGCAGGCAACGTTTGCCCGTCAAGGAGCGGCGTCCGGTGCGTGCTCTCGGCGTGCCGGGTGCAAGCCCTCGTACTGGGTGTACTTGGGCTCGCGCCCGGTGCGGCGAGAGTGCGTGCCGGGCGTCGCGACGGGGCGAACGTTGCCTGCTGCGGCACTGGGGCGCCGTCCGCGACGTCGCGTCGTCCGCCCGGAGGGCGGGCCCTGCGGCGTCGGCCGGGGCTTCGGGGTCAGCGATCGACCTTGGTCTTGTAGCCCCGGCCCCACTGCAGCCCCCACCCGTACAGCCGGTCGAGTTCGGCCTGGAAGCCGTAGACGAACTTCGCCTCGCGGCGGACGACGATCTCGTCCTTCACCTTCTCGATCATGACGACGGCGCAGGAGCGGGCCTGCGGCTGTCGTTCGTCGAGGTGGATCTCGATGCGGGGTCCGTTGCTCGGGTAGAGGGTGACGATGGCCTGTGCGCGGTCGAAGGCGGGTGTCTGGTCGTAGATGTAGACGAACACCAGCAGCCGCTTGATCTGGTCGCGGTGGTCGAGGTTGATGTACATCGTCTCGCCGGACGCGGAGCCGAAGCGGTCGTCGCCGCTGAGCTTGACGTACGGCGCGGCGTTGACGTCGCCGAAGTAGCCGCCGAGGGGCTGGACGACGCCCTTGCTGCCGTCCTGGAGTTCGTAGAGGCAGCCGAGGTCGAGGTCGACGTTGACCATGCTCTGGCTGTGGCCGACGACCTCGGGGGGTTTGAGCGCCCGGAGGGGATGGCGCAGCAGGCTCTCGCGCTGGTTGCCGCCGATGTCGGAGGTGCGCATCCGCCAGCTGAGGTTGACGCGCAGATGGCCGGTGGCCGCGCCCTGTTTGCTGAGTGATATCTGCGCGCGCCGCTTGGTCAGCTCGATCGCGTTGGTCGACGCGTCACCCGAGTCGAACGGCGCGTCACCGCGCCGGAGTCCGTCGAACAGGCCCATTCCGCCCCCATGTTCACTTGGAGACCGCGGGTCGTCGCCGTACCCGCGGCCCTTGACGACCGACGGGGCGGCCGCCGAGGACTTGCCTCGGTGGCCGCCCCGCACAGAGCGTTCCTCACCCGGAGGGGTGTCACACCCCGGACGAGACCTCAGTCTTCGAGTCGGAGCCGGCGTCTCCCTCGGCCGCCGCGATGGCGCGGTTGCGGCGGACGGAGGACCAGAAGGAGGCGCCGATCAGGACGACGCCGATGAGGCCGGTCACGATCTCGTTGATCTCGTAGCGGATGGTGATGAGCAGGATCGCGGCGAGCGCGCCGATGGCGTAGTGGGCGCCGTGCTCCAGGTAGACGTAGTCGTCGAGGGTGCCCTGGCGGACCAGGTAGACCGTGAGCGACCGGACGTACATGGCGCCGATGCCGAGGCCGAGGGCCATCAGAACGATGTCGTTGGTGATGGCGAAGGCGCCGATCACGCCGTCGAAGGAGAACGACGCGTCCAGGACCTCGAGGTAGAGGAACAGGAAGAACGCGGCCTTGCCCGCCACGACCATCGCGGACTTGGGCTTGCCCTCGCGCGCGGCCTGCTCCTCGGCCTCGTGCTCGCGCTCCTCCTCCTCTTCGAGCTTGTCCTCGAAGTAGCCGGACAGGCCGCCCACGATCATGTAGGTGATCAGACCGCCGATGCCGGAGAGCAGAACGGTCTCCGCCTTGTCGACGTGGGTACCGCCGTGCTGGTGGGCCTGGGTCGCGAAGGTCATGGCCGAGATCAGCAGGACGATCAGCGCGACGCAGACCGACAGCATGTCGACCTTGCCGAGCTTGGCCAGCGGGCGCTCCAGCCAGCCGAGCCACTTGATGTCCCGGTCCTCGAAGATGAAGTCGAGGAAGATCATCAACAGGAACATGCCACCGAACGCGGCGATCGCCGGGTGGGCGTCGGTGACGTACTGCTGGTACTGGTCCTTGTCGGTGAGCGCGAGATCGACGGCCTCGATCGGCCCGAGCTGGGCGCTGACCGCGACGATCACGACAGGGAAGACGAGCCGCATACCGAAGACGGCGATCAGGATGCCGATCGTGAGGAAGATCTTCTGCCAGAAGGCGCTCATCTTCTTCAGGATTCCGGCGTTGACCACGGCGTTGTCGAAGGACAGCGAGATCTCGAGGATGGACAGGATCGCAACGACGCCGAACGCGGTCCACCCTCCGTAGAAGATCGCTGCGACCAGGCCGAGCGCGGTGACCGCGAACGACCACCCGAAGGTTTTCAGAACCACTGGCTACCCAATCGTGTGTGTACGGGGCTCCCCCGCGCCGTACCCGGCTTTACGAACTTTTGAAGCCGAAGTCTAGTCGGGACCCCTTCGCGCCCCACTGGCCCCTGGGTTTTGCTCATAACGCGCGTTATGAGACGTTGACCCCGAAGTCCAGCGCGATGCCCCGCAGGCCCGACGCGTACCCCTGCCCCACGGCCCTGAACTTCCACTCGCCCTGGTACCGGTAGAGCTCGCCGAAGATCATCGCGGTCTCCGTGGAGGCGTCCTCGCTGAGGTCGTAGCGGGCGAGTTCCTGGCCGTCGGCCTGGTTCACCACGCGGATGAAGGCGTTGCTGACCTGGCCGAAGGTCTGTCCGCGCTCGTCGGCCATGTGGATGGAGACCGGAAACACGATCTTGTCGCACTGCGGCGGGACCTTGGAGAGGTCGATCAGGAGCGACTCGTCGTCGCCGTCGCCCTCGCCGGTGAGGTTGTCACCGGTGTGCTCGACCGAGCCGTCCGGGCTCTTGAGCTGGTTGTAGAAGACGAACCACTCGTCCCCGAGCACCCGCCCGCTGTCGCACATCAGGGCACTTGCGTCGAGGTCGAAGGGCGCTCCGGTGGTGGAGCGCGCGTCCCAGCCGAGTCCGACCATCACCTGAGTGAGGTCGGGTGCGGCCTTGGACAGGGAGACATTGCCCCCCTTGGCGAGCGTGACACCCATGATGCTGTCCCTCCCCTTGGGCCACCGGCCCGGTGGTGTTACTGAGGTGGTCCTGCACGTCCGGCGCCGCACGTAAACCGTGCGGCGCCGGACGAGAAGACCTCGGGGCCCGGTCGTCAAGGCCCGTCAGGTGCTTCAGACGTTCACACCGAAGTCCTGCGCGATGCCGCGCAGACCCGAGGCGTAGCCCTGGCCGATGGCGCGGAACTTCCACTCCGCGCCGTGCCGGTAGAGCTCGCCGAAGACCATGGCGGTCTCGGTGGAGGCGTCCTCGCTGAGGTCGTACCGGGCGATCTCGGCGCCGCCGGCCTGGTTCACGACGCGGATGAACGCGTTGCGCACCTGGCCGAAGGACTGCTGGCGGGTCTCGGCGTCATAGATGGACACCGGGAAGACGATCTTCTCGATGTCGGCCGGGACGCCGGCGAGGTCGATCTTGATCTGCTCGTCGTCGCCCTCGCCCTCACCGGTGATGTTGTCACCGGTGTGCTCGACGGAGCCGTCCGGGCTCTTGAGGTTGTTGAAGAAGATGAAGTGCTGGTCGTTGCCGACCTTGCCGGAGTTGTTCAGCAGCAGCGCGCTGGCGTCCAGGTCGAAGTCCGTGCCGGTCGTGGTGCGGACGTCCCACCCCAGACCGATGATGACCGCGGTCAGGCCCGGCGCCTCCTTGCTCAGCGATACGTTGCCGCCCTTGCTGAGGCTGACTCCCACGAGTCCTCCATTGGTGTCCAGGGGCGGGATGCCCCGTTGTGCTCGGATGTCGGATCAACGAGTCGATCCTAGTGACGGGTTCCCGCCGCACGCAGGCCCTGAGGCCGACAATTCGGCGGTGTCGAGCGCTTGCCGCCCGACCGGCGTCACAGGGAGTCGAGTGCCTTCACGTAGTCGTTCAGCTCGCGCGCGTCCGGCAGGCCGTTGACGACGGTCCACCGCACGACGCCCTCCTTGTCGATGACGAAGGTGCCGCGCACGGCGCAGCCCTTGCCCTCGTCGAAGACGCCGTAGGCCCGCGAGACGTTGCCGTGCGGCCAGAAATCCGACAGCAGCGGGTATTCCAGGCTCTCCTGCTCGCCGAAGACGCGCAGGGTGTGGATGGAGTCGTTGGAGACGGCGAGCAGCTCGGTGTCCCGGTCGGAGAACTGCGGCAGGTTGTCACGCAGCTCGCGCAGTTCGCCGGTGCACACGCCGGTGAAGGCGAAGGGGTAGAAGAGCAGCACGACGTTCTTGCGGCCCCGGAAGTCGGACAGCCGCACGGACCGGCCGTGGTTGTCCTTGAGCTCGAAGTCGGGGGCCTTCTCGCCGGCCTGGATCGCCATCGCTGCGGGTGTCCCTTCCTGGTCTCCTCGGGTGGGACCACCCTACGCAGGCACCGGCACAGGCCGGAGGGCGGGCCGACAGCGCCGGCCCGCCCCGCCGTACGACTAACGCTTGGACTTGGCGGCCTTGGGCGTCGCCAGCCGGCTGCCGCTCCAGTCCTTGCCGACGCTGACGCTCTTGGACGCCGTCAGACCCGCCGTGGTGGCGGCTTCCGAGATGTCGCTCGGCTCCACGTACCCCGAACGGCCGGTCTTCGGCGTCAGGAGCAGGATCGCGCCGCCCTCTTCGATGTACGTGGTGGCATCCACCAGCGCATCCGTCAGGTCGCCGTCGTCGTCACGGAACCACAGCACAACGGCATCGGCCACGTCGTCATAGTCCTCGTCCACCAGGTCGGCCTCGATGATGCCCTCGATGGCCTTGCGGAGCTCCTGGTCCACGTCGTCGTCGTAGCCGATCTCCTGGACCACCTGCCCGGGCTGGAACCCCAGCCTGGCGGCAGGGTTCGTCCGCTCCTCCGCGTGGTCCGCGGTCGCGCTCACGGGTTGCCTCCTGATCATGTTTTGGAAATATCTCAGCCACGCGCGTGCGCGAAGCATTGGCCGTAGTCCACACGGGCGGGACCGATCGCGCAAGTACCCGGCCGTTCAGACCGCCGAAACGGTGACGATCCTGGCCGTGTCGCCGCAACTTCAGGCACACCATCATGGTCCGAGGTGACGTACACCACACCTTTCTGCCCTGTTTGGGCGTTTGGGAATCGTCTGTGGGTACGAGACTCGAATGTATTCGCCCCATACGTCACGAAGCGGGGACGGAGTCGATCTCACGCTCGGGTTACCGTCCGGTAGAGATGACGATTCACGGCCCCGAGGGGGACGATGGGGAACGGCGCGGCCCCCCAGCGACGACGCCCAGCGACGACAGCGAAACAGCGGCCCTCGCACGGCCCTCTGACAGGTAAGGAACAGCGTGGCTTCCGCATCCGATCGCAACCCGATCATCATTGGCGGCCTTCCGAGTCAGGTTCCTGACTTCGATCCCGAAGAGACGCAGGAGTGGCTCGACTCCCTCGACGCCGCCGTCGACGAGCGCGGCCGGGAGCGCGCCCGCTACCTGATGCTGCGGCTGATCGAGCGGGCCCGTGAGAAGCGCGTGGCCGTGCCGGAGATGCGCAGCACGGACTACGTCAACACCATTCCCACCAAGAGCGAGCCGTTCTTCCCGGGCAACGAGGAGATCGAGCGCAAGGTCCTCAACGCCACCCGCTGGAACGCCGCGGTGATGGTCTCCCGGGCCCAGCGTCCCGGCATCGGCGTCGGCGGCCACATCGCCACCTTCGCGTCCTCCGCCTCGCTCTACGACGTCGGCTTCAACCACTTCTTCCGCGGCAAGGACGAGGGCGACGGCGGCGACCAGGTCTTCTTCCAGGGTCACGCCTCCCCGGGCATCTACGCCCGCGCCTTCCTGCTGGACCGGCTCGGCGAGCAGCACCTGGACGGCTTCCGCCAGGAGAAGTCGAAGGCGCCGCACGCGCTGTCGTCGTACCCTCACCCGCGGTCGATGCCGGACTTCTGGGAGTTCCCCACGGTGTCGATGGGCCTGGGCCCGATCGGCGCGATCTACCAGGCGCGCATGAACCGCTACATGGAGGCGCGCGGGATCGCCGACACCTCCAAGTCACATGTCTGGGCGTTCCTCGGCGACGGCGAGATGGACGAGCCGGAGTCTCTGGGCCAGCTCTCCATCGCCGCCCGCGAGGGCCTGGACAACCTCACGTTCGTCGTCAACTGCAACCTCCAGCGCCTCGACGGCCCGGTGCGTGGCAACGGGAAGATCATCCAGGAGCTGGAGTCGATCTTCCGCGGTGCCGGCTGGAACGTGATCAAGCTGGTCTGGGACCGCACCTGGGACCCGCTGCTCGCCCAGGACCGCGACGGCGTGCTGGTCAACAAGATGAACACCACGCCGGACGGACAGTTCCAGACGTACGCCACGGAGACCGGCGCGTACATCCGCGACCACTTCTTCGGCGACGACCACCGGCTGCGGGCGATGGTCGAGGGCATGACCGACGACCAGATCCTGCACCTGGGTCGCGGCGGCCACGACCACCGCAAGATCTTCGCGGCGTACAAGGCGGCCGTGGAGCACAAGGGCCAGCCGACGGTGATCCTCGCCAAGACGATCAAGGGCTGGACGCTGGGCCCGAACTTCGAGGGCCGCAACGCCACGCACCAGATGAAGAAGCTGACGGTCGACGACCTCAAGCGCTTCCGCGACCGCCTGCACCTGCCGATCCCGGACAAGGAGCTGGAGTCCGGCGTGCCGCCGTACTACCACCCGGGCCGGGACTCGGAGGAGATCCAGTACATGCACGACCGCCGCAAGGGCCTCGGCGGTTACGTGCCCACGCGTGTGGTCCGCTCCAAGCCACTGGCGCTGCCCGAGGAGAAGACGTACGCGACCGTGAAGAAGGGCTCGGGCCAGCAGTCCATCGCGACGACGATGGCCTTCGTCCGGCTCCTGAAGGACCTCATGCGGGACAAGGAGATCGGCAAGCGGTTCGTGCTGATCGCGCCGGACGAGTACCGCACCTTCGGCATGGACTCGTTCTTCCCGAGTGCGAAGATCTACAACCCGCTCGGCCAGCAGTACGAGTCGGTGGACCGCGATCTGCTGCTCGCCTACAAGGAGGCGCCGAACGGCCAGATGCTGCACGACGGCATCTCGGAGGCCGGCTGCACGGCGTCGCTGATCGCGGCCGGGTCGGCGTACGCCACGCACGGCGAGCCGCTCATCCCGGTGTACGTCTTCTACTCGATGTTCGGTTTCCAGCGCACCGGCGACCAGTTCTGGCAGATGGCCGACCAGCTGGCGCGCGGCTTCGTCCTGGGCGCGACCGCCGGCCGTACGACCCTGACCGGTGAGGGGCTCCAGCACGCGGACGGCCACTCACAGCTGCTGGCCTCCACGAACCCGGGCTGCGTGGCCTACGACCCCGCGTTCGGCTTCGAGATCGCGCACATCGTGAAGGACGGCCTGCGCCGGATGTACGGCTCCTCCGAGGAGCACCCGCACGGCGAGGACGTCTTCTACTACCTGACCGTCTACAACGAGCCGATCCAGCACCCCGCCGAGCCGGACAACGTCGACGTCGACGGCATCCTCAAGGGCCTCTACCGGTTCAGCGAGGGCACGGCCGGCTCGATCCCGGCGCAGATCCTGGCGTCCGGTGTCGCGCTCCCCTGGGCCGTCGAGGCGCAGAAGCTGCTGGCCGAGGACTGGAACGTCAAGGCGGACGTCTGGTCGGCGACCTCCTGGAACGAGCTGCGGCGCGAGGCCGTGGACTGCGAGCAGCACAACCTGCTGCACCCCGAGGAGGAACAGCGGGTGCCGTACGTCACGCGCAAGCTGGCGGAGGCACAGGGGCCGGTCGTGGCCGTCTCCGACTGGATGCGGTCGGTTCCGGACCAGATCGCGCGCTGGGTGCCCCAGACGTACCAGTCGCTCGGCGCGGACGGCTTCGGCTTCGCGGACACGCGGGGCGCGGCCCGGCGGTTCTTCCACATCGACGCGCAGTCGATCGTGGTGGCGGTGCTGACGGAGCTGGCCCGTGAGGGCAAGGTCGACCGCTCCGTGCTCAAGCAGGCCATCGACCGGTACCAGCTGCTCGACGTGTCGGCGGCGGACCCGGGGGCCGCGGGCGGCGACGCGTAGGACGTCGAGGTCGCGGGCGGTTCCCGTGGGGCGGCACCCTGAGCGGTGCCGCCCCACGCGTTTCCTACCATGCTTCCATGACGCTCCCGATGACCGCATCGACCGCTCTGGCCCGTTGGGAGCGGCGCACTCAGGGCCCGCTGCTGGTGCTGGCCGTGTTGTTCGCGATCGCCTACGCCTTCCCGATCGTGTCCCCGACGGCTTCACAGGACGTGCTCACCGCGTGCCATGTCGCCAACTGGGTGGTGTGGGCCGCCTTCGCCGCGGACTATCTGGTCCGCCTGTGGCTGGCCGAGGACCGGCTGCGGTTCGTACGCGGCAATCCGCTGGCGTTGCTGGCCGTGGTGCTGCCGCTGGCGCAGCCGCTGCGGCTGCTGAAGCTGGTGTCGATGCTGTTCCTCGCGGGGCAGCGGGCGCGGCTGGCGTCGCAGGTACGGGTCACCACGTACGTCGCGGGGTCGTGCCTGGGACTGCTCGTGTTCGGTGCGCTGGCCGTGCTGGAGGTGGAACGGGACGAGCCCGGTGCCTCCATCCAGACCCTGGGGGACGCGGTCTGGTGGGCGTTCACCACGATGACCACCGTGGGGTACGGGGACATGGCACCGACCACCGGGCTGGGGCGGATCCTGGCGGTCGGTCTGATGCTGTCCGGGATCGCGCTGCTCGGTGTGGTGACGGCGAACATCGCCGCCTGGTTCATCGCGCGGTTCGAGATGGACGACGCCGAGGAACGGCGGCAGACCGAGGCGATCCGGGAGCTGGCCGAGGAGGTGCGGGCGCTGCGCGGGGAGGTGGCGGCGCTCAAGGGCACCCCGGTGGAATGACGGGAGGGCCCGCGCGTACCCCGTCAGGGGGCTTCGATCCCGCTGCCTGCGCGCTGCCCCCCTCCAGCAGCGCGCCGCAGCGTCCGTCCTCCATGCCCTGCGGAGGACTTGACCCACTGTGACCTGCCGCGCCTGCCGAAGGGGAGGGATCGGCGGTTCCGTTCACCCTGATAGGCGAACGGAATCGCCGGGGAGCGTCAGATGTGCGCCGCGCCCGCGCCGGCCTCCGCGTTCGCACCGCGCTTGGTGAGGAACGCGACCAGTACCGCCACCGCGGCGACCCCGGCCGCGACGAGCGAGGCCGCGCTCATGCCCGAGATGAACGTGTCGTGCGCGACGCCCGTGATCTTCGCGGCGATGGCGTCCGGTGTGCCCGGGGCCACCGGCGGAACGCCGACCTGGACCGCCTCCGAGGCCTGGCGCTCCTGCTCCGGGGTGAGCGGCGGAAGGCCCGCCTTCCCCCAGTTGCCGGCGAGGTCGCTGTTGACCTTGGAGGCCATGACGGCACCCAGCACGGCCGTGCCGAGGCTGCCGCCGATCTGCATGGCGGCCTGCTGCAGACCGCCCGCGACGCCCGAGAGCTCCAGCGGGGCGTTGCCGACGATGACCTCGGTCGCGCCGACCATGACCGGCGCGAGGCCGAGGCCCAGCAGGGCGAACCAGAGCGACATGACGCCGCTGCCGGTGTCCGTCCCCAGCGTCGACATCCCGTACATGGCGATCGCGGTGAACGCCATGCCGCCCGCGAGCGGGACCCGGGGGCCGAACTTGGTGATCATCGCGCCCGCGAGCGGCGAGCCGACGATCATCATGCCGGTGAGCGGCAGCAGGTGCAGGCCCGCGTCGATCGGGCTCATGCCGTGCACGTTCTGGAGGTAGAACGTCACGAAGAACAGGCCGCCCATGAAGGCGATGGCCATCAGGACCATCAGCACGACACCGGCGGACAGCGGCACGGAGCGGAACAGCGCGAGCGGGATCAGCGGCTCCTTCACCTTCGTCTCCCAGAAGGCGAAGAGCGCGAAGCACAGCACGGAGGCGCCGAGGAAGCCGAGCGTCTTCGGGTCACCCCAGCCCCACTCCGACGGCGGGGCCTTGATGAGCGCCCACACCAGGCAGAACACGGCGGTCGACAGCAGGGCGATGCCCGGCAGGTCGAAGGAGCGCGGGGCGTTCTCGGCGCGGTGGTCGAGCAGGATGAGCACACCGAGGACGACGGCGAGGACACCGACCGGCACGTTGATGAAGAACACCGACTGCCAGTTGACGTGCTCGACGAGGACACCGCCGAGGATCGGGCCGCCCGCGGTGGACGCGCCGATGACCATGCCCCAGATGCCGATGGCCATGTTCAGCTTCTCGGCCGGGAAGGTGGCGCGCAGCAGGCCGAGCGCGGCCGGCATCAGCAGCGCGCCGAAGAGGCCCTGAAGGACGCGGAAGACGACGACGAAGGCGATGCTGTCGGACAGGCCGATCGCGCCCGAGGCGGCGGCGAAGCCGACGACGCCGATGAGGAAGGTCTGCCGGTGCCCGAAGCGGTCGCCGAGCTTGCCCGCGGTGATCAGGGAGACCGCGAGGGCGAGGAAGTACCCGTTGGTGATCCACTGGACCTCGGCGAACGTGGCGCCGAGGTCCCTCTGTATGGCCGGGTTGGCTATGGCCACGATGGTGCCGTCGAGGGCCACCATCATGACCCCCACGGCGACGGTGATGAGGGTGAGCCAGGGGTGCCCTCGCAGCCCCTTGGCCGGCGCCGCGCCCGACGGCGACGCCGGTTCCCCGCCCCCCGGCCCCGTCGTGTCGATGGTGGTCTGACTAGTCATGCCGCGAGGCTAATGACAGCCACTGACAATTGACAAACCGATTCACTAGTCGGTCACTGACACGACATCCCCGTATAGCCTGAACTGGGCGAACACTTCAGACGAGAGGCTTGTCTTGAACCTGCGCGAACGAAAGAAGCGGCGCACCCGGGACGCACTGCTGCGGGCCGCGCTGGAACTGTTCGCCACGCGCGGGTACGAGGAGACGACCGTCGACGACATCGCCGCCGCCGTGGACGTCTCGCAGCGCACCTTCTTCCGCTACTTCGCCGGCAAGGAGGAGACGGCGTTCTTCGTGCCGCGTCTCGCCGAGACGCTCGTCGTCGAGGCCCTGCGCACGCGCCCGCCGGACGAGGTGCCGCTGGAGGCGCTGCGCCGGGCCGTGCTGGAGAGCTGGGACGCGATCAACGAGGCCGTCGAGGAGCTCGTGCCGATCGAGCTCCACCTGCGCGTCTACCGGGTGATCGAGTCGACGCCCGCGCTGCTCGCCGCCCATCTGCGGCGGTCGGCGGAGCTGGAGGAGCAGCTCGCCTGCATCATCGCCGAGCGCGAGGGGCTCGACGTGGACGCGGACCCCCGGCCTAGGATCGTCGTGGCCCTCTTCGGCGGCGTGATTCGTGTCACCGAGCGACTGTGGTCCGCGGGGGACGACCTCAGCCTCGACGGAATGCGCGAACTCACCACGACCTACCTGGATCAGGTGGGTCCCGCACTGGCCGGGAACTGGCGTGCGGAGCGGTCCCCTTAACACACCCACCGAAACGTGATCCCAGTCACTTGGCCAACGCGAGACCCTCTCGTTCTCCTAGTGTGTCCTTTCAGTGACTTCCTTCGACACCTCCCCGCAACTGAACGTCTGGCGCGCACTGCTCGCTCTGGCCGTCGTGTTCGTGATGCTGACGACCACCGGCTGGACGGCCCTGCGCAACCAGCGGGGCGCCACGCCGCTCCAAGCCTCGCTCTCCGCCTGGGAGCACGGCCGGATCGGCGGGCACCGGCTGCCGGATCCGCGGTCCGAGCCGGCGAAGCTGGCCCGCTTCTTCACCTCGCTCACCGAGCAGGAACGTTCGACGCTGATCCGCGAGTACGCGCTCGCGGTGGGCAACATGAACGGCGCGCCGGTCGAGATGCGCTACCGCGCCAACCACCTCGCGCTCGCCGAGGCACGCGAGGTCGAGCGCGAACGCATGCACGACCAGCGCCTCACCGCGGCCGGGCAGCACGAGGCGGCGCGCAGGATGCACCGCTTCGAGGACCTCATGGAGCCGGGCCGTCACATCCTGGCCTTCGACCCGGAGGGTTCGGGCCGGGTGGCGGAGGTCTTCGGCAACCTGCGCGGGGCGGAGCGGGTCTCGGTCGTCGTCCCCGGCGTCGACACCGACCTGCTCACCTTCCAGCGCACCGGCCGGCCGTACTCGGCGCCCGTCGGCATGGCCAAGTCCCTGTACGCGGCCGAACGCAAGGCCGGCCCCTCGACCCGCACGGCCGTCATCGCCTGGGCGGACTACACGGCGCCCAGCGGACTCGGCATCGACTCGGCCACGGCGATGCGCGCCAAGGAGGGTGCCGTGCGGCTGAACGCCCTCGTGCGGGCGCTGCCGGGCCGTTCGCCGGTCTCGCTGTTCTGCCACAGCTACGGGTCGGTGGTGTGCGGGGTCGCGGCCCCCGCGCTGCCTGGCCGGGTGTCCGACATCGCGGTGGCCGGCAGCCCCGGCATGCGCGTCGAGAGGGCCGCGCAGCTGGACACCACCGCCCGGGTGTGGGCGATGCGCGACTCCGACGACTGGATCCAGGACGTGCCCTATCTGGAGGTCGGCGGGCTGGGCCACGGCGCCGACCCGGTGTCCTCCGGGTTCGGGGCGCGGGTGCTGTCGGCGGCGGGCGCGAAGGGTCACGCGGGCTACTTCGAGCCCGGAACGGCAAGTCTGTTCAATTTCGCAGAGATCGGCGTCGGCGCATACCGCTCGGTGCACTGCGCGCACGAAGACGGCGTCTGCCGTACCGGTTTGTCCGGCACGGCGTCGGCCTGACGCGCGTAGAGGCGAAGGAATTGCGGTCTGCTCGGGAGGGGGACGGAGGAGCGCGTGCCGCATACGATGAGCCGCATGGGTGACGTACTGGCCGGATTTCATGCCGCCTGGGAGTTCGAGTCCGACTCCGTGCTCATCCGCTACGAACGGGGGATTCGAACACCCAAACTCTTCCAATCCCTCGGGGAACGTCGTGTGCCCCTGGAGGCGATCGCCGGAGTGACGCTGACGCGCGGGAGACGCGGCACGGTCGTGCTGCGCGTCGAGCCGCGCCCCGGGGCGGACCCCTTGATGGAGGCGGCCGCCGGGCAGTTGAAGGAGAGCGTCGATCCCTACCGGCTGGTGCTGCCCGCCGACCGGGAGGTCCTCGCGGAGTACTACGCCGACGAGCTGCGGACCCTGCTCACGGAGTCCGGGCCGTCCGAGCGGTTCCTCGTGCCGCCGCCCGAGGGGCCCTCGTCGTTCAAGGCGTACGACGGCAAGGCGTCCTTCGACGGGCGGACCGTGAACTTCCGGTGGTTCTGGACAGGCGCGTCCTCGGCGAAGTGGAAGGCCGGCGACCAGAGCTTCTCCGTCGGCGAGCTGAACGGGGTGGAGTGGCGCTCGCCGGAGGTGTTCGAGGGGCATCTGCGGCTGCTGCGGCGGGACGAGGCGGCGGCGTCCGCCGCACAGGCCGACCAGGACCCGGCCGCGGTGGTGTTCGGGCTGGGATACGGGCCCGTTCACGAGTCCCTGCCGTTCGCCGCGGCGGTGCTGGCCGCCGTGCGGACGTCCAGTCCGGTGGCGGCGGTGTCCGCCGCCGCGCCGCGGCGTGATCCCGCGGACATCGCCGAGCGGATTCGTCACCTGGGTGAGTTGCATCAGGCCGGGCTGGTGACGGATGAGGAGTTCTCGGTCAAAAAGGCCGAGTTGCTGGCGGAGCTCTAGCGTCCGCCGGGAGCTCGCTGTGGGCGGGCGCGGGTGCGTGCGTGGTGGATCGCGCCGACGCGGCGGAGCCGCACATCGACACGGCCCCGCGCGCGCCCCCGGGGGCGTTCCCCTACTCCCTGCCGGCCGAGGTGAACGTCATGTCCGCGTAGCGGTCGCCCGCCACCTGGGCGGCTATGCCGTCCAGCAGCTCCAGTTGCTCGTCGGTCAGGACGATCCCGGTCGCCGCCGTGTTCTCCTCCACCCTGCCGGGCTTGCGGGTGCCCGGGATCGGGATGACCGGGAGGTCGTGGATCGTCGCCCGCTGCTGGGTCCAGGCCAGGGCGATCTGACCGAGGGTCGCGTCGTGGGCCTTGGCCACCGAGCGGATCAGCTCCAGCAGGGTCGCGTTCGCCGTGGCGTTCTCCCCCGTGAAGCGGGGCTGGCGGCGGCGGAAGTCATCGGCGCTCAGGTCCTGGTCGGCGTCGGTGAAGGAGCCGGTGAGGAAGCCGCGGCCGAGGGGCGAGTACGCGACGAGGGCCACACCCAGCTCGCGGGCTGCGGGGACGACGTGCGTCTCGATGTCGCGGCTGAACAGCGACCACTCCGACTGCACGGCGGCGATGGGGTGGACGGCGTGGGCGGCACGCAGTTCGCCGGCCGTGACCTCGCTCAGGCCGAGGTGCTTGACCTTGCCCTCGCGGACCAGGTCGGCCATGGTGCCGACGCTCTCCTCGATCGGCACGTTCACATCGCGCCGGTGCATGTAGTAGAGGTCGATGGCCTCGACGTCCAGGCGCTTCAGGCTCGCCTCGACGGCCTGCCGGATGTAGGGCGGGTCGTTGCGGACGATGCGGCGCGTCGGGTCGTCCGGCGGTATGGACAGGGCGAACTTGGTCGCGATGACGACCTCGTCGCGGTGGGCCCTGAAGAACGGCGACAGGAACCGCTCGTTCTCACCGGCGCCGTACGCGTCGGCCGTGTCGTAGAGGGTGACGCCGAGTTCGAGTGCCCGCTCCAGGGTGGCGCGGGACGCGTCCGCGTCCGAGGGGCCGTATCCGAAGCTCATGCCCATGCAGCCGAGGCCCTGGACGCTCACCTCGGGACCGTGGTCGCCGAGCTTCGTCGTCGTGATCTTGCCGTCCGTCATCGGGACCTCTCCGACGCCAGGGCACGCCCGGCGTCCGCGTAGAAACTGATCTTCCGGTCGAGCACGGCGAGCGTGCCCCGGAGTTCGTCGATCCTGGCCAGGACGTCCTCGCGGGTCGTCTTCAGCAGCTCGAAGCGCTCGCCGTAGGTGTGGTCGCCCTCGCGCACCAGTTCCGCGTACCGGACCATGTCCGCCACCGGCATGCCCGTCAGTCGGAGCTTCCCGACGAGGTCGAGCCAGTCGAGGTCGCGGTTGGTGTAGCGGCGCTGGCCGGTGTGGGAGCGGTCGATGTGCGGCATCAGACCGATGCGCTCGTACCAGCGCAGGGTGTGTGCCGTCAGTCCGGTCAGGGCGACGACCTCGCTGATCGTGTAGCGGTCCTCGCCGTCCGGGCGCCGGTTCTGCTGCGGCGGTCCGGCGCAGGTGTCGGTCCTGGTGCCCGTGGTCTCCATCACCGTCATGACCCCAACGCTAGAACCTTGGAGTGCACTCCAAGCAAGCGCCGACGGTAAGAAATCGGCAGGACGGTTCTTGACCCGGCTGGTTGGCGTACGGAGTCAGGAGTGTCGCGCCTCGCACCCCGCCCGAGGATGCCGGGGAAGTCCTGCGGCTGCGCAGGGACCCGGACTTCGCGGCGTGGTGCGCCGGCGCGGTGCCCGGCGCGTGCGGCTCACCGCCCCGCCGGAGGCCGAACCGCTGTACGTCCGCCTCGGGTTCCGGCCCAAGGCCGACCCCTTGCGGGAACCCACGCTCTGAGCGCATAGGCTCGAAAGCATGTCGCTGAAGAGCCTCGCGCTGATCGAGAACTGGCCGGTTCCCACCGCTGCGGCGGGTGTCGTACGAGCGGACGGCACCGTCCTCGGCACGCACGGCCCGGCCGGGCGGCGGTTCCCGCTCGCGTCGGTGACCAAGCCGCTCGCCGCCTACGCGGTGCTCGTCGCCTACGAGGAGGGGGCCGTCGAGTTCGACGACCCGGCGGGCCCCACCGGGTCGACGGTGAGGCACCTGCTCGCGCACACCTCGGGCCTCGCCTTCGACGAGCACAAGGTCACGGCCCCGCCCGGGGAACGCCGGCTGTACTCCAACGCCGGTTTCGAGCAGCTCGGCGACCATGTGACGAAGGCCACCGACATCCCGTTCGCCGAGTACCTGCGGCAGGCCGTGCTGGAGCCGCTGGGCATGACGTCGACGACCCTGGAGGGCTCCCCGGCCAAGGACGGGGTGTCGACGGTGGAGGACCTGCTGCGGTTCGCGGCCGAGGTGCAGGCACCGCGCCTGCTGGATCCGCGTACGGTCGCCGACGCGATGACCGTGCACTTCCCGGGCACGAAGGGCGTCCTGCCGGGGTACGGCCACCAGAACCCCAACGACTGGGGGCTCGGGTTCGAGATCCGCGACTCCAAGTCGCCGCACTGGACGGGGTCCTCGTCGTCACCGCACACGTTCGGGCATTTCGGGCAGTCGGGGACGTTCCTGTGGGTCGACCCGGACGCGGGCGCCGCCTGTGTGGCGCTGACGGACCGGGCGTTCGGCCCGTGGGCGATCGAGGCGTGGCCCGCCTTCACGGACGCGGTGCTCGCGGAACTCTAGGAGACGCGCGGGCCTCCCCCTCAGGCCATCTCCCAGATCAGCAGCTCCGCGGCGGTCACGCCCTCGGCCTCCAGGCCCTCGGCGTCCGTGATCCGGGCCGCGTCGCCCGCGTGCAGTACCTCGCCGTCCAGGCGGACGTCACCGTGGACGACGTGCACGTACGTGTACGGCCCGTCGGGCACCGCCGTGCGCTCCCCGGGCCCGAGGCGCCGCACGTGCAGCATCGCGCCGGCCTCCGGGAGCGCGTAGGGCGTGGAGTCCGCGATGCCGCGGACCACCTCGTAGGACGGGTCGCCACCGGGCCGGAGCGGGGCCAGCCACATCTGAAGGAAGGTCAGCGGCTCCGGGCCGTCGTTGCGCTCCACATGACGCACCCCGCCCGCCGAGCTGAGCCGCTGCACATCGCCGTGCCGTACGACCGACTCGTGCCCGGCGGAGTCGCGATGGGTCAGCTCGCCCTCCACCACCCACGTCACGATCTCGGTGTGGCTGTGGGGGTGTTCGTCGAACCCGGCGCCGGGCGCCAGCCGCTCCTCGTTGCACGCGAGCACCGCGCCGAAGCGGAGGTTGTCCGGGTCGTAGTGGGAGCCGAAGGAGAAGGCGTGCCACGACTCGATTCCGGCCGCCCGGTCGCCGCCCCGGTAGCGCTCGCCCGCGCGCCGCATGTCCATCACGGAGTCCACGGTAGACCCGGCAGCCCACCTTCCCGTCCGGATAAGGCAGTCTTGTCCCCGTGCCCGAACCCGAAACCGGCAAGAACGAAGCCACAGCCCACGACGTCCATCCGCATGCCCCGACGCTGAAGCGGCTGGAGAAGTCCTCCGGATCGCTCGCCGCGCAGGCCATCGCGCGGATGGACGAGACGCTGCCCTGGTACCGGGCCATGCCCCCGGAGAACCGTTCCTGGATCGGTCTGGTCGCACAGGCGGGCATCGCCGCGTTCACCGAGTGGTTCCGGCGTCCGGACGCCCCGCAGGCCATCTCCACCGACGTGTTCGGCACCGCGCCGCGCGAGCTGACCCGGGCGATCACACTGCGCCAGACCGTGGAGATGGTGCGCACCACCATCGAGGTCATGGAGAGCGCGATCGACGAGGTCGCGGCCCCCGGCGACGAGCGGGTGCTGCGCGAGGCACTGCTCGTGTACGCCCGCGAGATCGCCTTCGCCACGGCCCAGGTGTACGCGCAGGCCGCCGAGGCACGCGGTGCGTGGGACGCCCGGCTGGAGTCCCTGGTCGTGAACGCCGTGCTCAGCGGCGAGGCCGACGAGGGGGCCGTGTCGCGGGCCGCCGCCCTCGGGTGGAACTCCCCCGAGCACGTGTGCGTGGTGCTCGGCACGGCGCCCGACGGGGACAGCGAGCTGACCGTCGAGGCCATACGGCGCGCGGCCCGCCACGCCAAGCTCCAGGTGCTCACCGGGGTGCTCGGCGACCGGCTGGTCGTCATCGCGGGCGGCAGCGACAACCCGCTGGCCGTCGCCAAGTCGCTCATCGGCCCCTTCGCGGCCGGGCCGGTCGTGGCGGGCCCGGTGGTGCCGGACCTGCTGGCCGCGACCCGGTCCGCGCAGGCCGCCGCGGCGGGCCTCAAAGCCTGTTCGGCCTGGCAGGACGCCCCGCGCCCGGTCCTGGCGGACGATCTGCTGCCCGAGCGGGCGATGGCCGGTGACCCCTCGGCCCGTGAGCAACTGGTGGAGGAGATCTACAGACCGCTGGAGGAGGCCGGGGCCGCGCTCCTGGAGACCCTCAGCGTCTATCTCGAACAGGCGAGCAGTCTGGAGGGCGCCGCCCGGATGCTGTTCGTCCATCCCAACACCGTCCGCTACCGGCTTCGACGTGTGACTGACGTCACCGGATGGTCACCCTCCGATGTACGCTCTGCGTTCACACTGCGGATCGCGCTGATCCTGGGGCGTCTGGTCGATGGAGATCTCCAGCCCTAGGGTTTTGTCGAGGCTCGACAAAACCCCCTCGTGTTCTTCGTCCTTGTCCTCACGGGCGGCCGTGCCCGTACCCAAGAGAGAGTGTGAGAGTGCTCGTACTCGTCGCTCCCGGCCAGGGCGCTCAGACGCCCGGCTTCCTGACCGCATGGCTCGACCTCCCCGGTGTTCGCGGTGCCCTCGAGGCCTGGTCGGACGCCGCGGGACTCGACCTGATCCGTTACGGCACCGAGGCAGACGCGGACGAGATCCGCGACACCGCGGTGGCGCAGCCGCTGCTGGTCGCGGCCGGACTGGTGTCGGCGTCCCTGCTTTTCGAGGACCCGGCCGACCTCCCGCGCAAGGTCGGCGCCGTCGCCGGGCACAGCGTCGGCGAGTTCACCGCCGCCTCGCTCGCCGGGGTGCTGTCCCACGAGGAGGCGCTCCGCCTGGTCCGCACCCGCGGGCTCGCCATGGCGGAGGCCGCCGCCGTGACCGAGACGGGCATGGCCGCTCTCCTCGGCGGCGACCCGGATGTGACGGTTCCGCATCTGACGAAGCTGGGGCTGACCCCCGCCAACATGAACGGCGCGGGCCAGATCGTCGCGGCCGGCACCAAGGAGCAGCTCGCCGCGCTGGAGGCGGACAAGCCCGAGGGCGTGCGCAAGGTCGTCGCGCTGAAGGTCGCCGGCGCGTTCCACACGCACCACATGGCCCCCGCGGTCCACACGCTGGCCAAGGCCGCCGAAGCCCTGACACCCGGTGACCCGAAGCTCACCTGCCTCTCCAACGCGGACGGGCAGGCCGTCCCCGGCGGCGCCGAGGTGCTGGAGCGTCTGGTCGGCCAGGTCGCCAACCCGGTCCGCTGGGATCTGTGCATGGAGACCTTCAAGGAGCTCGGCGTCACCGCCCTGATCGAGGTGTGCCCCGGCGGCACCCTCACCGGTCTCGCCAAGCGGGCCCTGCCCGGGGTGAAGACGCTGGCCCTGAAGTCCCCCGCCGACCTCGACGCCGCCCGCGCGCTCATCGCCGAGCAGAGTGCCTGAGAAGGAGCCCGAGAGCATGGCGAAGATCAAGCCCAGCAAGGGCGCCCCGTACGCGCGCATCCTCGGTGTCGGCGGCTACCGCCCGACCCGGGTCGTGCCGAACGAGGTGATCCTGGAGACGATCGAGTCGTCCGACGAGTGGATCCGCTCGCGCTCCGGTATCGAGACGCGGCACTGGGCCTCCGACGAGGAGACCGTCGCCGCGATGTCGCTGGAGGCGTCCGGCAAGGCCATCGCGGACGCGGGCATCTCCGCCGACCAGATCGGCGGCGTGATCGTGTCGACCGTCTCGCACTTCAAGCAGACCCCGGCGGTCGCCACCGAGATCGCCGACAAGCTGGGCACCGCCAAGGCCGCCGCGTTCGACATCTCGGCGGGCTGCGCGGGCTTCGGCTACGGCCTCACGCTCGCCAAGGGCATGGTCGTCGAGGGTTCGGCGGAGTACGTGCTGGTGATCGGCGTCGAGCGGCTGAGCGACCTGACGGACCTGGAGGACCGCGCGACGGCCTTCCTGTTCGGGGACGGCGCCGGCGCGGTCGTGGTCGGCCCGGCCCAGGAGCCCGCGATCGGCCCCACCGTATGGGGCTCCGAGGGCGACAAGTCCGAGACCATCAAGCAGACCGTGCCGTGGACGGACTACCGCGACGGGACGGTCGAGAAGTTCCCCGCGATCACCCAGGAAGGCCAGGCGGTGTTCCGCTGGGCCGTGTTCGAGATGGCGAAGGTCGCCCAGCAGGCGCTGGACGCGGCCGGGCTCACCGTGGACGACCTGGACGTCTTCATCCCTCACCAGGCCAACGTGCGGATCATCGACTCGATGGTGAAGACGCTGAAACTGCCGGAGCACGTCACGGTCGCGCGTGACATCCGCACCACCGGCAACACCTCGGCCGCCTCGATCCCGCTCGCGATGGAGCGGCTCCTGGCGACCGGAGAGGCGAAGAGCGGCGACACCGCGCTCGTCATCGGCTTCGGGGCGGGTCTCGTGTACGCCGCGACTGTCGTTACCCTCCCCTAGGCACTCCGTGCCGGATCATTGCGATCCGGCACGGGAGGAAACACCTGCCACACCCTCTGGAAATCTACGAAGGAGCGCCGACATGGCCGCCACTCAGGAAGAGATCGTCGCCGGTCTCGCCGAGATCGTGAACGAGATCGCCGGCATCCCGGTTGAGGACGTCCAGCTGGACAAGTCCTTCACCGACGACCTGGACGTCGACTCGCTGTCCATGGTCGAGGTCGTCGTCGCCGCCGAAGAGCGTTTCGACGTCAAGATCCCCGACGAGGACGTCAAGAACCTCAAGACCGTCGGTGACGCGACCGATTACATCCTCAAGCACCAGGCCTGATCAGCCGATCAGACCGACTGGCTGACTGCCCCGCCACCCGGCGGTGGCGCCGCTTAATCCTCGGATCCGTTGGAGAAAGAATTCCCGTGAGCTCGACCAATCGCACCGTGGTCGTCACCGGTATCGGCGCAACCACACCGCTGGGTGGCGACGCAGCCTCTACCTGGGAAGGGCTGATCGCCGGCAAGTCCGGTGTCAAGCCCCTGGAGCAGGAGTGGGCCGCCGACCAGGCGGTCCGCATCGCGGCCCCGGTCGCCGTGGAGCCGACCGAGGTCATCCCGCGGCCACAGGCCCGCCGACTGGACCGCTCGGCGCAGTTCGCGCTGGTGGCGGCCAAGGAGGCCTGGGCCGACGCCGGCTTCGAAGCCAAGGCCGGCGAGGACCCCGGCATCGACCCCGACCGGCTGGGCGCGGTCATCGCCTCCGGCATCGGCGGCGTGACGACCCTGCTCGACCAGTACGACGTGCTGAAGGAGAAGGGCGTCCGCCGCGTCTCCCCGCACACCGTGCCCATGCTGATGCCCAACAGCCCGTCGGCCAACGTGGGACTGGCCGTGGGCGCCCGGGCGGGCGTGCACACCCCGGTCTCCGCCTGCGCCTCGGGCGCCGAGGCCATCGGCTACGCCATCGAGATGATCCGCACCGGCCGCGCCGACGTCGTCGTCGCGGGTGGCACGGAGGCGGCGATCCACCCGCTGCCCATCGCCGCGTTCGGCAACATGATGGCGATGTCCAAGAACAACGACGACCCGCAGGGCGCGTCGCGTCCGTACGACACCGCCCGTGACGGCTTCGTCCTCGGTGAGGGCGCCGGTGTCGTCGTCCTGGAGTCCGCCGAGCACGCCGCCAAGCGCGGGGCCCGGGTGTACGCCGAGGCGGTCGGGCAGGGCATCTCCGCCGACGCGCACGACATCGTGCAGCCGGAGCCGGAGGGGCGGGGCATCTCGCACGCCCTGCAGAACCTGCTGGAGCGCAACGACCTGGACCCGGCGGAGATCGTGCACGTCAACGCGCACGCGACGTCCACGCCGGCCGGTGACATCGCCGAGCTCAAGGCGCTGCGGAAGGTGTTCGGCGACGACGCCGACCACTTCGCGGTGTCCGCCACGAAGTCGATGACCGGTCATCTGCTGGGCGGTGCCGGTGGTGTCGAGACGGTGGCGACCGTGCTCGCGCTGTACCACCGGGTGGCCCCGCCGACCATCAACGTCGAGAACCTGGACCCGGAGGCCGAGGCGAACGCCGACGTCGTCCGCGGTGAGGCTCGCAAGCTGCCGGTCGAGGGCCGCATCGCCGCGCTGAACGACTCGTTCGGCTTCGGCGGGCACAACGTGGTGCTGGCGTTCCGGACGGTTTGATCCCGAGCATGGAGTGGCCCGAACTCCCTGAGGGGGTTCGGGCCATCGCCGTTTCTGTGACGTCGTGTGCCGGGTGCGGGCCGGTGGGGGTGTTCGCGCCCACGCGGCGGAGCCTCACGTCGAAACAGCCCCGCGCCCCTGAGGGCGTTTACACCACCTGGTGCAACCAGCGGACCGGGGCGCCTTCCCCGGCGTAGCGGAACGGCTCCAGTTCGTCGTCCCAGGGCTTGCCGAGGAGTTTGCTCAGCTCGGCCTCCAGGTCACTCTCGCCGCGCTGGCTGCGCAGCAGCGCCGCGCGCAGCCGGTCCTCGGGGATGAGGATGTCGCCGTGGATGCCGGTGACGGCGTGGTAGATGCCCAGGTCGGGGGTGCAGCTGTAGCGCTCGCCCTCGGCCGCGGGGCAGGGTTCCGCCGTGACCTCGAAGCGGAGCAGGTGCCAGCCGCGGAGCGCCGAGGCCAGCTTGGACGCCGTACCCGCCTGGCCCCGCCAGGAGAACTCCGAGCGCCAGGTGCCCGGTGCGGCCGGCTGGCGGATCCAGTCCAGGCTGACGCGGGTGCCGAGCACCCCGGCGACGGCCCACTCGACGTGCGGGCACAGCGCGCGCGGCGCGGAGTGCACGTACAGAACTCCACGTGTCGTCACCGGAACCTCCGGGCAGAGCGGGACATGGTGCTAACGGGCGGAACGGCTGTGACCGGGGGGTCACGTTGATGGCGAGGCTACCGTGCGGGGGCGCAAGGAGTGTGACGTACGGTCGGTCCAGGTGCCGGGAAACGCCCGCCATTCACCCAGGGGGACGCTTGTACGGGTGTGAGCCGTTGCACCTGCTCGGCCGGGAACCCTCATGCGTTGTGATGGGTTGGAGGGACAGGCACGGCGTGGCGAGGGGATGGACCGGATATGCGGGAGCGAGGCCGTCGCACTCGGGGCGTTCTGGCCGTGGTCGCGGCGGCCGTGCTGGGCGCCGCCGGGTGTGATGCCGTGGGCGGTGACGCCGCGGCCCCGTCCGAGACGGCGAAGCCGTCGCCGAAGCCGACGCCCCTGTGGGACCGAAGTCCGGATTCCCTGGCCGCCGTCGGTGACTCCATCACGCGGGGGTTCGACGCCTGTGACGTGCTGTCGGACTGTCCGGAGGCGTCCTGGGCGACCGGGACGAGCCCCGAGGTCGACTCGCTCGCGGTGCGGCTGCTGGGGAGGACCGGGGCCGCCCGGCGGAGCTGGAACTACGCCGTGACCGGGGCGCGGATGGCCGATCTGCCCGGGCAGATGGCGCAGGCGGTGCGGCGGAAACCACAGTTGGTGACGGTGATGGTCGGGGCGAACGACGCCTGCCGGGCCACGCCCTCGGCGATGACTCCGGTCTCCGCCTTCCGCGCCGACTTCGAGGACTCCCTGCGCAGTCTGCGCGAGGCGCTGCCCAAGGCGCAGGTGTTCGTGGCGAGCGTGCCCGACCTGAAGCGGCTGTGGTCCGAGGGCCGTGACAGCCCGATGGGCAAGCAGGTGTGGAAGCTGGGCATCTGCCCGTCGATGCTGGGCGAGCCGGACGCCCTGGACTCGGCGGCGACCCTGCGGCGGAACACGGTGCACCAGCGGGTGGAGGACTACAACAAGGTCCTCAAGGAGGTCTGCGCCGAGGACGAGCGGTGCCGCTACGACGGGGGCGCGGTGCACGACTACCGCTTCGGCGTGGCCCAGTTGAGCCGCTGGGACTACTTCCACCCCAGCGTGAACGGACAGGCACGGCTGGCGGAGATCGCGTACCGCACGGTCACCGCGAAGAACCCCTGAGCCGGACTCTGTCCTAGAGTTCCGCACATGAAGGAACTCTTCGGAACACTTTCCGACGGGTCCCCGGTGCACCCGCTGGACCCTGGAGCGGGCGGGCGTGCGGGTGCGGGTCCTGTCGTACGGCGGGATCGTGCAGTCCGTGGAGGTGCCGGACCGGGAGGGCCGGTCCGGGGACGTGGTGCTGGGGTTCCCGGAGCTCGACGGGTATCTCGCCCACCCGGAGCCGTACCTCGGCGCCCTCGTCGGGCGCTACGCCAACCGGATCGCCGGCGGCCGGTTCACCCTGGACGGGCGGACGTACGCACTGGTACCGAACAACGGGCCGAACTCGCTGCACGGTGGGGCGCACGGCTTCGACAAGCGGGGGTGGCGGGCGGAGCCCGTCGCGCACGGCGTGCGGCTGACGCGGGTCAGCCCGCACGGCGAGGAGGGGTTCCCGGGGCGGCTGGAGGTCTCGGCGACGTACACCCTCGGCGAGGGCGGGGCGCTGCGGATCGCGTACGAGGCGGTGACGGACGCGCCGACCGTGGTGAACCTGACCAACCACAGCTACTTCGACCTGTCGGGTTCCGGTGACGCGGGCGGCCACGAGCTGCGGCTGGCCGCCTCCCGGTACACGCCCGTCGACGCGGACCTGATCCCGGCCGGCGAGCCGGACGACGTGACCGGCACGCGTTTCGACTTCCGCGAGGCCCGCAAGACCGGTTCCGGCTACGACCACAACTTCGTGCTCGACAAGGGCGTGACGGACACTCCGGTGGCGGTCGCCGAGCTGCACGACCCGGTGTCCGGGCGGGTGCTGACGGTGGCGACCACCGAGCCCGGCCTCCAGCTGTACACCGCCGACCACCTGGGCGCGCCCTTCGCGCCCGGCGACGGCATCGCGCTGGAGACTCAGCACTTCCCCGACTCGCCGAACCGGCCGGACTTCCCCACGACCGTGCTGCGGCCGGGCGCGGTGTACCGCTCGGAGACGGTGTACGGGTTCGGCACCCGCTGAGGTGCCGGGTGGCCGACCGCGAGCCCCGGTCCGGAGGTCAGGTCCCGGACCGGGGCTGCTCGGCGGGGAACTCGTCCCGGATCAGACGTTAATCGTCGCGCTGATCCTGCGGTCGGCGAACGAGCGTCCGACCTGGATCCCGTACGAACCCTTCACAAACGACCACGATCCGGTCGCATCGTCCCAGATCTCGAAGGCGCGGCGCGGCAGTTCGACGACGGCCTCGGCGCTGTCGCCCGGTGCGGCCCCGACGGCCGCGAAACCGGCCGGCCAGCGGGCGGGGCGGACGGGCTGCCGTACCAGTGGCTGCTGGAAACGGAGTCGCTCGACAAGGCGTCGGCGTTCCGGGACTTCCTGACCCTGCTCGGTGAGGGCGGCGACTGAGCTACCGGGCGATGTACGCGGCGACCGTGCGCGGCCGGTCCGCGACCCCCGCCGCCTCGGCCTTCCTGGACGCGGTGCGGGAGGCGACGGCGAGGATCCCCGCCTGTGACCCACACGAGCCCCGCACGACCCGCCCCATGGCGTGGACCGCGCCCGTCACGCGATACTGCGGCCGTCCGGCACCGACCCCCCCCCCCCACCGCGACGGAAGGCCCGAACACCCTTGAATTCCATACGCGTTCGTCTCGGCGTCCTCGGCCTCGCCCTGCTGGCCGGCTTCACCACCCCGACGGCCGCGAGCGCCGCCCGGGCGGCACCCGCTCCCACCGTCGAGGAGCAGCGGCTCGACCGAGCGGTGCCCCGGGAGATCCTGCGCCGCTCCGGATTCGACACCGTGGCACCGCGACTGGCCCGGGCCCTCGACGCGGCCCGCTCCTACGGGGAGGCCCGCCGGGCGGTCACGCGCGAGGGCACGCGGCTGTGGCAGCGTGCGGTCGACCGGGCCCAGGGTCGGGGCCCCCTCGCCGGGGACCTCAGCCGCGACGACGACCGGCCCCTGTACTGGGCGCGGCTCGGCATGACGCGTGACGTGCGCACCTGGGAGCCCGAGTTCGGTCTGACGGACCGGCAGCGGGCCGCGCTGCTGGACCGGCTGGAGCGCACCTCGCGCGGCCAGGAAACCATCGGCCGTCCGCACGGCAAGGGCCTGAAGCAGATCCTGCTCACCGGCTTCGACCCGTTCACGCTGGACCGGGACATCCGCATCTCCAACCCGTCCGGCGCCACCGCGCTGGCCCTCGACGGCACGGTGATCGAGACGGCGGACGGCCCGGCCCGGATCGAGACGGCCGTCTTCCCGGTGCGCTGGCGGGACTTCACCGACGGCACCGTGGAGCGGACCCTGCGACCCCACCTGCCGGGGACCGACCTGTTCACGACCGTGAGCCAGGGCCGGGCCGGGAGGTTCGACATCGAGCGGACCAACGGGGCCTGGCGGGGCGGCTTCGGGGACAACGACGGCATCGGCCGCACCGAGACCGTTCCGGTGAGCGACCCGGCCTCGCAGCCGCAGTGGACGACGACCACCCTGCCGTACCGGGAGATCGTCGCCGCACACACCGGCCGCTTCCCCGTGTACGACAACACCGGCGTCACCGAGATCCCGGCCGGCGGCACCGAGCCCGTCGTACGCCCCGACGGGCCGACGCCCGGCTCCACCGCTCGCGCGGGCGGTGGCGGGGACTACCTCTCCAACGAGATCGCCTACCGGGCGACGCTGCTGCGGGACCGGCTGGGGCTGCACGACACCCTGCCGGGCGGGCATGTGCACACACCGGTGCTGCAGTTCGGCGCCGGGAACACCACGCAGATCACCGACCCGGAGTTCGTGCGCAACCGACTGGACATCATCGCCCAGGTGAAGGCGATCCTGAGGGTGGCTGCGGAAAGGGCGTGACGGCCCCGTCGCCCTTCCGGCCGCCCGCGCCGCCCTCGTCGATCTCCTCGCCCAGCAGGTCACGCGCCATGAGGGTGGCGCCCGCGACCGCGCCCGGCATCAGGAACACGGCGACGAACGGCACCAGGAAGGACACCGCGAGCGGTGTGCCGAAGCCCCAGACCAGGGTCTTCCGGGAGCGCAGCAGGGCGAGGCGGGTGCGCAGTTCGACGCCGCGGCGCTGGAGGGCGACGGCGGTCAGTTCCTCGGTGAGGAAGAACCCGGTGACGAGGAGCCCGAGCACCGGGACGACCGTCTGCCCGGCCACCGGGATGAAGCCGCAGGCGAACAGCAGCACACCCCACAGGGCGGCCCGCACCACGATCCGGAGGCTGTCGCGGGCGGAGATCCACAGTTCGCGCCAGAGCGGCAGGCCCGACTCGGGGGCGTGCCCGTCCGGCGACACGTCACGGTCGACCTTCTCGGAGAGGTTCTCGTAGAAGGGCTGCCCGATCAGCAGGGTCACCGCGGTGAACGTCACGACGGCGAGGAGCAGGGCGAGGGCGAACAGCACGGCGGTCAGGAAGCCGCGGAAGAGGCCGAGCCAAGGGCCGGACCAGCCGTCGGCGAAGGGCGTCGCCCAGGTGACGGCGTCCTCGCCCCACTGGGCCAGCGCGACCAGCGCCGCCGCGTACAGGACGAGGGTGATCAGGCCCGGGAGCAGCCCGAAGCCGTACTGCTTGCCGTGCCGGGCCACCCATCGCTGGCCTTTGAGCAAGTACCGGAAACCCGTCCCCAGATCGCGCATGGGTCGACCCTATCCGGGCCCCTGTCGTGCTCTCGACGCGCTCCGGTCACACCACGGTCACGGGTCGCCGGGCCGGGCGGGGGCGCGCCGGGTGGAGGCGTCCGGGTCACCGGTGACACCAAGGCGCCCTTGTTGCCGTTGAGTCGAACCGGTACACCTCGCCGTACCGATCTCAGGAAGCCCCCGGAGGAGGTACGCGTGCGCACCTTGAGAACCGTTCCTGCGGGACCCGCGCCGATCGTCACCCCCACCGAACCACTACGAGGGGGAGTTCCCGCAGGTGGCGAGGGCATTGTTCACAGTGGCACACAGCGGTTCAGTTGAGGAGAGCGGATGACGCAGGAGATCCACGGCACCGTGGCGGACGGCTTCGAGGCGGTGCGCGAGGAGTTCGCCGCGTTCGTCGCCGGGGAGCGAGCCGACTACGAGGGGCAGCTGTGCGCCTACGTCCACGGCCGGAAGGTCGTCGATCTGTGGGCGGGGACCGGCGCGGACGCCCTCTACGGTGTGTTCTCGTCCACCAAGGGCGCCGCCTGTCTGGTCGTGGCTCTGCTCGTCCAGGACGGCACGCTCGAACTGGACCGCAAGGTGACGTACTACTGGCCGGAGTTCGCGGCCGAGGGCAAGGGCGCCCTGACCCTGCGGGATCTGCTGGCGCACCGGGCGGGCGTGGTCGGCACGGACAGCGGCTTCACCCTCGCGGAGCTGGCCGACGACCGCCAGCTGGCCGAGCGTCTCGCCGACCAGCGGCCGTTCTGGCGCCCCGGCACGGCGTTCGGCTATCACGCGCTGGTCGCCGGGGCCCTGGCCGGTGAGGTCGTGCGCCGTGCGACCGGCCGCACGCTCCAGGAGGTCTACCAGGAGCGGATCAGGAGCCCGTACGGCCTGGACTTCCACCTGGGCCTGCCCGCGTCCGAGGAGCCCCGCTTCCGCGGCACCCAGCCGATGGACCCGACCCCGCGGCAGCAGGCCCTCCTCGATGCCACGCCGACGGGCCCGCACGCGCTCGCCTCGATCGCGTTCAACCGCAACGCGACCGAGCCGACCGACCTGGTCTCCCTTCCGAACGTGCCGCTGATCCGGGCGAAGGGTCCGGCGTCGGTGGGCGGAGTGGCCTCCGCGCGGGGTCTGGCGGGGATGTACGCGGCGGCGATCAGCGAGGTGGGCGAGCAGCCGGCGCTGCTGAAGCCGGACACCGTGGCGGAGTTCGGCCAGTTCCACTCGGCCGGTTACGACCTGGTGGTCCGGGCGCACAAGTCGTTCGGGCTGGGCTTCCAGATGACGGCTGACACGTGGCACCCGTTCCTCGGGGCCGGGACGATAGGGCACAGCGGCGCGGGCGGCTCCCAGGCGTTCGCGGACCCGTGGAGCGGCCTCGCCTACGGCTACACGCGCCGCCGGTTCGCCTTCCCCGGCGGGGCAGCCCCGGAGAACGACCGCCTGGTGCGGGCGGTCCACACCGCGGCGCTCGCCCGCTGAACCCGGGCAGGGCACGGCACGGGCGAAGGCCGCACCCCACGTCCAAGGGTGCGGCCTCCGTCTGTGCAACGACTGTCGTCAGACCAGCGTCACGGTGATGTCGCCGCGCGTCGCCTTCGAGTACGGGCACACCTCGTGGGCCTTCTCGATCAGCGACCGGGCGGTGCCCCGGTCGGCCCTGGGGATGTCGGCCGAGATCTCGACGATGATCCCGAAGCCGTCCCCGTTCCTGCCGAGGCCGACCTTCGCGATAGGGGTCTCCCCTGCTCGAACGAAGTCGAGAGCTTGGGGAAGGTCGAACCGGTGAGGTCGGCGCCCTCCTGGCGGGCGACGACTCCGAGAGCGCCCTGGAAGCAGGCGCTGTACCCGGCGGCGAACAGCTGCTCCGGGTTGGTGCCGGCGCCGCTCCCGCCCATCTCCTTCGGCGGGTTGACGACGAGGTCGAGCGTGCCGTCGTCGGTGGCGACCCGGCCGTCGCGCCCGTTCTCTGCGGTGGCGACGGCGGTGTACAGGACGTCGGACTGCTGGATCGGCATGCGGTGGTGTTCCTTCGCTCGTCCGCCGCGGCTCGCGCCCGGGCCCGGGCCGGATTCGGAAACAAGTTACCGCATGCCGAAATCGCAAGGGGAGGCGTCAGAGCTTGACGATCATCTTCCCGGTGTTGTCGCCGCGCAGAACACCCAGGAACGCCTCCAGGTTGTTCTCGATGCCCTCGACGACGGTCTCCCGGTACTTGAGCTCACCGGAGGCGACCCAGGGGGCGATCTCCTGCACGAACTGCGGCTGCAGGTCGTAGTGGTCCCCGACCAGGAAGCCCTCGATACGGCCGCGGGTGGCGATCAGGCGGGCGAGGTTCTTCGGTCCCGGGGCGGGCTCGGTGTTGTTGTAGACGGAGATCATGCCGCAGACGGCGATCCGGCCGCCCTCGTTGAGGGAGCCGATGGCCGCCTCCAGGTGGTCACCGCCGACGTTGTCGAAGTAGACGTCGATCCCGTCGGGGGCGGCGGCGCGCAGCTGCTTGCCGACGGGCCCGTCCTTGTAGTTGAAGGCGGCGTCGAAGCCGTACTCCTCCATGAGGAGCTTGACCTTCTCGTCCGACCCGGCGGAGCCGATGACCCGCGAGGCGCCCTTCAGCTTGGCGATCTGCCCGACCTGGCCGCCCACGGCGCCGGCGGCACCGGACACGAAGACGGTGTCGCCCTCCTTGAAGGCGGCGGTGCGCAGCAGGCCCGCGTAGGCGGTCAGGCCGGTCATGCCCAGCACACCGAGGTACGTCGACAGCGGCGCGGCCTCCGGGTCCACCTTCACGGCGTTCTTCCCGTTGACCACCGCGTACTCACGCCACCCGAAGAAGTGCAGCACGTGATCCCCGACGGACAGCCCCTCGGCGTTCGAGGCCACGACCTCGCCGACCGCGCCGCCCTGCATGACCTTGCCGAGCTCGAACGGGGCCACGTAGGACTTCGCGTCGCTCATCCGGCCGCGCATGTACGGGTCCACGGAGAGGTACTTGTTCCGGACGAGGACCTGCCCCTCGCCCGGCTGCGGGACCTCCACCTCGACGAAGGCGAAGTCCTCGGGCTTCGGCCAGCCGACGGGACGGCTCGCCAGGTGCCACTCGCGGCTGACGGCGGGGAGGGTGGGGGTGTCGGTCATGATGCGCCTTACCTCACTGGCTCGATGAATGTTTCAGTACCTGAAACAACCATGCTCCTGAAAATTTCAGGTTGTCAAATAACCGGGTACCCTCGACGGCATGGCCTCCACCACACCGACGCCCCAGAACATGACCAACCGCCCGGATCCGCTGACCGTCGAGGTCGTCGAACTGATCGGGGAGGTCGTGGCGCGGTTCCACGAGGACTACGAGTCGGCGGCGGCCGAGCACGCCCTGACCGGCGCGCAGGCCCGGCTGCTCAGCCTGCTGTGCCTCGAACCGCTGCCCATGCGGAGGCTGGCCCAGCAGCTGAAGTGCGAGCCGTCCAATGTGACGGGCATCGTCGACCGGCTGGAGGCCCGGGGGCTGGTCGAGCGGCAGCCGGCGCCCGCCGACCGCCGGGTGAAGGTGGCGGCGGCCACGCCGGAGGGACGGCGGGTGGCCCGGAGCCTGCGGGAGTCACTGCGGTTCGCCCGGGAGCCCCTGGCCGGGCTTTCCGAGGGTGAGCGGGTGGCGCTGCGGGACGCGCTGCGGCGGATGCTGGGCTGAGCCGGGGCCGGTGCCGGGGCCGTCAGCCGACCTCGTGGCGGCATCTCGCCGTCGGGCAAGAGCGGTTGCCGAGAGGCCCGGATCGCCTCGTCACCCCTCCCTCGCACCGAGACGCGACCAGGGCCTGCCCGCTCCGGTTGAAGACCCGGTGGGAGTCCGGGCGTTCGACATCCTCGGGGCCGTTCACCGGATCACCATATGCGGGGCGGGCGTACGGTCGGGTGCCGCCCCCGGCTTCCGGGCGCGCGGCTCTCCGGCCCCGGGTCCCTTCGGGATCATCTCCGCGGACGTTCAGATGGTGCCCGGTATCGAATACGACGCACCCGGAGCGGATGCCGGCCCGTCCGTCAGCTCCGCCATTGCGTCGAATTTCAGCTCCGCGCCATCGGCCGACGCCAGAACGCGCCGCGGAGGATGCGCTGTCTGCCGGACCTCAGTGACCAGGAGGCCTCGCAGCCCCAGGATCCACCGGTCTTCCCGCTCATTCGAGTTCATTGCCAGGCGCTGCTTCCGCTCGGGCGTGAGGCATACACTGCGGCCCCCTGCTCCTGAGTACTGGGGAGCAGGGGGCCGAGTGGTGATGCCGGACCGTGTCAGACGGTCTCCGGCGGGAATCCGTGGTGGGCACCACCACGGACGAAGGCCCGCCAGGCTTCTATCGTTCCGGAGCAGTCGGGGAACACCTCAAGCCGGAACGCCTGCTCCCAGCTCACGGTGAGCTCACCCGCCGCGCCGACGGTCACACCGTCGACGCGGGGGCGGAGCTGTCCGAGTACTCGATTGAGCGTGGTGGCCTGGGCGTCGTAGATCATGCGGAACTCGTCGAAGGCCTGGGGGCCCGCCCCTTTCTGGGCGTACCGCATGTCCTTGGACCCCACGAGGATCCTCCCGCTCCGTACGATCCGGAACGGGCACTGCATGTGGATCATGACCGTCTCGCCCTGGAGGCCGTCGAACTCGACGACGCCCATGTCCGCTGCTCTGCCGACGGAGCGGACGACGGTACCCGTCAGGATCCGGGTGATCTCGTCCAGCTGTATCTCAGCAGCCACCGAACAATCCCCTGCCTTCCTCGACGATGCGATGGTAGCCGTACCCCTGGCCGCTGACTCTGTCGTGCAGCATGCGGCGCTCCGCCGGGGTGACCTTGCGGCCCATTTCGCCTTCGATCTTCTTCAGAGCGTCATTGAACTCCTTGTTCTCGGCCTGGTTGCCGCGCGGCGCGTGATAGCCGTCGTCGTCCAGGTCGCCCGAGTCCCACTGCATGTCCTCCAGACCCTTTTCCCAGTCGAACCCGCCATCGTCGTTGTGCACGAGGAGCGGGGTCGTACCGGCGACGACGTAGTACGTGTGGATGTCGTCGATGGTGAGGTCGTGCGTGCGCTGGAGCTTGTGGTACTCGCGGGTCTTCTCGACCCGGACCGTGCCGCCGTCGACGGTGCGCAGCGTCATACCCGGCGTGAGGTGGCCGGCGTCGATCCAGGTGCCCTCGGAGGGCGACCAGAACGGGTGCGTCGTCGTGGACGTCAGTGACTGCGTGTCCCGGGCGCCCTCGCGGGAAACCGTGAGGTCGACGAAGTGCTTGTCGTCCTTGGTGATGATGGTGGCGACGACGGTCCGTGTCGTGGTCAGACCGCTCTCCGGGTCGGTGACCACGATCTTGTCACCGAGCCGGACGTCCTCGATGGGCTTGCTCGAACCGTCGGACATCAGCACGTGTGTGCCGGGCGTGAAGCTGTGCCGACCGCCTCCGACGAGGCACTGGATGGGAACGTTGTCCGTCTTCTTCAGGGCCGCCTTGAAGCCCTTGAAGACGATCTTGGCGCCCTTGCCGAGCAGACCGGTGCCCACCGCGATGCCGAAGTCGACCGCCGCGGCCTTGCAGGCGCTGCCGGAGCCCTGGGCGCAGCCGACGTAGTCGTCGACGCCCAGGACCTCCAGGATCCCCGGCCCGTTCTGGTCGCCGAACCAGCCGAGCTTGCCGACGGCGGAGCAGAACTCCGAGCCCGCGACGCTCAGACTCGAGCACCGGGTTCGCGCCCAGTTCTGGAGGTTGTGCTGGTAGTCCAGGCGCTCGTGGTAGTACGGGAAGTGCTCGGCGAGTTCCGCCTGGGTCGGGATGTAGACGCCCTGGATGGTGATCGAGTCACCCTTGGGCGCGATGACGATCGGCTTCTTGCCGTAGGTGCCGTTCCTCCTGGCCTCCTGCGACATCTTGACCGCGGTGTCGTAGCAGGACTGCGTCCGCTGACAGTTGTTGGAGCTGCCGTTGATGACGCCGTCGGTGTCGCCTTCGACGCCCGCGCAGATGCCGTCCGCTCCGCCGCCGGGCGCACCGTGGATGCAGCGGAGGCCGTCGGGGTCGCTGAACGTGAGCGGGCTGTTGTTGCTGTAGGCGTAGGCGTTCAGCGCCTGCGGATCGCCCGGGGTGAGCAGCGGGTCGACCGAGAGGAACCGGCCGGTCGCTGGGTCGTACTCCCGTGCGCCCAGGTGCGTCAGCCCGGTGGACTCACTGTTGTCGACACCGCCGACGAAGCCCTGCACACCGGGCCAGGTGCTCGGCTCGGTGCCGCGTACTCCGCCGAAGGGCAGCATGCGACGCTGCGTCAGCTGCTGGCTTCCCGCGTCGACCGCCAGCTGTCCCGTGCCGAGGTGGTCGGCGATGGTGAACGAGACCGAGCCGTCGTTGTCGATCACGGCCTGGTGCCCGCTGCCGAGGTCCAGGGTTCGGGTGGCCTCGGCGGTGGTGCCGCCCTTGGCCACGGTGATCCGGGTGGCGCCGAGGTAGAGCGTGTTCTCCTTCGAGGTGCGTGCGATGAGCCGGTTGCCGGACGCGTCGTAGACGTACTCGGTGACGTCGTCGGGTTTGCCCTCGACCGGCTTGGTCACCTTGACCAAGTGGCCTTCGGCGTCCCAGTCCAGGTCCTGGGTGGTGCCCGCGAGGGTGCGGGTGTCGGTGTTGCCGACGACGTCGTAGCCGTAGGAGTCCTGCGCGGTGCCGCCGGGCCCGGTCTGGGTCACCGTGTTCACGGCGTGCGGACGCGGCTTGCCCGGGTCCGGGTAGTCGTAGGTGCGTACGGTGTTCTTCGCCGTGTCACCGGTGACGTCGTGCAGGGTCTCGGTCTCCCGGTTGCCCACCTTGTCGTAGGTGTAGGAGTGCCAGTACGGCGCGGGACCGCCGACCGTCTGTCCGCTCGGTGCTGTGGCACAGGTGGTCGTGGACTGGGTCCAGGCCGTGGTCATGCGGCGCAGGTAGTCGTAGTCGAAGCACTGCGTGTCCGTGCCGGAACGGGAGACGTTCGAGACAGACAGGATGTTGCCCATCTGGTCGTAGCCGTAGGTGTTGTGACGGTCGACGCCCGCCACGTCCTGACGGTCCACCCGGGAGGTGGCCAGACGCTCGGTGCCCCACTCGTAGGTGTTGGTGACCCAGGTCTTCTTGCCGCCGTTGTTGGACAGCTCGAACTGCAGCGGATTGCCGGTGAGGCTGTAGCTGGTGGCGACGTCGATTCCCTGGCTGCCGCTGAGCGCGATCGGCCGCTGGGTCTGGTCCTCGTAGGTGAACGCCACCGTGGTGGCGGGCAGGGCGCCCGCGGCCGGGGAGCCGGTCGTGCGCACCGAACCGTCCACGTTGTAGGCAGTGGCCGACAGATAGGTGCCGGCGAGCGCCCCTTCGCTCGCGGGGATCGTCACGGTCGAACGCAGCACGCGGTACAGGCGGTCGTAGGCCACGACCTTGTTGGTGTACGCCTCGGAGCCGACGTAGCGGGTGGACTCGGCCAGGTGTCCCTTCGCGCCGCTGATGGTGTCGTAGACCCACTTGGCGCGCAGCGTGCCCGTGGCGCTGTTCTCACGCAGTTCGGTCTGCCGACCGAGCCCGTCGCGGACGTAGTACAGGTCGGTGGACCGGTCGTCGGAGATGGACAGGACCTGACCGCGGTCGTCGTACTCGCTGGAGCTGGGGCCCCGGTCCGGGTCGACGGTCGTCTTGAGGTTGCCGAGCAGGTCGTAGGTGTATCGCCAGACGTTGCCGGCCGGGTCGGTCAGCGTCTCCAGCTCGCCGCGCGGGGTGTACCCGTAGCGGGTGGTGTCGAACGCCGCCTGCTCGGAGCGGGTGTGGTGCTGGCGCAGCTCCGTGGTCCGCCCCCGGGCGTCGGTGACGGTCGTGGTGGCGCTTCCGCCCTCCGGCGGCACGACCGTCGTGCGGTCTCCGCCGTAGATCGTGCGGGTCGTGCCGAGCGCCGTGCCGCCGTCGCCGTTGCCCGCGATCTGCTCGCTCACGGTCGGGCGGCCCATGCCGTCGAACGTGGTGCGGGTCTGGGTCTCGACCGAGAGCGCGTCCGCGGGCTTGAACAGGGTCCGTGAGGGGGCGCCGGTGGAGTAGTAGGTCTCGAAGGTCTTGGCGGTCAGCCCGCGTTCGTTGTAGAAGACGTCGGAAAGCAGTCGCCCGCCGTCCGGGCCCGGCTTCTGCGTCTGGCGCTGGCGCAGGAAACCGTCGTACAGGCTGTACGCGGCGACCTGGCTGCCGTTGGTGCCCAGCGCCTTGGTGACGACGGCGACCGGCTGGCCGTCGGTGACCAGGTAGTCGAACTCGTACGTCGGCGTCAGCGTCGTCTGCCGGTCGGCGAGCCACACCTTCGAGGAGCGGCCGAGCGCGTCGTAGGTGAAGGTCGTGACCTTGCCGTTGGCGTCGGTCTGGGTCAGTGGCAGCCCGCGCTTCAGGTCGTGGGTGGCGGAGCTGACCAGTGCCGTGGTCGCGTCCCCGGCTTTCGCCGGCGGTGTGGTCGTGGTCGTCTTCGTGACGAAGCCGGTGGTCGGCGTGCGGGCGGTGGTGGTGGTACGGCCGTCCGTGCGGGCGGTGCGGACTGGTGCGGCCGTGCCCGTGACCGTGACGTTCGCGGTCAGGTCGGTGCTGGTGAGGACCCGGCCGTAGGAGTCGAAGGTCGCCCCGGACTCCAGGTAGGTGGCCGTGGTGCCGTCGTTCTTCTTCAGCAGGGCCGTGGCCGTGGCGTCGCCCTTGGTCGGGGCCGCGCCGTAGGCACCGCCGTCGTAGGCGGAACGGACGTCGGAGATGACGTCCTTGGAGCGGTCGACGGGGTCGGCGCAGGACTTCGCGACGGTCTCGACCCGCGCGGGCAGGTTCAGGATGTTGTCGGTGCTGTTGGTGGCATAGGTGGTGCGGGTGCAGCGGTTGTCCGCCGCGGCGGTGTTGTCGCCGAAGTCGTCGACCTGGGTGACCCGTCCGGCCACGGTGTCGTACGAGGTGGCGGTGGAGGCGGTCCGCCAGGACGTGCCCGCCCCGTCGTCCAGGGACG
>NZ_JBEOSZ010000047.1:57691-63825 GCF_040303285.1 Streptomyces sp. NPDC096046 | reverse complement strand
GCGGCTGATTAACCCACCGGAGAGTCAGTAGGGGGTGGCCGGTCATGCTGCGCCCGGGTGCCACCGGTGTCAGGGGGTCTCGCGCCGGACGTTCACGAAGTCCGCCGGCTGCCCGCTGGTGAAGGTCAGATACACGTCGTGCGTGCCCGTCACGGCGCTGATGTTCGCCGGGACGGTCCGCCAGGACTGCCAGCCCCCGGTGCTGCCCACCGCGATACTCCCGACGGGCGGGTTGCTCCGGCTGTCCAGCCGCACCTCGACCAGCCCGCTGACACCGCCCGCCGCGCCGCCGGCGACCCGGGCGCTGAACTGCCGGGCCGCCGAGGAGCCGAAGTCGACGCCCTTGAAGTGCAGCCAGTCACCGTTGGCCAGGGCGCCGACGTTCTGACCGCCGCCGGAGTCGGACGTCGTCTCGGTGATCACACCGGACTGGCCGTCGTAGGACTCGGCCTGGATGGTGCCGTAGGCGTCACGGCCGCCGGTCGGGGGAGGGGTGGTGCCGCCGCCGGACGACAGCACCTGCACGTAGTCGACGACCATCGCGTGGCCGGGCTGCGTCCCGGCGTCCGGGCCGCCGCCGAACGCGTCGGGGAAACCGCCGCCCATCGCGACGTTCAGGATGATGAAGAAGCCGTGGTCGGTGGCGTTCTTCCAGGTCGTCGCGTCGACCTGGTTGGCGCGCACCGTGTGGTAGTTGACGCCGTCGAGGTAGAAGCGGATCTCCTCGACACTCGTCGAGCGGTCCCACTCCATCCGGTAGGTGTGGAAGCCGGCCTGGCAGGAGGTGCCCTGACAGGTCGTCGAACCGCCGATACCGCTGTTCTCGTTGCAGGGGCCGCCCGGCGAGGTGCCGCAGTGCATCGTGGCGAACACCGTGTTCATGCCCTGGGTGTTCTCCATGATGTCCAGCTCGCCGACCGCCGGCCAGTTCCAGTGGTTGCCGCGGTACGGGGAGCCCAGCATCCAGAACGCGGGCCAGTAGCCCTTGGCGGCGGCGCCGGTGACGTTCGGCACCTGGATGCGCGACTCGACGCGGAGGGTGCCGCCGGCCGGGGGCTGGAAGTCGGTGCGGTTGGTCTCGATCCGGCCGGAGGTCCAGTTGCCGGCGGCATCCCGCCGGGGCGTGATGCGCAGGTTGCCGTTGCCGTCGAGCGAGACGTTCTCCGTGCTGTTCGTCATCGTCTCGATCTCGCCGGTGCCCCAGTTGGCGGGGCCGCCCGGGTAGCCCTTGCCGGTCGCGTACCGCCAGTCGGAGGTGTTGACGCCGGAGCCCGCGGCGCCGTTGAAGTCGTCCGCGAACACCTGCGTCCAACCCGACGGGGGCGGCGGTGCGGAGGCGCCGGCCGAGGGGGTGGCGACCGTGGCGGCGGCCACCGTGAGGCCGAGGGTGCCGACGACGGCGACGAACGCCCGGCGCAAGGGGCGGGGTCTGCGGGGGGTGCTTGAGGTTCCGCTCATGTGGGGGCCTCTCGGTCAGGGATGAGAGCGCTCTCAAAGTGCCGCCAATGTGCTCCACCGCACCCGGGCCGTCAAGGGATGAAGCCAAGAAAAGTGGGCGGGCCCCGCCGGCTGCACAGCCTGAAGGAAAGGGACCGGGCGTCAGCCGGAAGCCTCTTCGTCGGCGGACCACCGCTTCACGTACCAGGCCACCGTGTCGTCCAGGGCCAGGACGAGCAGGACGCCGATCCCCATCGTCCGCTCGGGAAGCCCCGCCAAGACCACGACGGTGCCGACCATCACCGAGACGACGGACATCAGCAGCCACCGCAGCCAGGCCGGCCACCGGTGGTGCGCCGCCGGTCACCGTGCCCACCGCAGCCCGGCCCGCCACCGGTGGTGCGCCGCCGGCCACCGTGCCCATCGCCATGCCCTGTCCGACCGTGCCATCCCCGCCCCCTCGCCGCACCTCGCGGAATTCGACTCCCGCCGGGCCGCGACGGTTGCCCCGGTCGCCGCCCGGCGCCCCGCGCACCAGGCTGTTGAACCCGGCCCGACGGGGCACTCGGGGGCGGAAGAACCGGTCGAGCCAGCAGGAGGCATCCGTGGCCGTACGCCATCGCCTGATCCGAGTCCCGCCGAGCGCCGTGTGGGACGTCCTCGCCGACGGCCGTCGCTACGCCGAGTGGGTGGTGGGCACCTCCGAGTCCCACCCCGTACGCGGACAGTGGCCGCGCACCGGCGCGGCGATCCACTACGAGGTCCGGCTCGGCCCGGTGTGCCTGGAGAACGAGACGGTCGTCCGCCACTGCGAGGAGGGCACCCGGCTGGAGCTGGAGGCAAACGCCGGTGTGCTGGGCACGGCACGCATCGCGATCGAGCTGCGGCCCTGGGGCGAGCACTGTCTGGTGATCGTGGACGAGCATCCGCTGATGGGCGCGGGCGGCCGGCTGCACAACGTCGGATTCGAGGCGCTGATCCAGTTGCGCCACCGCGCCATGCTGACCCGGCTGGCCCGGTTGTGCGAGGCCGAAGCGGGCCAAGCGGGAGACACCCGGCGGGCCCTGGGCCAGGTGACCGTGGCGTCCGACGCGGACGGCGGCCGCGATGCCTGACGCCGTGGTGATCGGCGCGGGCCCCAACGGGCTGGTCGCCGCCAACGTCCTCGCGAGCTCCGGGTGGAGCGTCGAGGTGCTGGAGGAGCAGCCCGAACCGGGGGGCGCGGTGCGCCACGACCGGGGCGTCGACGCGGCCTTCGTCAACGACCTGTTCAGCTCCTTCTACCCCCTCGCGGCCGCCTCGCCCGTCCTGGCCGCGCTGCGCCCCGAGGAGCACGGACTGCGCTGGAGTCACGCGCCCAGCGTGCTGGCCCACCCGCTCACCGACGGCGGCTGCGCCGTTCTGGACCGGAACATCGACATCACCGCCGCGTCCCTGGACACCTTCGAGCAGGGTGACGGAGCGGCCTGGCGGCGGCTGCACGACGTGTGGGAGGGCATGCGCCCCGGCCTCCTGGAGGCCCTGTTCACCCCGTTCCCGCCCGTCCGCGCGACGGCACGGCTGGCGCTGCGGCTGCGGGCGGCGGGCGGACTGCGCATGGCCCGTTCCCTGGTGCTGCCGGTGCGGCGCCTGGGGGAGGAGGAGTTCCGCGGCCAGGGCGGGCGTCTGCTGCTGGCCGGCAACGCCCTGCACGCCGACCTCGCCCCCGAGTCGGCGGGCAGCGGCGGCTTCGGCTGGCTGATGGCCATGCTGGGCCAGACCTACGGCTTCCCCGTCCCGGCGGGTGGCTCCGGTGCGCTGACCTCGGCTCTGGTCCGGCGTCTGGAGAGCCTCGGCGGGCGGGTCCGCTGCGGGCAGCGCGTCGAGCAGGTCGTCGTCCGCGGCGGGCGCGCCGTCGGCGTGCGGACGGCCACGGGCGACGCGGTACGGGCCCGGCGGGCGGTGCTGGCGGACGTGTCGGTGCCCGCCCTGTACGGCGAGCTGGTCGATCCCGCGCACCTGCCCGCCCAGCTCCTCGACGACCTGCGCCGCTTCCAGTGGGACTTCGCCACGTTCAAGGTCGACTGGGCGCTCGACGGCCCGGTGCCCTGGCAGGCCGAGCAGGCCGCCCGGGCCGGTACGGTGCACCTCGCCGACGGCATGGACGAGCTGACCCGTTTCGCCGCCCAGATCGCCATGCGGCAGGTCCCGGACCGCCCGTTCCTGATCTTCGGCCAGATGACCACCTCCGACGCCACCCGCTCGCCGCAGGGCACCGAATCGGCCTGGGCCTACACCCACATCCCCCAGGAGATCCGCGCCGACGCCGCGGACGAGGGGATCACCGGAAGCTGGGACACCAAGGACCAGGAGCTCATGGCCGACCGGGTCGAGCGCCAGGTGGAGCGCTTCGCGCCCGGCTTCCGCTCCCTGATCCGCGGCCGCCGCATCCTCGCGCCCCCGACCCTGGAGGCACTCGACGGCAACCTCGCCGGCGGCGCCATCAACGGCGGCACCACCGCACTGCACCAGCAGCTCGTCTTCCGTCCGCTGCCCGGCACCGGCCGCCCCGAGACCCCGGTGCCCGGCCTGTACCTCGCCTCCTCCGGAGCCCACCCGGGCGGCGGCGTGCACGGAGCGCCGGGAGCCAACGCCGCGCGGGCCGCCCTGCGCCGCAACCGGTCCCCCGGCCTGGCCCGCGCCCAGCGGCTCCTCGCCCACCGCGACCGCACCGGAGTCAGGCACTGACCGGGGGCCCTCGGGGACGTATCCGGCACGGGAAGGAAGGGCAGCCCATGAGCAGCAGCCCGCTCGCCGAGCGCACCGTCGTCATCACCGGAGCCGCCCGCGGTGTGGGCGCCGCCCTGGCCCGCGAGGCCGCCCGCCGCGGTGCCCGGGTGGGTCTCGTCGGCCATGAGAAGACCGTTCTGGAGGGGGTGGCGGCCTCCCTGCCGGGCCCCGCCCTCGCCGTGGAGGCCGACGTCACCGACCTGTCCGCGCTGGAAGCCGCCGCGGACACCGTGCGGGCCGGCCTCGGCCGTCCCTCGGCCGTCGTGGCGAACGCCGGCATCGCCGAGGGCGGCGCCCTCCTCGACTCCGACCCGGCCACCTGGCGCCGGGTGATCGACGTCAACCTCACCGGCAGCGCCCACACCGCCCGGGCGTTCCTGCCGGACCTGCTCGACACGGCGGGCTACTTCCTCCAGGTCGCCTCCCTCGCGTCGCTCGGCGCCGCCCCGCTGATGAGCGCGTACTGCGCCTCCAAGGCCGGGGCCGAGGCCTTCGCGCACTCCTTGCGCGCGGAGGTGGCGCACCGCGGGGTGGGCGTGGGCATCGCCTACCTCAACTGGACGGACACCGACATGATCCGCGACGCCGAGCGGTACGACGTCCTGCGGGAACTGCGTCTGCACATGCCCCCGCCGGCCCGCCGCGTGTACCCCGTGGACACGGTCGCCGCCCGCCTGGTCAAAGGCATGGAACGCCGCCGTACGGCCATGTACGCGCCGGGCTGGCTGCGGCTGGCCCAGCCGATACGCCCGGCCATGCCCCCGGTGGTCCTGCGCGTGGCGCGCCGCGCACTGCCGCGCCTGGAAACTTCGGCCTCGCTCCGCCCCACCGGGCCGCTCGGCGCCGGTGGCCTGGCCGACCGTGCGGCGGCTGGGCCGGGGACCTGACGCGGCCGGGCCGGCAGCTCCGGACGGCACGGTCATGCCGGACACTGGTCAGCAGGGGAAGGGAGGCGCACCGTGCTGACCGGAGTCCGTGAACAGCTGGGCCAAGCCCTGTTCCGCCGGGTCGCGGGCCCGGGCGGACCCGCGACCCGTGCCCGTATCCACCACACCCCCGGGCCGCGCTGGTTCGGGCCGGACCGGCCGATCCGCGCGGTACACGGTGACGCCTCGATGTTCATCGGCGGGCTGACCGCCCTGCTCCTCCAGTCGCTGCATCCGCTCGCGATGGCGGCCGTCGCCGGGCACTCCGGCTTCCGCGGCGACCCGTGGGGCCGGTTGCAGCGCACCAGCACCTTCCTGGCCGTGACGACCTACGGCACCGCCGCGGACGCCCAGCAGGCCGTCGACCAGGTGCGCGGCATCCACCAACGGATCCGCGGCACGAGCTCCGAGGGCGTGCCGTACCACGCGGCCGACCCCCATCTGCTGGGCTGGGTGCACGCCGCCGAGACGGACAGCTTCCTGCGCGCCCACGAGCGCTACGGGGCCCGGCCGCTGGACGCCGCCGACTACGACGCCTACGTCGCCGACACCGCGCGCGTCGCCGAGGCGCTGGGGGTGGCAGACCCGCCGCGGGACCGCAGTGAACTGGCCGAGCGTCTGACCGCCTACCGGCCCGAGCTGCGGGCCACGCCCGAGGCGCGGGCCGCCGCCCGCTTCCTGCTGTTCCAGCCTCCGCTGCCCCTCGCCGTCCGGCCCTTCTACGGCGGGCTGGCCGCGAACGCCGTGACCCTGCTCCCGCCCTGGGCGCGCGGCATGCTGTGGCTGCCCCGGGTGCCGGTCGTCGAAGACCTCGCCGTACGTCCCGCCGGCCGAGCCCTGACCCGGACCATCCGCTGGGCGATGACCCCGGCCCGGGAAGCCTGACGGCCCGCCCCGGACCCTCCCCGACCCGACCCGGCCGCGACACAGGTCAGCGGACGTGGCCCGCGTCGCGGGCGGGAGCGCCCCGCGCCGGTCAGGGCTGCCATCCCGGTGCTCGCG